>JAGNYR010000008.1:50337-52533 GCA_017984835.1 Flavobacterium sp. | reverse complement strand
CTTTGGTGGGCACCACCAGAACGAATGGTGGTCGTTCCAGAAACGTATAAAATTCCAAAAAGCATTCGGAACCTACTCAACAAAAATACCTTCAGAGTGAGTAGAAACACCCATTTTAAATCGGTTATTTTACATTGTCAAAATATTCCTAGAAAGGGTCAGCAGGGCACTTGGATTTCTGACGACATTGTGGCTTCATATTCCAAACTACATGAAATGGGGTACGCTCATTCGTTTGAAGTATGGCAAAACAACCAACTTGTTGGCGGGTTGTATGGCATCGATTTAGGACATGTTTTTTGTGGAGAAAGTATGTTTTCATTGGTTTCTAATGCCAGTAAAGTGGCTTTTGTTGCCTTGATTCTTTATCTAAAAGCACACCATTACAAATTATTAGACTGCCAAGTCCATAACGATCATCTGGAGTTATTGGGAGCATTTGAAATAGACCGTTCCGACTTTATGGATGTCTTACAATCAACATAGGTTGAAACAAAAAAAATCCCGATTGCTCGAGATTTTTTACTGTATTTAAAACTATTATTTCAATTTTTTCTTCACCATAACTTCTTGGAACGCTTCGATGATATCAAGTTGTTCGATGTCGTTATAATTTTTGATTTGGATACCACAATCGTACCCTTTAGCTACTTCTTTTACATCGTCTTTGAAACGTTTTAAAGTAGAAAGTTCACCTGTGTAAATAACCACTCCTTCACGAATAAGTCTAATTTTAGAACTTCTGAAGATTTTACCATCGGTAACCATACAACCTGCAATGGTTCCCACTTTAGATATTTTAAAGGTTTCACGAATTTCAGCAGTACCTGTAATCTCTTCTTTCATTTCTGGAGATAACATACCTTCCATTGCATCTTTCAAGTCGTCAATTGCATCATAGATGATTGAGTAATTTCTGATGTCAATTTCTTCTTTGTCTGCAAGTTGACGTGCATTTCCAGCCGGACGTACGTTAAATCCAATGATGATGGCATCAGATGCAGAAGCCAACATAACGTCTGTTTCTGTAATGGCTCCAACTCCTTTATGGATGATGTTGATTTGAATTTCTTCAGTAGAAAGTTTTGCAAATGAACTTGACAATGCTTCTACAGATCCATCCACGTCTCCTTTAAGGATGATGTTTAATTCTTTAAATTGTCCAAGTGCAATACGACGTCCAATTTCAGCAAGTGTGATGTGACGTTGTGTTCTCACGGATTGTTCACGCATTAATTGTGTACGTTTTGCAGCAATTTGTTTTGCTTCTCTTTCGTCTTCAAATACGTTGAATTTATCACCTGCCGTCGATGCTCCATCCAATCCTAAGATCGAAATAGGAGTAGAAGGTCCGGCAACTAATATGTTGTTACCGCGTTCATCATGCATCGCTTTTACTTTACCATGATTTTTTCCAGCCAAAACATAATCTCCAATACGTAAGGTACCTGCTTGAACTAAAATAGTCGAAATATATCCTCTACCTTTATCCAGTTGAGCCTCTACTACGGTTCCAACAGCTGGTTTGTTTGGATTGGCTTTTAAGTCAAGAATTTCCGCTTCAAGCAATACTTTCTCAAGTAATTCTTTTACTCCTGTTCCTGCTTTTGCAGAAATATCATGCGATTGGTATTTTCCACCCCAATCCTCTACTAGTAAATTCATAGAAGCTAAACGCTCTTTGATTTTTTCTGGATTTGCATGAGGTTTATCTACTTTATTGATTGCAAAAATCATCGGAACACCTGCTGCTTGCGCGTGACTGATTGCTTCTTTGGTTTGAGGCATGATGTCGTCGTCGGCAGCAATTACGATAATTGCGATATCGGTTACTTGAGCTCCACGTGCACGCATCGCGGTAAACGCCTCGTGACCTGGTGTATCAAGGAATGTAATTTTTTGACCGCCTTCAAGTGTTACCCCATAGGCACCAATATGTTGTGTAATTCCTCCCGATTCACCGGCAATTACATTTTCTTTACGAATATAATCTAGAAGTGATGTTTTACCATGATCTACGTGACCCATTACGGTTACAATAGGAGCTCTAGTTACTAAATCTTCTTCTCTGTCTTCAACAACTTCTAATGATTCTTCAATATCTGTTGTGATGAATTCTACTTCATATCCAAATTCATCCGCAACAATGGTTAAGGTTTCAGCATCCAAACGTTGGTTCATTGTAACCATGATTCC
>JAGNYR010000008.1:22153-50237 GCA_017984835.1 Flavobacterium sp. | reverse complement strand
TGTCTTCAACAACTTCTAATGATTCTTCAATATCTGTTGTGATGAATTCTACTTCATATCCAAATTCATCCGCAACAATGGTTAAGGTTTCAGCATCCAAACGTTGGTTCATTGTAACCATGATTCCCAATGACATACATGTTCCAATCACTTTCGTAATAGGCACATCCATCATGGTAGCAACTTCACCTACTGTTACAAATTCTGTAACTTTAATGGTTTTGCTGCCTTCTTCAATGGCACGTTGTTCGTCGTCTGTACGTTGTCTGTGCGTATCTCTTTTGTCTCTTCTGTATTTGGCAGCTTTCGATTTAGAACCTTTACCTTGAAGTCTTTCCAGAGTTTCTTTGATTTGGTTTTTCACCTCTTCTTCTGTAGGCTCTACTTTTTGAACAATCGCAGGGCGAGGTCCTTTTTGGAATCCAGGTTTGTTAGGTCCAAATTTATTAGCACCTTGTCCACCTTGACCTCCCGGTCTATTTTGACCTCCCGGAGTACCTGGTTTGATTTCACCTGGTTTGGTCGGGATTCTTTTTCTTTTGTTTTTGTTTGGATCAACTTTGTTTGCACTGTTGATTTTTGGCGGAGTTGTTTTTTTAGGCTTGTTGAATTGAGATAAATCAATAACTTGTCCTGTTAAGGTTGCTCCAGATAGTTTTTGGTATTGAGTAGTAATCGTCTCGTCTGCCGGTTCAGATGTGCTAACATCCGCAACTTTTGGAGTTACAATTTCAGTTTCGTTTACTACTGGTTTTTCTACAACATTTGGTTTTTCTGAAGAAGGGGCAGCTTTTGCTTTCGCAGGAGCTGTTTTTTCAGTTGCCTTAGCTTCTGTTTTTGGCGCAGCTTTTGGTTCAGCAGCTTTTTGGTTTAGATCGATAGATCCAACTTGTTTAGGCCCTGTTACAACAGCTTTGGCTTTGATTACTTCAAGACGTTGACGTTCTTCGTCAGCTTTCTTTTTTTCTTCAATTTCCTTTTCTCTTTCAAGACGAAGCGCTTCTTTTTCTTTTTTAATCTCTTCACTGACTCCTTTGGAAGCTTCTTTGTTTCCTTTATCACCAGCAAACTGACTTTGTAGAATATCAAATTCTTTATCAGAAATTTTCGCATTCGGATTCGACTCAATGGATATTCCTTTATCCTTGAGGTGATCTACAGCTCTTTCTAATGAGATGTTTAATTCTCTTAAAACTTTGTTTATTCTAATATTTCTTTCTTCAGACATAAAATCTTTTTAAATAACCTTTAATGTTGTATTGTTGTGTGAAAGAAATTTAGTCCTCAAACTCTTCTTTCAAAATATTCATAACCTCTATGATTGTTTCTTCTTCAAGATCGGTTCTTCTTGCAAGATCTGCAACGTCTTGTTTTAGGATGCTTCTAGCTGTATCTAAACCAATTTTTGCAAATTCGTCAATGATCCAACCGTCAATTTCGTCAGAGAATTCAGTTAATTCAACATCATCATCTTCTACAGTGCTTCCTTCTCTAATTACGTCTAATTCATAACCAGTAAGTTGACCTGCCAATTTAATGTTTTGACCTCCACGACCAATCGCTTTTGATACTTCTTCTAATTTCAAGAATACTTCAGCTCTTTTAGTTTCTTCATCAATTTTTACAGAAGATACTTTTGCAGGGCTTAATGCTCTCGTAATCAATAATGATGCATTGGTAGTATAGTTGATCACGTCAATATTTTCGTTTCCAAGTTCTCTTACAATTCCGTGAATTCTAGAACCTTTCATTCCTACACAAGCTCCAACAGGGTCAATTCTATCATCGTAAGAATCAACGGCTACTTTTGCTTTTTCTCCAGGAATTCTTACTACTTTTTTGATCATGATTAATCCGTCAAATACTTCAGGAATTTCTTGTTCAAATAGTTTTTCTAAGAAAATCTCAGAAGTTCTAGACATTACAATTTGAGGTTTGTTTCCTTTAAGCTCAACGCTTTCAATAATTCCTTTTACATTGTCTCCTTTACGGAAAAAGTCAGAAGGGATTTGTTTTTCTTTTGGAAGTACAATTTCATTTCCTTCATCGTCAACCAAAATGACAACTCTTGGGCGAACATGGTGTACTTCAGCAGTATATATTTCACCAATAATGTCTTTGAATTGTTTGTATAAATTGGTGTTGTCGTGTTCGTGAATTTTTGAAATTAAATTCTGGCGCAAAGCTAAGATAGCTCTTCTACCTAAATCAATTAATTTTACTTCTTCAGAAACTTCTTCACCTATTTCAAAATCAGGCTCAATTTTTCTTGCATCAGAAAGGGTTATTTCTAGGTGCTCCAAATCTAAATCGTCATCAGCGACAACAATTCTTCTTTGCCAGATTTCCATATCTCCTTTATCTGGATTTATGATAATATCAAAGTTGTCATCAGAGCCATACTTCTTTTTTAAAGCATTTCTAAAAACATCTTCTAAAATCGCCATAAGCGTTACTCGATCAATAAGTTTATCATCTTTAAACTCTGAGAACGAATCGATTAATGCAATATTCTCCATTATTCTATAATTAATTAAAATTTACTGTAACCACTGCTTGTTTAATATTAAGATACGGAACCTCTTTTATTTTAGTTACCGTTTCTTTTCCTTTTCCTACTTTTTTAGGCTCTCTTGCCTGCCAAGTTAGGGTTATCTTTTCTTCATCTGCAGCCTGTAATTCGGCTTCGATGGTTTCTTCTTCTGTTTTTACGATCAATGTTCTGCCCACATTTTTGATGTATTGACGGGTCATTTTTAATGGTGATCCAATCCCAACCGAAGCAACTTCTATCGAAAAATCAACTTCTTCTCTGTCCAAATTTGGCTCAATAGCTCGGGTAATGTCAATACAATCTTGAAGCGCTACTCCATTATCACCGTCCAAAGTTACAATAATTTTGTAACTATCTGAAATTGATAAGTCTATCAAAAAAATACTAGGTCTTTCTTCCAGTGCTTGATTTAATAAATGGGCTACTTGTTCTTTAAATGTCATATTCTTTATAAAAAGAGGCACGCAGTGCGTGCCTCATTATTCAATCATACTAAATAATGCTGCAAATATATAAAAAATTTTGTAATTAAAAAATCTAAATTATTCAGATAATAATTGTAACTTTATATCAATAAAAACAAACCATATTATATACAATAAAGTCTCATACAAAATGAAAAAAATTTTAATTCCTACCGACTTTTCAAAAAATGCTGAACACGCTTTAAAAGTTGCTGCACAAATTGCTAAAAAAAACAATGGTGAAATTATTTTACTTCACATGCTTGAACTTCCAAATCAAGGAAGCGATGCTGTTGTAAGTGGAAAATCGATTCCTGAGATAATGTTTTTTAAAAATGCAGCAATGAACAAGTTGGAAGATTTGATGGATGCTGATTATTTGGAAGGAATTCCGGTTTCAGAAATTATTCAATTTGAATTGGCTTTTGATGGGATATTAAACATCAGTAAGAAAAATGATGTTGATTTAATCGTGATGGGTTCTCATGGAGCGAGCGGTTTTAAAGAAATGTTTATTGGATCTAATGCTGAAAAAGTTGTAAGAAATTCTGAAATTCCGGTTTTAATCATCAAAGAAGAAAACAATAATTTTGAAGTAAATGATTTTGTTTTTGCATCTGATTTCTCTGATGAAATTAAAAAACCATTCGAAAAAGTACTTGCTGTTGCTGAAAAATTTGGGGCAAAACTACACGTTGTAACGATCAATACACCAAGTAATTTTAAACCAACGTCTGTTTCTGAATCCATCATGCATTCTTTCTTAGCAAATTTCAAATCAGAGAATATTGTTACACACATCTATAACGACACAAGTATTGAAGGGGGTGTGCTGAATTTTGCAAACAGCATTCAAGCAGATTTAATCGGAATGAGTACGCACGGTCGTAAAGGATTGTCTCACTTTTTAAACGGAAGTATTAGTGAAGACTTAGTGAATCACTCAGTAAAACCAGTGATTACTTTCAAAATATAAGGATACAAAATAGTACAAATAAAAAAAGCCTCTCGATTGAGAGGCTTTTTTGTTGGTCTACAAGGACTCGAACCTTGAAAGACTGCACCAAAAACAGTTGTGTTACCATTACACCATAGACCAGTACCTTTTGCATTTGTTGCGACCACTTTATAAAGAGCGGTTGTAATTCAATGCGGGTGCAAATTTAGTACATATTTTAATTTAAGCAAATAATTATCGATTTTTTTATTTAAAATTCAAAAAATAAAAACGGCAACTTATTTAATTTTCTGTTTAACACTTCATTACCGATCCAAATGCGCTAATTATTTTAGAAAAAAATGTTAAGCCATGCTTGTTTACACAAAAAAATAGTTTCTTTGCAGTAAAATAAAAACGATACCAAATATATGTCAACATTCAACTATAAAAAATGGAACACTATTTTAGGTTGGCTAGCTTTTGCAATTGCGCTTGTCACTTATACCTTAACTGTTGAACCAACAATGAGTTTTTGGGATTGTGGTGAATACATCGCAACCTCGGCAAAGTTGGAAGTGGGTCATCCTCCTGGAGCTCCTTTGTATCAAATGTTGGGGGCCTTTTTTGCGATGTTTGCAATAGGTAAAGAAAACATTGCATTGATGGTGAACATGATGTCTGTGTTTTCAAGCGCGTTTACCATTTTATTTTTGTTTTGGTCTTCGACCCTGATTTTGAAAAAGTTGGTTGCATCCTATACAGATACAGCCAAAGATAACAGCATCATGATTCTTGGGGCATCTTTCATAGGCGCTCTTGCCTTCACTTTTTCGGATAGTTTTTGGTTCAATGCCGTAGAAGCCGAAGTGTATGCCATGGCGACACTCTTGATTGCATTGCTTTTATGGCTCGGATTGAGATGGGAACAAGACATGGATCAGCCGCGAGGAAATCGATGGTTGTTGTTGATCAGTTTGATCATCGGGTTGTCTTTTGGAGTTCATTTCATGGCGTTATTAACCATTCCGTCTATTGGATTTTTATACTACTTCAAAAATTATAAAACCGTTACTATTAAAAGTTTTGTGATTGCAAATGTGATCATTGTAGCCATATTATTGTTCATTTTCAAATTACTACTTCCTTATGCTTTGGCCTTTTTCGGGAAAACCGAAATCTTTATGGTGAACAGTTTGGGATTGCCTTTTGACTCAGGAAGTATTTTTGCTTTGATCGTAATTATTGCCTTTTTCATTTATGCATTGAAATACACCAAACAGAAAGGGCATCCCTTTTTTAATACGATCTTGCTTTGCATTCTTTTTGTCTTAATTGGTTTTTCTACGTGGATGATGTTACCCATTCGCGCCAATGCAAATACGCCTATCAACGAAAACAAACCATCCGATGCAGCCGAAGTATTGGCGTATTACAACAGGGAGCAATATGGAGTAAATCCATTGTTTTATGGTCCGCAGTTCACAGATGAGTTTGCTGGTTTGGATCCAAATAATCCGTATTTAGACAAAGCGCCAAACTACGAAAGAGATTACAAAACCGGTAAATATGTGATTGTAAATGATTACATCAAAGCCGAACAAAATACAGATGATGCACACAAAGCATTGTTGCCTAGAATGTGGAGTACAGAACACGTAAAAGGGTACATCAATTTTTGTGGCGTTCCCAAATTTGAAATCAAACCAGAATATGCAGGAGAAAAAGAACTGATTGAAATTGTTGCCGAATTTAGAGATGCATATGCTTCTAAAAAAATTGACAACGATGATTACATCACTTTTTTAAGAAAATTTGGTCAGTATTTAGATGTTCAAAAACCTTCGTTTATAGACAATATTAGTTTCATGATCGAATACCAATTTGGATACATGTACGGTCGTTATTTGTTGTGGAATTTTGTAGGAAGACAAAACGACAACCAAGGCCGTTATGATAATCTAGATGGTAATTGGATGAGTGGAATTAAATTTATCGATGAACTTCATTTAGGTTCGCAAGATAATTTACCATCAGACGTGCTGAATAACAAAGGGAGAAATTTTTATTACTTCCTGCCTTTTATTCTCGGATTGATAGGTTTGATGTACCATGCTCAAAGGGATTTAAAAAGTTTTTATGTGCTTGTTGCCTTGTTTTTATTTACAGGGTTAGCCTTAAAAATTTACTTGAACGAGCGTCCTTTCGAACCAAGAGAACGCGACTATGCTCTTGTTGGATCGTTCTATGTATTTGCTATTTGGATTGGTTTTGGAGTATATGCTATTTACGAAATTGTAAAAGAAAAATTAGCGCCAAAAATTGCAGGCCCTATTGTACTAGTCGTTTCATTATTGGCTGTTCCTAGCGTGATGGCATTCCAAAATTGGGATGATCATGATCGTTCTGGAAAATACACTGCCATTGCAATGGCGAAGCAATACTTAGATTCGTGTGCGCCCAATGCTATTTTATATACGATTGGAGATAACGACACCTTCCCGCTATGGTATGCTCAAGAAATTGAAGGATATAGAACCGATGTAAAATTATGTTGTACCAGTTTGTTGATGACCGATTGGTATATTGATCAAATGAAAAACAAAACCTATGATTCGGAAGGTCTTGATATTACTTTTGAACACAACCAATACGTGGGAGACAATAGAGACGGAATATTGTTTAGCAAACAAACAGAGAACCGTTGGGATCTGAAGAGTTTTATCGCATTTGCAAAAAGCGAAACCAATTTAGTTGAAATGGAAAGCGGAAAAATGCTGCATTATCTTCCAACGAATAAAGTAAGAATTCCTATTGATAAAGCGCAAATCATCAAAAATAAAGTAGTCAATTCGAAATTCAATGATTCGATTGTACCGTATATTGATATCGATATCTCAGGAAGTGTATTGTACAAAAACCGACTCATCATGTTGGATGTTTTAGCAAATAACAACTGGAAACGACCTATTTATTTTAGCCCAGGAAGCTTTGGAGACGACGATTATCTTTGGATGAAAGATTACCTTCAATTGGATGGAATGGTGTATAAATTAGTTCCGGTTAAAACACCTTACAACGAAGATAATTATCCAGACATGGGTCAGATCGATACCGATAAAATGTATGCTACCGTAATGAAATTTGATTGGGGTAATGGAGAAAGTACAAAAATTTACCACGATCCAGAAACGCGTAAAAACAGCATCTCAACGCGTAATAATTTATCAAGATTGATGTATGCTTTGATTGATGAAGGACAAAATGACAAAGCCAAAAAAATTATTGATTTGGCCATCAACAAAACTCCTTTAGAATACTATGGTTATTACTCAACTTTGAATGCGTTGGCAGACGGATATTACAAAGTAGGCGAAAAAGAAAAAGCAAGACAACTCTTAGATAAAATAATGAAAAAATACCAAGAGAATATAGGGTATTATAAAACGTTTAAACCATCAGAACAAATTCATTTAACTTCTGATATCATGACCGATCTTTACCATTACAAAAACTTACTAAAAGTAATGAAGGATAACAAAGACACGGCCTATTATTTAAAAAACAAAGCAACCTACAATTCGTACAACAAAATGTTTGAACAGTATGGTGGCGAAGAAGAATAATATTTACTTATTTGAGTGCCAATTGGAAACAATTGGCACTTTTTTTATATGATCCAATCAATTCACTTTTTATTAAAAAAAATCTATCCAAAATTTGTCTGGGAACTTCCCAATGATGAAAAAAAGATCTATTTGACTTTTGACGACGGTCCTATTCCAGAAATTACCGAATGGGTGTTAAGTGTGTTAAAAGAATACAATGCGAAAGCTACTTTTTTTTGTATTGGAGAAAATGTGCAAAAACACCCAGCAGAATTTCAAAAAATTTTACAAGACGGTCATGCCCTAGGAAATCACACGTTCAATCATTTAAACGGATGGAAAACGACGAATAATGACTATTTAGAAAATGTGGAAAGATGCAAGATTGAATTGGAAAAGCGGGGGTGCCAAACCCAATTATTTCGCCCACCTTATGGTAAAATAAAAACAGCACAATCGAAAAAAGTAGCACAACTTGGTTATAAAATAGTGATGTGGGATATCATTAGTAAGGATTATGATAAAAACACATCAAAAGAGGCATGTGTCAACAATGTACTGAACGCAATCAAACCCGGGAGTATCATTGTAATGCACGACAGTATCAAGGCATTTTCTAAGGTAGAACATGCTTTGCCTATTGTATTAAAAAAGTTATCAGAAAAAGGATATACTTTCGAAAAACTATCCTAAACTTGCTCTTGAACCAATGTGATGATTGAATTAGCATCTAATTCGCCAGACTGTCTCCAAACCATTTGACCATTTTTGTAAATCATCAAGGTTGGAAGGCCTTTGATTTTTAGTGCTTCTGCAAGTTCTTTGTTTTTATCCACATCAATTTTTATCACTTTAGCTTTGTCTCCAAGAGCGGCTGCTACGTGTTTAATTACTGGATGCATCGATACTGATGATTCATTCCACTCGGTGTAAAAGTCAATTAACACAGGGATTTGAGCACTAATAAGTTCACCAAATTTTGACATAAAACCAAAATATTTTAATTCTTTTTCTATTTAAAAAGAAATATTATAATACAAATGTAGTATTTTTAACTAATTATACTACAAAATTACCTTTTTTTAGTTCAATAACTGTTATTTCAGGCATTATTCCAACTCTTCCAGGATAGGCATGAAAACCAAATCCTCTGTTTACATAAACGTAACGCCCATTGTTTTCGTATAAACCTGCCCATTGCTTGTAAATATACTGGATGGGACTCCATTGTATAATTCCTGGGATTTCTATACCAAATTGCATGCCATGTGTGTGGCCTGACAAGGTTAAATGAAAATGCTTAGGATGATTTTTTAATTCATGTTCCCAATGACTCGGATCGTGACTCATCACTATTTTAAAATCCTCTTTTGCTAGATCTTGAGTAGCTTTATTGATATCCCCTGCTTTTTTAAAATTATGTCCCCAATTTTCTACTCCCACAAGTGCTATTTCAGCAGCTCCTTTTTTTATTTTTACGGACTCGTTCAATAATAAGTTGAAATCAATGTCGCCATACAAGTTTTTGATGGCTTTGAAGTTTTCATCTTTTTCTGCTTGTGAAGGCCATGAAATATATTCTCCATAATCGTGATTACCTAAAACTGAATATTTACCAAAGGGATGCGGTTGAATTTGTTTGAAAGTATCGATCCACGGATGCATTTCTTTAGCATGTGTATTCACAATGTCGCCGGTAAACAAAATCATGTCCGAATTTTGCTGATTAACCAAGTCTATTGCGTACTGAATTTTTTCAGGATCATCAAAACTACCACTGTGAACATCAGAAATTTGAGTGATCGTAAAACCATCAAAATCATCTGGTAAATCGGGAAAAAAGACCGTTTGTTTGATGACTTTATAATTGTATTTCCCTAAAGTCATTCCATAAATTAGAGAACTAAAAGGAATGGCCGCAAGACCTAATGCAATTTGGCTGATGAATTTTCGTCTTTCTGGAAAATAAGCGACATCCTCATTATAATAACTAAAGTAGTTTTTGGTTGCTACGACCAATCTAAAAACATCCTCGAGCATCAATACTAGGGTAATGATCATTTTTGGAACCAACACCAACAACAGAGCACCCATAGTAAGCATGGTCATGTGGGTTTGTCCAATACTTCGGTCAAATTTAGAGGCTTGGTATGCAATAAAAAGAATAGCACTTGCCGAGACGAGGATATACGCCCATAGCACCCAGCGTGTTTTCGTATAGGTTTTTACCGCTTGAAAAGCATATAATTCAATAATTGAAATGATCACGATAAGAAATACCCAACGAAACATATAGTATAATTTAATGGCAAAATAACGAAGAAACCAATCTAGTTGTAACCTTTTTAGGGTTTATTTAAGATTTGTTATTCTTTCGTAACAATCTGCATGGTTTCTGTTGAGATTTGTTTTAATAAAACTTTTTTACCTTTTTCAACTGTTTGAGATGCTTTTTCATCAAAATGTCTGATGGTGTAAAGGGTTACATTTTCTTCAAAATCCAATTTGAATTTTTTAGCCAAAACAGGTTTCAATTCGTTAAAATTTCCAAATTTATCTTCAAGACAAACCGAAAAGCTAATCGCTGAATTTTGAATCAAACTCACTTTCATTTTATATTGATGGAACAGACCAAAAATCTCGCTGATGTTTTCTTCCATGATGAATGAAAAATCGATTGAAGCCAAGGATAAGAGTAATTGGTTTTTCTTTACGATAAAACACGAGGTTTGTGGCTCCAATGTTTTTCCGCGAGAAACACTTGTTCCAGGAAGTAACGGATTGATAAACGATTTCACAAAAAGTGGAATTTCCTTTTTCTGAAGCGGTTGTAAGGTTTTTGGGTGAATGACCGTTGCGCCATAAAATGCCAATTCGATGGCTTCACGATACGAAATTTGGTTCAAAAGAATCGCGTTTTCAAAAAACCTTGGGTCCGCATTCATCACGCCGGGAACGTCTTTCCAAATTGTCACACTTTCGGCGCTTAGGCAATAGGCAAATATGGCAGCTGTATAATCAGAGCCCTCTCTTCCCAAAGTAGTTGTAAAGCTATTGCTGTCAGAACCTAAAAATCCTTGTGTGATACTAATGCTTTTTTTATCAACTCCTTTTGCTATCAGATTTTGGGTAATTTCCCAATCTACTATTGCGTCCCTGTAGGTCGTATCCGTTTTGATGAAATTTCTCACATCTATCCAGGTGTTTTTTAATCCAATTTCATTGAAATAATGACTTACGATTGTGGTTGAAATTAATTCGCCAAAACTTACAATTTGATCGTACACAAAATTGTAGTTGGGTGATTTATTACTGCGAATAAAATACTCTAAGTCAGCAAAAAGACTGTTTACTGCAAAGAAAGCATCATTGGATTCGTCTTCAAACAATTCCAATAATATTTGAAGGTGGTATTTTTTTACTTCTTGAATTGAAGCTTGTAACTCATTGGACTTGTTAAAATAGTTTTTGATGACTTCTTCAAGTGCATTGGTTGTTTTTCCCATGGCAGAAATGACCATTAGTACATTTTCATTGCCTGCGGTAGTAACTACATGGGCTACATTTTTTATTCCTTCAGCATCTTTTACCGATGCACCTCCAAATTTGAATACTTTCATTTTTATCTTACTTATTTAGGAATTATTTGATTTGCTTTTGCTCTCTAAAAAAAAGGCGATGCCATTTTCATCCATTTGAACTACTCGCCAGTCTTCTAAAATTTTCGCTCCCGATTTTACATAAAAATCAACTGCTGGAGTGTTCCAATCGAGTACATTCCATTCTATTCTTCGAACCTGGTCTTTTTTACCTTGGTTGATGACTGCATGGTACAATGCCGATCCAGCTCCGGTACCTCTATGACTTTCTTTTACAATCAAATCTTCTAAGTGGATGGTTTTGCCTTTCCAGGTAGAATAACGATAATAATACAAAGCGATTCCTATAATTTCGGCATTCACTTCAGCTACAAAGGTATAAAACAAAGGATTATCACCAAACCCATCTCGAACTAAATCAGCTGCTGTGATGACAACCGCATGAGGTTCTTTTTCAAAAATGGCAAGTTCCATAATCAATTCAAGCACTTTTGGCATGTCCACTTGGTTCGCTTTTCTAATAATCATTTCTAACGTATTGGTTTGTTTCCGATTGCAAATATAATCAGAAGTTTAAGATTATTTATGTTTGGTATTTGACAAAAAAAACGATATTTGCAAATCAACTACAACGATTTCGTAATGAACACAAACAACAGAACTTTAGGAGAGTTTATCATCGAAAACCAGAACGATTTTCAATATTCAACAGGGGAATTATCCCGAATAATTAATTCGATCCGATTGGCTGCAAAAGTGGTGAATTATAAAGTAAACAAGGCAGGTCTAGTTGACATTGTGGGTGCTGTTGGAGAACAAAACATCCAGGGTGAAGACCAACAAAAGTTAGACGTGTATGCCAATGAAGTTTTTATCCAAACGCTGATCAATCGAGAAATTGTGTGCGGAATAGCTTCTGAAGAAAATGACGATTTTATTACCGTGGCCGGTAGTGATCATAGCCACAATAATAAATATGTGGTGTTGATGGATCCACTGGACGGCTCGTCCAACATTGATGTGAATGTGTCGGTAGGAACTATTTTTTCAGTTTTTAGACGTGTGACTCCTCTTGGAACACCTGTTCAAATGGAAGATTTTTTGCAAAAAGGGATTTGTCAAGTCGCAGCGGGTTATGTTATTTATGGTACCTCTACCATGCTGGTGTATACTACAGGTCATGGGGTTAATGGTTTTACATTGAATCCAGCGATCGGAACATTTTATTTATCACATCCCAACATGCAGTACAGTAAAGACGGATCGATTTATTCTATCAATGAAGGAAATTATGTTCATTTTCCGCAAGGAGTAAAAAATTACCTCAAATATTGCCAATTGGAAGAAGGGGATCGTCCGTATACTTCGCGCTACATTGGAAGTTTGGTTTCAGATATCCATCGAAACATGATCAAGGGAGGTATTTATATCTATCCAACCAGTTCCAAAGCACCCAAAGGGAAATTACGTCTTTTGTATGAGTGCAACCCAATGGCATTTATAACAGAACAAGCGGGTGGCAAAGCATCTGACGGATACAAAAGAATTATGGAGATTGAACCCACAGAACTCCATCAACGGGTTCCGTTTTTTTGTGGAAGTTACCACATGGTTACCAAAGCAGAAGAATTTATGCAAGCAAGTACATAAAAAAAAGGGCTCACATTGGAGCCCTTTTTTTATTATTTATTCATGTGTGTCATTTCGTACACAAAGGTTTCTGCATCTACGTTTAATACCAATAATGACATTGCTTTGTCTACTATAAAGGTTACGTTTCCAGGGGTAAAACCTAATGCTAAAGCAAATTTGGTCAGTACCTCTTTTTGTTTTGGTCCTAATACATGATCCACATAAACCATACGTGCTAAATCATACAAACGCTCTAAACGTTGTGAATGTAAGTAAGGAGGATTGATTGGATATTTGGCTGGATTTTCCAAAATTTCTTCGTATTCTGCTGTTGATATTTCCAATCGAACGGCTAACTTATCTAAAAATTCTTTTTCTTCTTTGCTTAGATTACCATCAGCAAAAGCTACACGAACAATCGCAGAAAAATGACTTTTATTTCTACTTTTAAATTCGCTATCAAATAAATCTGAAAATGACATAATGTGTATTTTTTATGCAAATATAATTCTATTTCAAGATTAAATCAAATTCCAAAACCATCATTTTAAAAATAAATTGTAAGTTTACATTGCAAATTATTAATTGTATTACCATGCAGGATTTTTGGGTATTCTTTAAAATTGGACTTCATCATGTGCTCGACATTAATGGATATGATCACGTGTTGTTTTTAATGGCATTGACTGTTCCTTATGTAATCAAAGATTGGAAACGCATCTTGATATTGGTTACCGTTTTTACGGTTGGTCATTCACTTGCATTGCTGCTTTCTGTTTTTAATTTTATTACAGTAAATGCTAATTTGGTCGAGTTTGTGATACCTATTACTATTTTGCTAACAGCACTTTATAATTTAAGTACTGCCGGTAAACCTGCTCAAAAGGAACAAATTAATTTTGTATCAATTACGACCCTCTTTTTTGGAATCATTCATGGATTAGGGTTTTCCAATTATTTTAAAACCATTTTGTTTGGCGATGCCTTAGACAAATTACCCAATTTGTTTGAATTTGCGATGGGGATCGAAGCCGCACAAATTATTGTAGTACTTTCTGTTTTACTCTTGTCCTTTGTTGTTCAAACATTATTCAAATTCAACAGGCGTGATTTTGCACTGACCACTTCGGCATTTGTGATCGGTGTAGTGGTACCCATCATCATTGAAAATCCGTTTTGGAAAAAATAATATAATTTTCATAATCTAGAACCTTAAGAGTGCTTATATTTGCTGACACAACTCAATTTAGTTTCTCTTTTCCCAATCATTAACATGAATTCAAAAAAACAATCTAAATACGATAAAGCTTACTTGCGAATTGCTTCCGAATGGAGTAAGCTTTCCTATTGCAAACGAAAACAAGTAGGAGCGATTATCGTTCGCGATCGCATGATTATTTCTGACGGATACAACGGCACCCCCTCTGGATTTGAAAATTGTTGTGAAGATAATGACGGACTTACCCACTGGTATGTGCTTCACGCTGAAGCCAATGCAATCTTAAAAGTAGCCCATTCTACCCAAACCTGTGAAAATGCTACGTTGTACATTACCCTTTCACCCTGTAAGGAATGCAGTAAATTGATACACCAATCGGGAATCAAAAGAGTGGTTTATCAACAGGGGTACAAAGATACATCGGGTATTGATTTTCTTGAAAAAGCAGGTGTAGCCGTAGAACAAATAGCAGAATTGGATTAAAGAATCAGCGAATCACATGCTAAAAATCGAAAAAACTTACATCCCCTTATTTGTCATTCTATTCGTAACTTTTGGAATTGTAATTGGAAAATTCTGGGGTTCTGATTCTATTAATGACAACTCCAATCCTTACAAATCGAAACTCAACAAACTGATTAATTTTATTGAAAGTGACTATGTAGATGAGGTCAAAACCGATTCGATTGTAGATGTCACCCTAACCAATATTTTAGCAAGTTTAGACCCACATTCCATTTATCTTCCTGCCGAAGACCAAGAATTGGTAGCCGAAGAAATGCAAGGAGATTTTGTGGGCATAGGTGTTTATTTTTATTCCTTTAATGATTCGATAGCCGTTGTAAAATCAATTGAAAACGGTCCTGCAAAAAAAGCCGGAATAATGGAAGGCGATCGAATTTTATATGCCAATAACACCAAATTATTCGGAAAAAAAATCGACACAGAATTGGTTTTTAGCAAGTTAAAAGGAGAAATAGATTCGGAGGTAAAATTGACTATTTATCGAAGATCCACTAAAAAGATCTTCAAAGTAACACTGAAAAGAGCTAGCATTCCACTGAAAAGCGTTGATATTGGTACCTTATTGAATTCAAAAACAGGTTACATCAAAATCAATCGATTTGCCGAAAATACCGCAAAAGAATTTCACGAGGAATTGGTTCGGTTAAAACTAAAAGGAATTACCTCATTGGTCATCGATTTAAGAGAAAATGGCGGAGGCTTGATGGATGTTTGTAATGAAATAGCCGATGAATTGTTGGCCGATCAGGAATTGATTGTTTTTACAAAAAATAAAAAAGGAACGATCGAAAAATCATTTGCTACTGATAAAGGTGATTTTGAAACCGGAAATGTATCGATTTTAATAGACGAAAATTCTGCTTCAGCTAGTGAAATATTAGCAGGAGCTATTCAAGATAACGATCGGGGTCTAGTGTATGGGCGCCGTTCATTTGGAAAAGGATTAGTGCAGCAGGAAATGAATTTTGAAGATGGTTCGGCAGTTCGATTGACAACGGCGCGTTATTACACCCCAAGCGGTCGATCTATCCAAAAACCCTATGTGAAAGGGGACAGCGAATCGTATTATGATGAGAGTTATCAAAGATGGGATAGTGGTGAGTTGTATCAAAAAGACAAAATAAAAATTGCCGATTCTCTAAAATTTAAAACCAAAAAAGGGCGAATAGTATACGGCGGCGGCGGAATCATCCCCGATGTTTTTGTACCTATGGAAGCCCTTCAAGGAGAGGAAAATTTAGAAGCTATATTGCAATCTGGGGTACTAAGCCATTTTGTTTTTGAACAATTGGACACAAAAAGGAAGGATTACAAAAAAATGTCATTTGAAGAATTTAAAAGCAAATCTAAATCTCAGAATTTTTTGCCTGCCTTCGAAAAATACCTCAGAAAATTAGAATTTGAAACGACCGTACTGAAAAGTAAATCGGTTGTCAATAGATACGTCATGGCCGAATTTGCTAGACAATTATTTTCAGATACGGATTATTACAAAGTACTTATTGAGGGAGATAAAATGATTCAAGAAGTGTTGAAGAAACAGGTAAAATAATTTATTTTTTTATCGAATCATGACTTTGAGCCGGTACATGATCGTTCCATAAAGTCAAAATATCAGTAGCGACCGCAGCACCCGAACCAGCAGCAATACTTAATTGACTTCGCCATCCAGCCAAGGTTCCAGCTACATAAATTCCTTCTGTTACCAAGTGATCTTCATTGATTAATTGGATCCTATTTTTGGTTGCTAATGCTTTTTTATGCGGCATCACAAATTGCATCAAGCCTTCTATTGCAAAGGTATTGGAGTGACCAATTGCCAAAACAATACTTTTTGTTGGATAAGAATTCTTGTTGGTGATGACAGTAAAATGGGGATAATTTCCCTCAACTGCCATGACTTTTTCACCTGTAATTTGTGCTACATGAGGGTATTTTGTTGCCAAATGATCTACAGAAGAGTGGAGTAATTCTGAACCCAAAGTACCAGGGGGAATTCCGTAGGCGTTATTAAAAACTGCGTCTTGTAAATCAGATGATTTTTGGTGTAATAGAATTCCTGTTTTTTTATTTTGAACAAAAGGTTTTGAATGGGCAGACCCAATTACTAATGCGCAAGAAATTCCAGCAACACCTCCGCCAATGATCAAAACATCAAACATAGTTGGAATTAATTTTTAAGTTTCTCTTCGATTTTTTTCGACATTTTAAAAATAATCAAAATGAACACAGCACACAATGAAGCAACCACTCCAATAAGAGCAACCGAACTTTTGCCTTCCAATGGATTTTCATAATCCAATAAGGTTAGATTGAAAATGGTTAAGCCAACGGCTAGAAAAATTAATATAGTAGTAAAAACTTTCATGGTAATAAATTAGTAGGCCAAAAATACAAAATACTTTTTAGATAAATAAACCTTTAACATTCGCCGCAAATAATTTAACAGCAATTGCTAATAGGACCACGCCAAATGTTTTTCGGATCACCCCAAGTCCGTTTTTTCCAAGAATTTTCTCAATCTTAGCTGACGATTTCAGTACAATATAAACGAGGATGATATTCAATAAGATAGCGATAATAATATTGATAGCGGCATACTGAGATCGAAGCGATAATAGCGTAGTCATGGTTCCGGCTCCTGCAATTAAAGGAAATGCTAAAGGAATGATGGATGCCGAGCTCGCTTCGTCTTCGTCTTTATAAATTCTAATACCAAGAATCATTTCTAAAGCCAAGAAAAACAACACAAAGGATCCCGCAACAGCAAATGAATTGACATCGATTCCAATTAATTTGAGAAGTTCTTCTCCCACAAATAGAAAGACGATCATGATTAATCCCGCTGCAATCGAAGCTTTTTCAGATTCTATATGTCCCACTTTGGCTCTTAAATCTACTACAATCGGAACAGTTCCTACGATATCAATGACTGCAAAAAGCACCATCGATATGGTGATGATTTCTCTAAAATCTAATCCTAACATGATTTTTTTTTGCAAAGGTAGAATTTTGTCCATTAACTTAAGTTATTTATTTGTAAACAATGGATGGATCATTTCATTTATTTTTTACAGAATTGTAACATCCATTAATGATTTCAATTACCTTTGCAAAAAGAAGAATAATCATGTTTCAACTAGGAAAAACAATCGTTTCAGAAGATATTTTAGAAAAAAACTTTGTATGCAATCTATCTGCATGTCACGGTGCTTGTTGTGTGGATGGTGATGCTGGCGCACCATTGAGCGAAGAAGAAACTAAAATTTTGGAAGAGATTTACCCGAAAGTGAAACCTTATTTAAGAAAAGAAGGTATTGACGCCATCGAAAAACTCGGAACTTGGGTAAAAGGAACCGAACAAGATTTAGAAACACCCTTGATTGACAATAAGGATTGTGCTTATGTTATTTTTGATGGGAAAACCGCTCTTTGTGGTATTGAACAAGCCTACAATGAAGGTGTAATTTCATGGAAAAAGCCTGTTTCTTGTCATTTATATCCTATCAGAGTAAAAGATTTTACCGAGTTTGCAGCAGTCAATTACGATCGTTGGGACATTTGTAGCGATGCCTGTTCTCTTGGACAAGAACTTCAAGTGCCTATTTATAAATTTGTAAAAGAAGCACTTATCAGAAGATTTGGCGAAGATTGGTACGCCGAATTAGAAAAAGTAGCTGCCGATTTAGAAAACGAAAAATAATTTTTATTTAAAAGCATCCAAGGCAATGGATGGTTTTCCGTCGGTTTGCCAAGCATTTAATTGATACCCACTCCAGGTTTTTTCACCTTCGGGCTCCCAATAAATTACCCCTAAACCTTTGTTATTTGGTACGCTTTTCACCGCGTTTATGACAGCGGTCAACATGTTTTTGGTGTCTTGTACTTGTTGATAATCGCCACCCACTTCTACCACCATTACTTCTTTGTTGTATCTCAAAACCATGTCTTTCAGATTGTTTTCAAGATCCGCGATAACGGTTGTGTAATTTGTGTTCAACCAATACGGATAGAACGAAGCGCCAATTACATCAAATTTTAATCCATTTGCCACCGCTTGATCAAAAAACCAACGGTACAAACCATTGTCGTTTCCTTTGTCTAAATGGATGACTACTTTACTGGTTGGGAAAACCAATTTGGTAGCATCATAACCTTTATTTAGTAATTGAACCATTTGACTAAAATTGGTATAACTTCCTTCTGGAAATAAGAAGCCACCCGGAATTTCATTTCCAATTTGAACCCATTCTGGGGTTACGCCAACATTTTTTAGTGCCAATAATACTTCATTTGTATGATTGTACACATCCGTTAACAATTCAGAAAAGCTATGTGTACTCCATGCCAAGGGTTTGTTTTGCTGGCCCGGATCTGCCCAAGAATCACTGTAATGAAAATCTATCATGACGCGCATTCCCAAGTTTTTTGCTCGAAGTGCCATGGCTACGGTTTCTTCTTTGCTGCAATGTCCATTTATGGGATGATTGGATGGGTTGACCCAAACGCGTAATCGAATGGTATTGATTCCTCTGTCTTTTAACAATTGCAGACAATCTTTATTAGTACCGTCGGCATCTTTAAACTGATATCCAGATGCTTCCATTTGTGAAAGCCAACCAATATCTGCTCCTTTAGCAAACACGAAATGGGAAGGCGCAGGTTGCGGATCGTTTTGTGAATTACTACAACTAAATTGTAAAAAGACCACTAATATCAATAATCGAAAAGAAGCCGCGTTCTTCATAAAGGAGGTTTTTATATTTTTATGAAAAAAGGGCAAATCTAATTTGCCCTCTAGTGGAGAATACCGGATTCGAACCGGTCACCTCTTGCCTGCCAGGCAAGCGCTCTAGCCAAATGAGCTAATCCCCCTTTTTTTGAAAGTCAAATGTACTATTTTTTATTTTGAGATTCAAAATATACCTCACATTTTAAAAAGTTAGTGTATTTATAGTAAATTTACAAAAAATATCAATGTATGTCTGATAAAAAAGCACTTGGTTATGTTGAAGTTGCCCTCCAGGATAAGGTAGCCACCCTCACATTTTACCACCCTGCAAGCAATTCATTTCCAAATTATTTGTTGCAACAATTGGTTGAAGAAATCAATCGATTATCAGTAAATGATGCTGTAAACGTAGTTGTTTTGCAAAGTGAAACAGATGTTTTTTGTGCTGGAGCCTCCTTTGATGAATTGCTTTCTATTCAAAATAAAGAAGATGGCGCCTTGTTTTTTTCAGGATTTGCCAAGGTTATCAATGCGATGCGTACCTGTTCTAAATTGATTATTGGACGCGTCCAAGGCAAAGCAGTTGGTGGAGGAGTCGGATTGATTGCCGCATGTGATTATGTTGTTGCAATTGAAAAAAGCGCCCTAAAATTATCTGAACTATCCATCGGAATTGGACCTTTTGTAATAGAACCTGCCATTACTCGCAAAATAGGAGTTTCTGCTTTTTCAGAAATGAGTTTGTCGCCAATGGAATGGAAAACCTCGCAATGGGCACAAGAAAAAGGATTGTTTTCTAAAGTGGTTACAAATCAAGATCAACTCGATCATGAAATCGCTTTGAAAGCTTCTGAACTTGCTGGTTATAATCCAAATGCCCTTTTGGAATTGAAAAAAATAGCGTGGCAAGGCACTGAAAAATGGGATCAATTGTTGCTTGAACGTGCCGCCATTTCTGGGGATTTAGTGCTGTCAGATTTTACAAAGCAAGCGTTAGAGAAATATAAAAAATAGCAAGATGAAATTACGGGTACTAATAGCTCAAATAGATATTCAAAACAAATTAAAGTCAGCTCCAGACGATCAATATCAAATTGGAATTTTAATCGGTTCGTTTGTTCCGATGATCGTTTTTGCAGGAATTGCCTATTATCTGTATTTTAGAGCTAAAAACCGGACTAAAAACCAATAGAAACACTAAATTTGCAATCTAAATAACATTCAATGAGCACCATTAGAATTACCAAACAATTCAATTTTGAAACCGGTCACGCACTTTATGGATACGACGGAAAGTGTAAAAATGTGCACGGACATAGTTATAAATTGTCGGTTACAGTGATTGGCAAACCCATTACAGATACTTCTAATGTAAAATACGGGATGGTGATTGATTTTTCAGATTTAAAGAAGATTGTAACTGAAGAAATCGTTGATCAATTTGATCACGCTACTGTTTTCAATCAGAATACCCCTCATATCGAACTAGCAAAAGAATTATCGTCTCGTGGTCATCACGTTATTTTGGTAGATTACCAACCTACGAGTGAAAACATGGTGATTGATTTTGCCAAAAAAATAAACGATAGACTTCCAAGTCAAATTCAATTACATTCCTTAAAACTGCAAGAAACAGACAGCTCTTTTGCCGAATGGTATGCAGCTGATAACCTGTAATTTTTTCTTCTTATATGAAAGCCAAAAAAATATATTTTGCGTCAGACCAGCATTTTGGAGCCCCAACGCCCGAGGCTAGTTTTGTGCGTGAACAAAAATTCGTGGCTTGGTTAGATGAAATCAAACAGGATGCAGAAGCGCTTTTTTTATTAGGCGATTTATTTGATTTTTGGTTTGAATATAAAACGGTGGTTCCAAAAGGGTTCATCCGTGTTTTAGGAAAGCTTGCCGAAATTAGAGACAGCGGAATTCCCATTTATTTTTTTGTTGGAAACCACGATTTGTGGATGGGAGATTACTTCCAAAAAGAATTGAACATTCCAGTTTATCACGACAATCAAGAGTTTGTTTTTAATGGCAAGACTTTTTTAATTGGTCATGGCGATGGTAAAGGACCTGGAGACAAAGGATACAAGCGAATGAAGAAAGTGTTTACAAATCCTTTTTCAAAAGCATTGTTTCGTTGGTTGCATCCCGACTTGGGAGTAAAATTAGCTCAATATCTTTCTGTGAAAAACAAGCTTATTTCAGGAGAAGAAGATGTGGTATTTTTAGGAGAAGACAAAGAATGGCTCATTCAGTATGCCAAAAGAAAATTGGAAACGAAACATTATAACTACTTCGTATTTGGACACAGACACCTTCCAATGGTTTTGCCCGTTGGCGAAAATGCACAGTATGTCAATTTAGGAGATTGGATCGGCTATTTCACCTATGGTGTCTTTGACGGAACTACATTTGAATTAAAAAAATTCGAATAATTTTAATAATATCTCAATTAATTAATCCTAAAAAAAAGGTTTCTTTAAATTTACCCTCCCCTTATTGTTTATTTGATAATATTGTGCTATTACTTGCATGAATAATGCTATTCTTGAAAAATAGAAACGTGTAGATTTGAATAAATCAAAAAAACACATAAAATCATGAGTAATTTAATTCAAAGACCACAATTAAAAGAAAAGTATGATAATTATATCAACGGAAAATGGACACCCCCTTCTACAGGACAATATTTTGAGGTAGTTTCACCAGTTGATGGAAAATTATTAGCAAAAGCTGCTCATTCTGCAAAATTAGATATTGAGATGGCTGTAAATGCTGCAAGCGAGGCATTCCAATCTTGGAGCCAAACTTCTGCTACTGAAAGAAGCAACTTATTAAATAAGATCGCTGATAGAATCGAAGCCAATTTGGAACATCTTGCTGTTGTAGAAACACTAGATAATGGTAAAGCAGTTAGAGAAACTTTAGCGGCTGACCTACCTTTGGCAGTGGATCATTTCAGATACTTTGCAAGCGTTATTCGTGCTGAAGAAGGTAGTATTACAGAATTAGATAAAGATTCAGTTTCTATCATTGTAAACGAACCTCTAGGTGTAATAGCACAAATCATTCCATGGAACTTCCCAATATTAATGGCAGTTTGGAAATTAGCTCCTGCTTTAGCAGCAGGAAATTGCGTGGTTCTTAAACCAGCTGAAAGTACACCCGTATCTATCATGGTACTGATGGAAATCATTGGAGATATACTTCCTCCGGGAGTGATCAATGTAGTAAATGGTTTTGGTGCAGAATTGGGTAGAACTTTGGTTACCAATCCAAAAGTTGCTAAAGCTGCATTTACTGGATCTACTGCTACAGGAAGAATGGTGATGCAATACGCAACCGAAAACATCATTCCGGTTACTTTAGAATTGGGTGGAAAATCACCAAATATTTTCTTCCCATCTGTTATGGATGCAGACGATGCATTTTTAGACAAAGCCATTGAAGGTGCGGTACTTTTTGCTTTCAACCAAGGTGAAGTTTGTACGTGTCCTTCTCGTCTTTTAGTACACGAATCAATTTACGATCGTTTCATTGCACGAGTATTGGACCGAGTTAAAGCAATTAAAGTAGGAAATCCGCTTGATCCAACAGTAATGATGGGAGCTCAAGCATCTCAAATTCAAAAAGATAAAATCCTTTCTTATATTAAATTAGGAAAAGAAGAGGGTGCCGAATTACTTTGCGGGGGTGATGTGAATCATTTAGGAGCAGATTTAGAAGGAGGTTACTACATTCAGCCAACACTTTTTAAAGGGCACAATAAAATGAGAATTTTTCAAGAGGAAATTTTCGGACCTGTATTGGCCGTAACCACTTTTAAAACTACAGAAGAAGCGTTAGAAATTGCCAACGATACCATGTATGGTTTAGGAGCAGGTGTTTGGACACGTGATTCACACGAGTTGTACCAAGTACCAAGAGCTATCCAAGCAGGGCGTGTATGGGTAAATCAATACCACGCGTATCCAGCAGGAGCTCCTTTTGGAGGGTACAAACAATCAGGTATTGGAAGAGAAAACCACAAAATGATGTTGGGACATTACCGTCAAACCAAAAACATGTTGATTTCTTACAACAAAAATAAATTAGGATTTTTTTAGTAGAAAATCAGCATAGTTTAATACTTTAGAACCATTAAGTAATTAGGAAGAAAAGGTGCTTCATCTTGAAAATCGTAATTATTTAATGGTTTAATTTCTTTTAATAATGGAAAAAATAAAACGTTTAGAAGCTACCCAAAAAGCACTCGATTTAATTGATTTTTTATCCGATAAATTCGGAGATTTGATGTTCTATCAAGCTGGAGGTTGTTGCGAAGGTACGCAACCACAATGTTTTGAAAAAGGAGGATTTTATCTCAGATATCAAGATGTATGCATTGGAACTGTAAATGGCTTTGAGTTTTGGGTGGATAAAGATTTATTTGAATATTGGAAACATGCCCATTTTACCCTTGATGTAACGGACGGAATTGGAGCTGGTGGGTTTTCATTGGAAACACCTTACGGCAAAACTTTTGTAATTAAATACCGCCTTTTTACAGAAGAAGAAAGCGCTCATTTGGAACCAATTAAACTCAATGAGAACTAAAGTTCATTAATTGGTATTGTTTTGGGGTCACACCTTCGTGCTTTTTAAATAATCGAATAAAATAATTACAATCTTCAAATCCAGTTGCATATGAAACTTCATTGATTTGAATGTTCGGATTGTTTAATAATTTTTTAGCGTATTTTATTTTTTCATTTAATATAAATTCAATTGGGCTCATGCCTAATTCTCTCTTAAAATAGCGATAAAATGAGGTAGTACTCATACAGGCTTTGTCGCTTAAATCTTTTAGATTGATTTGCTCTCTAATGTTTTCTCTAATGAATTCAATACTTGGCAAAATTGGGTTGTTTGAATGAATGAATTGTTCATTTTCAAATCTTTTTGCAGTTTGAGTTTGAATGATTCGAATGATTAATTCTTGTAAAGTAAGATCGGCAATCGCGTCTTTTGTCAACGAATTACCCATGCACTCTTTGATGAGTTTATTGATCGTAGCCGCTAAGTCAATATTATTGTAAAAAAAATAATTTTCGTGATCTAGTTTCCAAAGGTTGTTTTTGCCTTCTTTGGGGTATTTTTCGTTTAAAAAATCGAGGGTATTTGTAATAACTTTGTTGTCAATGGCTAACGCTATACACTGCGTGGGGTTGTCTTTAGTAGCTTCAGGAAAATCTATTTTCATTTCCACATTTGAAGGGACAATAACCGTTTCGCCTGGAAGGTATTCAAAGCTAGGGTCTTCAAAAAGATGCATTACTTTTTTCCCACGTAACATACTAGTTACGACCAAATCATTAAATTTTAGAGGAACCAAGGCCGTTTCTTGATAGGTTTCAAAAATGTTCAATTCACAATGATCCAATGAAAAAACCGTTCGGTTTTCAATGAGGGTTTTCAACGACTTTTCGTGTGTTAGTTGAGGGGTATATAAAAGTGCCTTTTGGTTCATTTTAAAGGATCAATAGAAATAGCAAGTTACAAAAAAAATCAAAATAATACGATTCTTTTTTACAACAAATTATTTTAAATCTTTCACTCTTAACTGAATACTGATTTCATCTTTGTATTCATTTTCATCGATGCAATAGGCAATTTCAAATGGTTTTCTGTTTTTGATTGCAGGTAATTTATTTCCAAGTCCAAAACCAATTGCACCAAAACCTTGCGATTGGTGTTGTTTTACGTACAATTTTAAATGTTCGTCTCCTTGACCAATTGTTTTGGCATAACCTGTATCAACTACATCTTTGGTAGCAAAAACAGGGGTCATGTTTTGAGGTCCAAAAGGCTCAAATTGATGTAAAATACGCACCAACTTTGGCGTTATGTCGGTTAATTCTATTTGGGCATCAATAGTAATTTCAGGAACCCGCATTTCGGGGGTGATGGTTTTTTTTACTTCTGCTTCAAATGCAGCTTTAAAGGGCAAATAATTTTCGGGTTTTAGCGTCATCCCTGCTGCATACATGTGACCTCCAAATTGTTCTAAATGTTCTGAGCAATTTTCTAATGCATTGTACACATCAAATCCTTTTACTGAACGAGCAGAAGCGGCTAGTTTATCTCCACTTTTAGTAAATACAAGCGTAGGGCGATAATAGGTTTCAGTCAAACGGGAAGCCACAATTCCGATTACGCCTTTGTGCCAATCTTCTTGAAAAACGACGGTTGTAAAATGATTTTGTTCGTTGTTGTTTTCAATTTGAGCCAGCGCTTCTATGGTTATTTGTTTGTCGAGCGATTTTCTATCACTGTTGTATTGTTCAATCTCCGACGCAAATTGATCGGCTTGTTCACTATTGTATTCCGTTAATAATTCGACAGCATGGTTACCATGTTTTATCCTTCCGGCAGCATTGATGCGCGGTGCAATCATAAAAACAACATCTGTAATCGTTAAGATTTTCTTCTTACTATTTTTCAATAACGATTTGATTCCGGGTCTAGGAGCCGCATTGATTACTTCCAATCCAAATTTTGCAAGCACTCTGTTTTCTCCCGTTATGGGTACAATATCAGCCGCAATTGCAGTAGCTACCAAATCAAGATACGGAACTAAATCGCTCGTGGTTTGGTTTCTGTTTTGGGCCAAGGCTTGGATCAATTTAAACCCAACGCCGCATCCGCAAAGTTCATCATAGGGATAAAAACAATCCGTTCTTTTAGGATCCAATACGGCAACTGCATTGGGTAATTCGGCACCGGGTCTGTGGTGATCACAGATGATGAAATCAATTTGCTTTTCATTTGCGTAAGCGATATGATCGATCGATTTTATACCGCAATCCAAAGCAATGATGAGGGTAAAATCATTGTCGTCTGCAAAATCAATGCCTTTAAAAGAAATGCCGTATCCTTCATCGTATCGGTCTGGAATGTAAGTAGCTATATTTGGATGAATTGTTTTGAGGTAACTTGAAACCAGAGAAACAGCGGTAGTTCCATCTACGTCATAATCGCCAAAAACGAGAATGTTTTCGTTGTTAAGGATGGCTTTTTCAATTCTATTTACGGCTTTGTCCATGTCTTTCATCAAGAAAGGATCATGTAAATCTTCTAAAGAAGGTCTGAAAAAAGTTTTTGCTTGATCAAAAGTAGTAATTCCTCTTTGAACTAATAACGAGGCAATGATGGGATCTATTTGTAGTTCGGAGATTAGATTTTGAATTGTTTCTTTTTCGGGAGGGGATGCAACGGTCCAACGCATATACTAAAATTTAAGGCGGTTATATTTTTATTATTGATGACACAAATCACGGGTATTATTTTTTTCCTCCAACAACAGCTACGATTTCACCTTTGGCAGGTTTTGCCTCAAAGTATTGCAATAATTCATTGGCAGTTCCTCTTTTGGTTTCTTCGTGTAATTTGGATAATTCTCTCGAAATAGACACGGGTCGATCGGCTCCAAAATACTGAACAAATTCTGCCAACGTTTTGTTTAATTTATGTGGAGACACATAAAAAATCATGGTTCGAGCTTCTTCAGCTAGCGCTAAGTACCTCGTTTGTCTTCCTTTTTTTTCGGGTAAAAATCCTTCAAAAACAAATTTGTCATTGGGCAAACCACTGTTAACCAACGCTGGGACAAAAGCAGTTGCACCAGGCAAACATTCAACGGCAATATTGCTTTCTACACAGGCGCGAGTGAGCAAAAAACCAGGGTCAGAAATGGCAGGTGTTCCTGCATCTGAAATCAAAGCAATGGTTTCACCTGCTTGCAACCTCTTGATGATGTTTTCGATCGTTTTATGTTCGTTGTGCATATGGTGACTATGCATGTGTGTAGCAATTTCAAAATGTTTTAGTAATTTGCTACTTGTTCGAGTGTCTTCTGCCAATATCAAATCGGCTTCTTTCAATACTTTGATAGCTCTAAAAGTCATATCTTCAAGATTGCCAATTGGAGTAGGTACAATGTATAATTTTGACATTTATTCGAATTTTTTTGCTACAATTTCCAGAAAACGTTCTTCATAATCAGCCACATCTTCCCAATTATTATAATCGGGTTTTACAAAATCTTCAATAAATTCTTCGGCTTCTTTAAAAGAATCGAAACTGTTCAGTTGCGAGATAACACGGTTGTAATCTTCGTCACTGCCTCCAAATAAATTATTTACAAACCCTATTCTATCATTTATTCCGATACTAATTCCAGTAGCTGATTTATCACTAATTGGCGCTTCTTTTTCCTCAAATTCTTCAAAAAGAAGGGTTGAAACATCGTTTGGTTTTACAAAAACAGGCTCTACATAATCACCTCCTAATAAATCTTCGAATGTAAACTGATGTACTTCTGGCTTCGCTTCTTCTTTTGTTTCTTCGTCTGATTTTAATAAAAAGTCTTCACTTGGTTCGAAATTAAATCCGATTTCTGCCTCTAATTCCAAAGGGTTTTCATCTTCATTTTCTTCTTCCTCATTTTCCTCTAATTCTTCATCCTCCACTTCCTCTTCTGCAATTTCTTCTTCCTCTTCCTCCAAAACTTCTTCTTCCACAAGTTCTTCCTCTTCCTCTTCTATTTCAATCGCATCGTCTTCTGCAAGAAGTTCTTCCTGTTCTTCTTCAACAATGATTTTTACAGGTGGAATTTCTGCAACGACAACAGGTTCTTTTTCAAGAAGGGGCGCTTCTTCTTTTTGTAACAAGTCCTCTAATTCACTTTCGGAAAGGGTATTCTTACTCACATCGATGTTATCGTTATAAAATTTTAAGACTCCCAAAACAGTGTATAATTTTTGAGTTTCA
>JAGNYR010000008.1:12961-22053 GCA_017984835.1 Flavobacterium sp. | reverse complement strand
AAGGGGCGCTTCTTCTTTTTGTAACAAGTCCTCTAATTCACTTTCGGAAAGGGTATTCTTACTCACATCGATGTTATCGTTATAAAATTTTAAGACTCCCAAAACAGTGTATAATTTTTGAGTTTCAATATATAATTGATCTATTTCAGACTTGTTTTTTAACTTCAAAACACGGTGTGCAATGCTTATTAATTCGGCTTCTAGTCTTTTCTTCATAACTTTTAAAATTATAGTGAGTTGGTAATCTAATTTTTATAGTAAATTTGTTTTTTACAAAGTAATAAAAACAATTCCTTTTTTAAGGTCTAAAAATACAAAATGTTTCTCGAAAATACAGTAAATCATAAAGAACAATTTGGTTGGATCGAAGTAATCTGTGGATCGATGTTTTCTGGAAAGACAGAAGAACTCATTCGCAGGTTAAAAAGAGCACAATTTGCCAAGCAAAAAGTCGAAATTTTCAAACCCTCCGTTGATACTCGATACGATGAAGAGATGGTGGTTTCGCACAATAAAAACGAAATCCGTTCTACTCCAGTACCGGCTGCTGCAAACATCGCCATCTTGGCGCAAGGTTGTGATGTCGTGGGTATTGACGAGGCCCAATTTTTTGATGATGAAATTGTGAAAATTTGCAATGATTTAGCCAATTCTGGGATACGGGTGATTGTTGCCGGACTGGATATGGATTTTAAAGGAAATCCATTCGGACCCATGCCCGCACTTATGGCTACCGCCGAGTATGTGACCAAAGTGCATGCCGTATGTACGCACACAGGCAATTTAGCCCATTATAGTTTTAGAAAAACCGATAATGATAAATTGGTCATGCTAGGAGAAACAGAAGAATACGAACCCTTAAGCAGAGCAGCTTTTTATAACGCAATGCACAAGAATAGCGATGCAAACGAAACCACATCCAACGAATAATCAAATATTTTGATACTTTCTTCTAGAAATATTGTTTCAATTCTAAATGCCGAAGTCATCGGGAAGAACCCTGTTACTTTGTTTGACGTAGTCTCTATCGATAGTCGTTCGATGCAGAACAACCAAGAAACTTTATTTTTTGCATTGGTTGGACCCAATCATGATGGGCATCAATACATTTCAGAACTTGCTCAACAGGGTGTTTCCCATTTTGTAGTGAGCCAAATTCCAGATTCATTAAACGAATCGCTTACTTTTTATCACGTAAAGGATACCTTGGTTGCTCTTCAAGAACTTGCCGCCTATTATAGAAAAGAGTTTGATATTCCAGTCATTGGAATCACGGGAAGTAACGGAAAAACGATCATCAAAGAGTGGTTGAATTTTTTACTAAATCCAGAGTACAATATCATTCGAAGTCCAAAGAGTTATAATTCGCAAGTAGGGGTTCCGCTATCGGTTTTAGGGATCAATGAAAAACACAATTTGGCCATTTTTGAAGCCGGAATTTCGACTACAAATGAAATGGAGCATCTTCAAAGGATGATTCAACCTACGATAGGAATTTTTTCAAATATTGGTTCGGCACACGACGAAGGATTTGAAGATATGGGTGAAAAAATCAAAGAAAAACTCAAACTTTTCACGGGTGTTTCTGTTTTAATTATCAATAAAAACAAGACAATTGAAGTTTTTATTCCTTCCAAAATCAAGACGTTTACCTGGAGTTCTAGCGATAAAAGCGCCGATGTTTATATCATGACGTCGGAAAAAGGAGAAGGGACTCAACTTAAAATCACCTACAAAGCGTTGTGCTTTACTGTAGAAATCCCTTTTCAAGACCAAGCATCTGTAGAAAATGCGATCCAATGTTTGATGGTTTTATTGCATTTGCAGTACAGTCAAGAAACAATTCAGGAAAGAATGAAGTTGTTATATCCGGTCGAAATGCGTTTGAAAGTGAAAAATGGAACCAACAACACTTCAATCATTGATGATAGTTATGCTTCCGATTTTCAATCTTTAAAAATTGCTTTGGATTTTCTCGAAAGCCAGAAACAATACAAAAAAAAGACACTGATTTTATCAGATATTTTTCAAAGCGGTTTACCCGATGAGGAACTGTATTCTAAAGTATCTCAATTGATCATTTCAAATAAAATAAACCGCGTCGTGGTAATTGGAGCCACCATTTCGAAGTACGCAAAAAAATTCCCGAATTGTAAGGCCTTTTTATCGACAGAAGATTTTTTACATCATCTGGATGAAATCAATTTTGAAAATGAAACCCTTTTGATTAAAGGGGCTCGAAACTATCAATTTGAAGAAATTGTAGCCGCTTTAGAAGAAAAAACCCACGAAACGGTACTGGAAATTAATTTAAATGCCATCAGTCATAACCTGAATTTTTTCAAATCTAAATTAGATCCTACGACCAAATTAATGGTCATGGTGAAAGCATTTGGTTATGGAAACGGTGGTTTTGAAATAGCAAAATTATTAGAATACCATGCCATTGATTATTTGGGTGTTGCTTTTGCAGATGAAGGAATTGCATTAAAAACAGCGGGAATTCAATTGCCGATCATGGTTATGAATCCAGAAACAACGAGCTTTCCATCGATCATTCAACATCAATTGGAACCTGAAATCTATTCTTTCAAAGGGTTGCACTCTTTTTTGAAATTGGCTACAGCCAAAAAGCTAAACGGATTTCCGATCCATATAAAACTAGATACTGGAATGCATCGATTGGGTTTTCAAGTCGCCGATGTCGCCCAATTAATCACCATTTTAAAAGACCATCCACACGTAAGCGTAAAAAGTATTTTATCTCATTTGGCAGCCAGCGATGATTTGGAATTGATGGATTTTACTTTACATCAAATTGAGGAATTTGAAAGCATGTCGACGGCGATGATCGACGAATTGGGTTATGCACCTATTCGTCATCTTTTGAATACATCGGGGATATCTAATTTCACAAATGCGCAGTACGACATGGTTCGATTGGGGATTGGTTTGTATGGTATTTCGAACGATGCAGAAGAACAAAAATTCTTAGAAGTTGTGAGTACTTTAAAATCGGTTATTTCCCAAATTCGATTTTTGAATGAAGGCGATAGTGTGGGATACGGAAGACGTTTTATGGTTACAAAGCCTACCAAAGTGGCTACCATCCCAATTGGGTACGCCGATGGAATTTCGAGACAACTTGGTAATGAAAACGGATATGTCATGATCAAAAACAAGCCAGCTAAAATTTTAGGAAGCGTGTGCATGGACATGATGATGGTGGATGTATCCGATATTGATTGCAAAGAAGGAAATGAAGTGATTGTTTTTGGAAAAAAACCTACGGTAATCGAAATGGCTCAACAGCTACATACAATTCCGTACGAGATTATTACGGGGATTTCACAACGCGTGAAACGTATTTTTTATCGAGAATAAAGCATTGTTTACAACCATTTATAATTGAATCCCGTCATCTTTACGGGATTTTTCTTTTTTTATGAAATCCATACCAACTAATTTATTTTCTAATTACTTTTGTAGTTATTAATTAATAAAATATTGAGTATGAAAGTTGCTGTTGTTGGTGCAACCGGTATGGTTGGAGAGGTGATGCTTCAAGTATTGTCAGAAAGAAATTTTCCGGTAACGGAATTGATTCCTGTTGCTTCCGAAAAATCGGTTGGGAAAGAAATTGAATTTAAAGGTAAAAAATACAAAGTGGTAGGCATGCAAACGGCTGTAGACATGAAAGCAGATGTGGCTTTGTTTTCTGCAGGGGGTGATACTTCTCTTGAATGGGCGCCAAAGTTTGCAGCAGCAGGGACTACTGTGATTGATAATTCATCAGCCTGGAGAATGGATCCAACCAAAAAATTGATTGTACCCGAAATCAATGCTGGCGAATTAACAGCAGCAGACAAAATCATTGCCAATCCAAATTGTTCCACCATTCAAATGGTGATGGTTTTGGCACCTTTGCATAAAAAATACAACATCAAAAGAGTCATTGTTTCAACCTATCAATCCATAACGGGAACGGGAGTGAAAGCGGTTCGACAATTAGAAAATGAATACGAAAACATTCAGGGTGAGATGGCTTATAAATATCCGATTCATCGAAATGCCATCCCACAATGTGATAGCTTTGAAGACAACGGATACACAAAAGAAGAAATGAAATTAGTGCGCGAAACGCAAAAAATATTGAGCGACAAAACCATAGCAGTTACTGCAACTGCGATTCGTGTGCCTATCGTAGGTGGACACAGTGAAGCGGTGAACATCGAATTTTCAAATGATTTTGACATCCATGAAGTTCGAGCTATTTTGGACGCAACTGACGGTGTCATCTTGCAAGATAACATTGCAGAATTTCAATACCCAATGCCTTTGTATGCTCAAGGGAAAGACGAGGTGTTTGTGGGACGTATTCGTAGAGATGAAAGCCAACCTAATTCCTTAAACATGTGGATTGTTGCCGATAATTTAAGAAAAGGTGCTGCCACCAATACCATTCAAATTGCAGAGTACCTGGTAGCAAATCAGTTGATTTAGTTAAAAAAATAAATTAACATTTTTGAAATAGTTTTTTATCTACTTTTGAAAATCAAACAAAAATAAAAAAATATGAAAAAAGCAGTTGTTTTATTATGTGCGTGCATCGCTTCGTTAGGCTTTAGTCAAACTAAAGATACAGCAGCGACTTATCCTCTAAATGAAATCAAAGGGAATGCAGCCTATTTGTTAGGAGGTTTCCCTGAGTTTTCTTACGAGAGAATCTTAAGTGAAGAATCATCAGTTGGGGTTTCTTTGGGTTTTGCAATCGATGAAACGATTACGAATTCTTTCGAATTAACACCTTATTACCGTCATTTTTTTGGTAAAAAACCAGCCGCAGGTTTTTATGCAGAAGGATTTACCATGCTAAGTTCCGTGCGTCCAGAATATAACTATTATGTTTACAATCCTGCTACATCTAGTTATGTAAACAACATTACGAGTGACTCTTACACTAATTTTGCTGTGGGTTTTGGTCTTGGAGGTAAATGGGTTTCTAAGAAAGGCTTTGTGTTTGAAATAGGTGCAGGTGTAGGTAGAAATTTAAACAATTCTAATAAAAACGATTTCTATGACATCACCTTTGTAGGTCGTGGAGGAATTACTTTTGGATACCGATTCTAATACAATAAATTAATAAAAAAAAGCTTCTCAATTGAGAAGCTTTTTTTGTTTTATACTGTTTTCATTAACCAGTTTCTCATCGAGACTTCGTGGTTGATGATGTTTCTAAGATCTGATATAGCAACTCGATCTTGTTTCATTGTATCGCGGTGTCTGATGGTCACTGTTTGGTCTTCCAGCGTTTGGTGATCTACCGTAATGCAAAATGGAGTTCCCAATGCATCTTGTCTTCTGTAACGTCTTCCAACCGCGTCTTTTTCATCGTAAGCTACGTTGAAATCCCATTTTAATTCATCAATGATACTTTGCGCTACTTCTGGCAAACCATCTTTTTTAACCAAAGGCAATACGGCTGCTTTTGTAGGAGCAAGTACCGATGGAAGGCTCAAAACGGTTCTTGTAGATCCGTCTTCTAGGGTTTCTTCTTTCAATGAATTTGAAAAAACGGCCAAAAACATTCGGTCCAAACCTACGGATGTTTCTACTACATAAGGAGTATAATTCGAATTTGAATCATTGTCAAAATATTGTAATTTTTTTCCTGAGAATTGCTCATGCGCTTTCAAATCAAAATCAGTTCTTGAATGAATTCCTTCTAATTCTTTAAATCCAAAAGGGAAATTAAATTCAATATCGGCTGCAGCATTCGCATAATGAGCTAGTTTTTCGTGATCGTGAAAACGGTAATTTTCCTTACCAAGTCCAAGAGATAAATGCCAGTTCAATCGGGTGGTTTTCCAATAGTCGTACCATTTCATTTCTTCGCCTGGTTTTACAAAAAATTGCATTTCCATTTGTTCAAATTCTCTCATTCGGAAGATGAATTGTCGCGCTACGATTTCATTTCTAAACGCCTTTCCGGTTTGTGCAATTCCGAATGGAATTTTCATTCTACCCGATTTCTGAACATTCAAGAAATTAACAAAAATCCCTTGTGCTGTTTCAGGACGAAGGTATAAATCCATTGCACTTTCTGCAGAGGCTCCTAACTTGGTGCCAAACATCAAATTAAATTGTTTTACATCCGTCCAGTTTCTTGAACCACTTTCCGGACAAGCAATTTCAAGTTCTTCGATAAGGGCTTTTACATCTTCTAAATCTCCATTACCCAAAGAACGTCCCATTCTTTCAAGAATTTCTCTTTCTTTCGAAAGGTATTCCATCACACGTGGGTTGGTCGTTTTATATTGTTCTTCATCAAAAGAGGCGCCAAATCGCTCGCGTGCTTTTTCGATTTCTTTTTTTGCCTTCAGATTTAATTTTTCAGCATAGTCTTCAATCAAAACATCGGCACGGTATCTTTTTTTGGAATCTTTGTTATCTATCAAAGGATCGTTGAATGCATCAACATGACCCGATGCTTTCCAAGTGGTTGGATGCATCAAAATTGCAGCATCTAATCCCACAATATTTTCATGCATTTGCACCATTGATTTCCACCAATATTCGCGGATATTTTTCTTTAATTCTACTCCGTTTTGTGCATAATCATACACTGCACTTAAACCATCATAAATTTCGCTCGACGGAAAAATAAATCCGTACTCTTTTGCATGCGAAATTACATTCTTAAATATATCTTCTTGTTTTGCCATACTGCAAAAATATAAAAAGTAGCTCGAATTGTCCATTGAATGCGAAATTTTTATAATTTTATTTTATAAACGCCATGATATGATAATCAATCTCCTCAATTTGTTCTATCCAAAGGTCTGCGCCGGATGTGAATCTTTATTATTACACAACGAATATGTTATTTGTACCCAGTGCCGGCATGAAATTCCATTGACTTTGCATCACACCCATGACAACAAAGAAGTAATGGATAAATTTTATGGTCGATTGGATCTTCATTTTGCAGGGACTTTGTTTTATTTTCATAAAAAAGGGATCGTTCAAGAAATGATCCATAAGTTAAAATACAAAGGCCATGAAGAAATTGGGACGGCTATCGGACTTTGGTATGGATCGGAAATAAAAAACCATCCCATGCTTAAAGATGTAGAAGTCATCATTCCGGTTCCTTTGCACAAAAAAAGGTACAGAAAAAGAGGCTATAATCAAGTAACAACTTTTGGCGAAGCGCTTGCTTCTTCGTTGCAAATTCCTTTCAATCCGGATCTTCTCATCCGGTCAAAATTTACAGAAACGCAAGTTTGGAAATCGCTTGTGGAACGGAGTAATGTGTCCGAAAAAGGTTTTGAAGTGATTGAAGACGAAACAATGTACGGGAAACATTTTTTGTTGATTGATGATGTCATTACAACCGGCGCCACGCTTGAAGCTTGCGGAAGTGCTTTGCTGCAAATTCCGGGATCACGATTGAGTATTATTTGCATGGCAATGACCCAATAAACCCTTTTTTGGAACTGGGTGTGATTAGCCTCTGAAAAATAGACTTATATTTTTCTTAAAATGTTTCGGATAAAGTAAATATAGTTGTTATTTTGCGTTACAAAATTTGAATGGATGTTGAAAAAAGGAATATTGATTGTAGCTATTATTGGCTTAATTTCTGCAGTGAGCTGTGCAAAACGTGGTTCCATAACTGGAGGCTCCAAGGATACGTTAGCGCCCGTACTTGTGGGGAGTTTTCCAAAGAATTTTTCTACTAACAGCAAGGCGAACCTCATTAAGTTGGTTTTTGATGAATATGTCAAGTTAAAAAACGTCAATAAACAATTAATTATTTCGCCTCCCATGAAGAAGGCGCCCACCCTTTTACCTTATTCAGCCAGTAAAACGATTACCATCCAATTGTATGATACCTTACTCGACAATACAACCTATAGTTTTAATTTTGGGAATAGTATTGAGGACAATAATGAAGGGAACCAATACGAACAATTCAAATACGTCTTCTCTACAGGAAAATTTATTGATTCGCTGACATTGAATGCAAAAGTGAAAGATGCCTACAGCAATAAAGTCGATAGTTACGTGTCTATTATGTTGTATGAAAAAGACGCCAACTATGTAGATTCGATCATTTATAAAGAAGTGCCAAGATATTTGACGAGTACGTTGGATAGTTTGAAAGTCGTTAAACTAGAAAACATCAAGCAAGGTAATTACCAGTTGATTGCTTTGAAAGACGTAAACGGAAATAATAAATTTGATCCAAAAACAGATAAAATTGGCTTTCAAAAAGACGTTATTTCGTTTCCAAATGATACGTTGTACGAACTTGAATTATTTAAAGAAGTGGTGCCTTTTAAAGCGGTGAATGCTGTTCAAGCATCGGCTAATAGGTTTACTATAGGTTATGAAGGTGATCCCAAGGAGGTTAAAATCAATCTGAAAAACGGTACTGAAAAAATTCCATTCAAACTTTCAAAACTCGAAAGTAAAGATTCATTGAACATCTGGTTCAAAGCCCAAAAAAATGATTCGTTGGCAATTGAAGTGGTAAAAGCCAACTACAAAAAGTCATTTTCACTAAAGGTAAAAGAACAGAAAAAAGACAGTGTAGCTTTTAGCAATGAGCGCGGAGTCGATTTGAGTTTTAGAGATCGATTTGCAATTCATTCCAACACCGCAATTGAAAACATTGATGCCTCAAAAATTAAGTTCCTCGCAAAAGATTCTTCGGCTGTACCATTTAAAGCAAACTACAACGAATGGGAGCAAAAAGTCTATTTTGATTTTGAAAAACAACCTTCAGAAAAGTACAAATTAACTTTATTTCCGGGAGCTTTGGTTGATTTTAATGGGAAGCAAAACGACACACTTCAGTATGGTTTCTCTACCAAAACAGAAGCCGATTATGGCAATTTACGCGTCAAACTTGAACATGTAAAACGTTTTCCTGTGATTGTAGAACTGACAACCCAAGAGGGTAAAATCATAGCCAGTGCGACTTCTGATAAAGCTACTGAAATCAGTTTTGATTTGGTAGAGCCTCAACTTTTTACATTGCGATTGATTTATGATGACAATAAAAACCAACTTTGGGACACCGG
>JAGNYR010000008.1:2593-12861 GCA_017984835.1 Flavobacterium sp. | reverse complement strand
AGGGTAAAATCATAGCCAGTGCGACTTCTGATAAAGCTACTGAAATCAGTTTTGATTTGGTAGAGCCTCAACTTTTTACATTGCGATTGATTTATGATGACAATAAAAACCAACTTTGGGACACCGGAAGTTTTCTAGAAAAACGCCAGGCAGAAGAAGTAATTTATTTTCCGAAACAGATTGATGTTCGAGCCAATTGGGACGTTGAACAACCGTTTGATGTGGGAGAATAAAACATTGCAATGTCAATGGCAAATTCAATGTCAATATCAAAAATCAATTCAACACAGATTTCATAAAGGATTTCTCCTAATTTCAGATAATCTTAATAAGCTTTATAGAACAGCTATTATGTGATACTGAATGCATCTCGATCGTCTAGAAATGCCAATTTTTTTCGAGTTTCTATGAGTTGGTTTTTGTCCAGCTCTACTATAAAAACTCCCTCTGTTTCTTGTGGTTCCTGAATGTAATTTCCTAAAAAATCGACCGCTTGTGAATGCCCAACATATTCCAGGTTGTTATGATCTGTTCCCACGCGATTCACACCTACCACAAAACTCATGTTTTCAACTGCCCGTGCTTTTAGCAAAATATCCCAAGCATTAATTCGGGGTCTTGGCCAATTAGCAACGTAAATCAGTAGGTCGTATGTTTCCACATTTCTAGCAAAAACAGGAAATCGCAAGTCGTAACAAATGAGAGGGCAAATTTTAAACCCGTTGTATTCTACAATCAATTTTTGAGTTCCTGCAGTGTAGGCTTGGTCTTCGTCAGCCAAGGTAAAGAGGTGTTTTTTATCGTAATATTGGACTTCTCCGTTTGGAAAAACAAATACCAATCGGTTGAAATAGTGCTTGTTTTCTTCGATGACTAAGCTTCCGGTGAGGGCACAATTTTTTTCTTGAGCTGTTTTCTTGAGCCAAGAAAGTGCTTCGCCGTCCATCGTTTGTGCTACATTTTTCGGATGCATGGTGAAGCCAGAAGTGAACATTTCGGGAAGTACAATTACATCTACTTTTTCAGAAATCTCGTTGATTTTTCGGGTTAGGTGTAGGATGTTTTGGGTTGGATTTTCCCAAGCTAGAGTGGTTTGTATGAGGGCTATTTTCATAGTTGGTTTGTTTTTTGTTTCACGAAGTTTCACAAAGGAGGGCACAAAGTTTCACTATGGTTTTTTAATTCGTCTTTCGTCTTCCTCACTATTATTTAATGGTTATTTCATCGATAAAAATAAACGCATCGCCACCTGCCCCTTGATGCCAATCTGGTAATTTGCCAAAGTTTTTAGCGATTACTTTTACATAACGTGCTTTTTTACCTTTGGTTTCCTGAGTAGTAAAATTAAGGATTGAATTTTCTTCTATTTTTGGGTCGAATGTATTTGCAACCGAACCCATAAATGTGAAATTCACGTTATCCTCAGACACATAATAATCTACTTTAGTTGGCATTAAAATCCACGAACGTTGGTCTTGTAAAAAACGAGCCGATACTTCTGCAATCTCTTTTACAACTTGCAAATCGACTACTGCTTCAAAATCTTGACTTTGATAACCTTGCCAATCGCCTTTGCGCCAGTTTTCTGTGCCCAAAATACCGTCTAACAAACCATCGGGACCTCCTGCATGGTATTGCGGATTGTAAACTGATTTGATGTTGATGCTGTAGTTGTTTGGTTTTTTGAAGAATTGGGCAGAGATGGTGTTACTTTTTTCTTCACTTGACTTCACATAAGCTTGTATCGTGGAAGATTGAGTAATTTCAAAAGGCTTACTATATTGCACAAATTGTTTTTTTGCCAAAAAATCATCTTTATCATTGATCATGAAATAGATCGCATCCTTTGCATTTTGTGAAAATAATTCAATTTGCATTTTATCTTTAAACGCTTTACTTGCTGCCTGAATTACCGGGACTGGAATTATTGATGGAAAAACTTCTTTTTCTTTAAAATCCATTGAGAATTGAGGTAAAATTCTAGTTTTCTCAAATTTTTGATTTATATATTCTGGTTTTTTACCATCAACACTAACTTTTATATTTTCAATAAAAGGTGTGGTAATATCCCATAATAAATCACCTGGAGTTACATCGTAAATACCCATCGCACTCAATACATACCATGCACTCATTTGGCCACAGTCTTCATTGCCAATCAATCCGTCGGGGGTATTTTTGTAAAAATTATTCAAAATGAAATGTACTTTCTCTTTTGTTTTTTCGGGTTTGTCCACATAATTGTACAAATATGCCATGTGGTGACTCGGTTCGTTTCCGTGCGCATATTGCCCAATCAATCCGGTAACATCGACTTGTTCTCTCCCGGTTGTTTTACTTTCGGCGTTGAAAAGGGCATCTAATTTGGCTTCAAATTTATCCTTTCCGCCATGCGCTTGAATCAATCCTTCTATGTCTTGCGGAACGAAAAACGAATAGTGCCAAGAATTCCCTTCTGTAAAATTATTGTTCACTTCTCTTGGGTCAAAGGGTTTGTCCCAACCGCCGTTTTTCTTTGGTCGCATGAAACCGGTTTCCCAATCAAAAATATTCTTCCAATTTTGAGAACGTTGCATAAAATAGGCGTAATCTTCTTTTTTATTTAAAAGTTGTGCCATTTGCGCAATGCACCAATCGTCATAGGCATATTCCAAGGTTTTGGAAACACTTTCATGTTCGTCGTCCATCGAAATAAAACCATTTTTCTTGTAGGCATCCAAACCCAACACATCGCGCATGGCAGACGCTTTGCTCGCTTCAAAAGCTTTTTCGTAATCAAAACCGGTAATCCCTTTTGCCATCGCATCGGCAATCACCGAAACCGAATGATAGCCAATCATGCAATCGGTTTCATTGGAAGCCAATTCCCAAACGGGCAATCTGCCGCCTTGTTCGTATTGCTTGATGAACGTGTTGATGTAATCGGAAGTTCGTTTTTTATCAATTAGCGTATACAAAGGATGGGCGCCTCTAAAGGTGTCCCACAATGAAAAAACCGTGTAATAATCAAATCCTTCTGCTGTGTGAATTTGGTTGTCGCGACCGCGGTATTTTCCATCCAAATCTTGTGCAATATTGGGTTGCATCATCGTGTGATACAATGCTGTGTAGAAAATTGCCAATTTATTTTTATCGTCAGACGTAACTTCAATTTTTGATAATTCCTTGTCCCAAAGAACGTGAGCGTCTTTATGTGCTTTATCAAAATCCCAATGGTTGATTTCAGAACTATTTAGTTTGGCTCCTTCATAACTCGTGGGTGAAAGCGCAACTTTTACGAGGATTTTTTCGCCTTTTTTTACCGGTTTGGAGAAACTTATAGCCAATTCTGTTCCTTTGTACAAACCTTCTAATTTCGTATTTTGACCTTTTATCAAATTCACTTTCAAAGGCACATTGAACTCAATTCGGGCATACACATATTGGTCTCTGGCCCATGCCTCGCTTCTGCGCAATACCTCAATCGTTTTATCATTAATTACTCGAATGCTGCCCTCTAATAGCTTGTCGCGGTGATTTAAATCTAAAAGGATGTTGGCTTGCCCATCTTTATTAAACGTATATTCATGAAAACCTACTCGTGTAGATGCGGTTAAACGCACATCAATATCGTGTTTGTCTAGTTTGACGGCATAATAACCAGCAGACGCTTTTTCATAATCGTGTCTAAAAATAGAAGCATAGACTTTATGATCAAACGAAGGGTCGCCCATAGTGGGCATCAATAAGATATCACCAAAATCTGAAACTCCCGTTCCATTCAAATGGGTATGCGAAAAACCATAGATGAGGTTGTCAGAATAATGGTACCCACTACAACCGTCCCAGCTGCCATCAATTCTTGTGTCTGGGGAAAGTTGTACCATTCCATAAGGCACTGTAGCACCCGGAAAGGTGTGTCCGTGGCCGCCAGTTCCTATAAAGGGATTGACGTGTTTGGCAAAGTCTTGTGCATTTCCCATAAAGGGAATGAGCAAAAGCAGTAGGTATTTTTTCATGTTTTTTATCCAATATTAATATTCTGGTCGGGCACTATGGCGCATAATACGCATGATTTTACCCTTTCTATTTTCGATGTAAGAAGAGGAATTCGTTGCCTTGTATTTTCTAGGGTTGGGTAAAATAGCCGCAATTCCGGCCGCTTGACTTTTGGTTAACTGGGAAGCGGAAGTTCCATACCAATGTTGCGCAGCAGCTTCGGCGCCATACACACCATCTCCCATTTCAATGCTGTTCAAATAGACTTCCATGATGCGTTCTTTGCCCCAAATCACCTCAATAAGCACGGTGAAATAAGCCTCTAAACCTTTACGAAGGTAACTTCTACCTTGCCACAGAAAAACATTCTTTGCCGTTTGTTGCGAAATGGTACTTCCTCCTTTTAATTTTCGCCCACGATTATTGTTTTTAAATGCCTTCTTCATAGCACTAAAATCAAATCCATGGTGCGATAGAAAGGTACCGTCTTCACTTGCAATAACAGCTTTTTGCATACTCACCGAAATCTCTGAAAGCGGAACCCAATCATGACTGCAAACCATTTCTTTGCCCTCTATTTTATGTTCGATCGCCCTCGTAATCATCAAAGGGGTAAAGGGTACTGGAACCCATTTGAAAACGATCACTAAAAAGAGTGAAATTCCAAAAAACCATAAGGCTACTTTTTTCGCAAAGCGTACTATTTTCTTTAACATATTATTCAATTAAGTCAGCTAATTCTTTTCCTATTAAACTACCAATAGCTACGCCCATTCCGCCCATTCGAACGCCACAATATACGTGATGGGATAGTTGAGAAACGATTGGTTTTTTGCTATTTCCTACACCCATGATGCCGCTCCATCGGTGGGCAATTTTATATTCTTGATGAGGTAAAATGACATTTGAAAGCAGGTATTCCAAACGATTTTGTATGATTTCAGTTTGAGACAAATCGGTGGTTTTTTCTCCTTCAAAATCTAAGTTTCTTCCACCGCCCAGTAAAATGCGGTTATCTATGTTTCTGAAATAATAATACCCTTTGTCTAAATGAAAAGTCCCTTTAATGTCCAAATTTTCAATCGGTTCCGTAATTAATACCTGCGCTCGAGCGGGTTGTACTTCATGGTTTGTGAGGTCGGAAGCAAATCCATTGGTGGCAAAAAGTAATTTTTTGGAAGTAAAAGTAAATCCGTTTACTTGTATTTCTACTGCGGTTCCTTTGTCTGAAAAATGAGTTACTTCTGCTTGGTTGAGAACGAGAACTCCGTTTGATACGGCTTTTTGGAGCAAGGCTTGCATCATGTTACCGGTGTCTATTTGTCCTTCAAAAGGATTAAAAATAGTAGTCTCTTTGCACTGCTGGAATCCAAATCGATCTCTTTGTTTTTCAAACACATTAGATTTAAAAAGAGGTTGTAACAATTCATTGATGAACGGCAATTTTTGCAAACATTTTTCATAGGTTGCCGTGTCATTTTCTTGAAAAAGTTCATATCCACCAAAAGGTTTATAATCGAGCGCTTTATCACCCAAATTTTTTCTCAATAATTGAAGTCCTGCCCAGCGCTTGGTGATCAATTGAATGACTTCTTCCTCACTGTGCGTTTGTAAATCATCAATGATTTCTGAAAGGCTTCCAAAACAGGCAAAACCCGCATTTTTTGTACTTGCGCCTTGGGGCAAAATCCCTTTTTCTAGTACTACTATTTTGCTGTCAGGAAAGCGTTCACGCAAAGCCAAAGCACAGTGTAAACCTACGATACCACTACCTACAATAGTATAGTCAACATGTGAAAACCAATTTTTTATTTCCCAATAGCTTAATTGCATAGAATTTGGATTGAAATGCTAAATTAAACAAAAAAGGCATTGGCACCATTAAAAATTAATTTGTTATTTTTACCCAAATTACCTTATTTAAACAAGTCTAAGTTTAGATCACTACGGATTAATTAGGATCGTTTAGCAATAAAATAAAACGTTTAAGAGATGAAAAGAAGTATTTTTTTAATGATCAGTATTATGAGTATAGCAGCATCGGCACAACAAGTTTTGTCGCCAGAATCCCTCTGGAAATTGGGTAGAGTTTCGGTTTTAGGGATTTCGAAAGACGGGAAAAATATCGTTTACAAAGTGGGAACACCCGATATTGATGCCAATAAAATTAAATCAAAATATTATACCCTTCCTGTAAATGGGGGTGTTGCAACCGAGGTAACCCATGCGCCTAGCTTGGTCGTAGATAAAAACATTTCGCCCGACGGTAAATATGTTTTATCCACACAAGAAGTGAAAACAGAAGCTGTATTGGGGAAAGATGTTTATCCTGAATTGCAAAAATCGGGAGCGCAAATCTATGATGGATTGGACTACCGTCATTGGGATACGTGGAATACAGGATCTCACAACCACGTTTTTTATGCAGAAAACAAAGAAAAGGCGACTGCTTTTGACATCATGCAGGGCGAACCTTTTGATGCACCCCAAAAACCTTTTGGTGGCGACGAAGACTATATATGGTCACCCGATAGCAAGAGTATAATCTATGTTTGTAAGAAGAAATTCGGAACCGCTTATGCTATTTCGACCAATACCGATTTATACGAATACAACCTCGAATCCAAAACAACTAAAAACCTAACAGAAGGTAATGCAGGTTATGACACCAATCCGGTTTTTTCACCTACTGGGAATTTAACTTGGCTGCAAATGAAGCGCGATGGATTTGAGGCAGACAAAAATGACATCATCGTTCGATTCAAAGGGATTGATATCAATTTAACCGCTCATTGGGATGGAACTGTAAACAGTTTTCAATGGAGTAAAGAGGGTAAAAAAGTTTATTTTATTGCGCCTGTAAACGGAACCACGCAATTGTTTGAAGTGGCTTTCCCGGGCTTAACCAAAAAGGTAGTTACGCCAGTTCAATTAACAAATGGTGACTTTGATGTGCACGATATTGTTTCGATTTCGGAGGATCACTACTTGCTTACCCGAACCGATATGAATCATGCAACCGAAGTATTTTCATATACCCTAAAAACCAAAACGTGGAAGCAAATTACAACGGTTAACGATGCATTTTACAGTCAACTGTCATTGCCAACGTACGAAAGAAGATACGTTACTACCACCGACGGGAAGAAAATGTTGGTGTGGGTGATTTTGCCTCCCAATTTTGACAAAACCAAAAAATACCCAACCTTGTTGTATTGCCAAGGTGGGCCGCAAAGTCCGTTGACACAATTTTATTCTTTCCGCTGGAATTTTTCATTGATGGCTTCGCAAGGTTATATTGTGGTGGCGCCAAATCGAAGAGGAATGTATGGTCACGGGCAAGAATGGAACGATCAAATATCCAAAGATTGGGGCGGACAAGTGATGGATGATTATTTATCTGCCATTGATGATCTTGCCAAAGAAAGTTATGTTGACGTTGCTCGTTTGGGCTGTGTAGGGGCGAGTTATGGAGGGTATTCTGCCTTTTTCTTAGCGGGAATTCACAACAACCGTTTCAAAACTTTTATTGCTCATGATGGTGTTTTCAATACGCAAAGTATGTTTGGAACTACCGAAGAAGTATTTTTTAACCTTTGGGATTTTGGTGGCGCTTATTGGGAAAAAGACAATGCAGCAGCTCAAAAATCGTATACAAAATTCAATCCAATAACGTATGTTGACAAATGGAACAAGCCGATGTTAATCATTCAAGGCGGCACCGATTTTAGGGTGCCAATTGGTCAATCGCAAGAGGCGTTTCAGGCGGCACAACTACGCGGATTGAAAAGCAGGTTTTTGTATTTTCCAGAAGAAAACCATTGGGTGTTGCAACCACAAAACGCCTTGGTTTGGCAAAGAGAATTCTATAAATGGTTAAAAGAAACTTTGTAAAAAAATAACTTTTTTATTCATTTCCCTAGCCCAGATAGAAGTGGACATCCTTTTATGAAGCTTGCGCAATAAAAGATGGGAGCGGATAGCTGGAAATAGCTTCTCAAATAAAGAACAAGAATTAAAAAACCCCGATTTCAATAGAAGTCGGGGTTTTATATTCCTACTAAAATCTAAATTCTTAGTATCTATAATATTCTGGTTTGAATGGTCCTTGAACCTCTACACCAATATAATCTGCTTGCTCTGGACGAAGGGTTTCTAATTCAACACCCAATTTAGCCAAGTGTAACATTGCTACTTTTTCATCCAAGTGTTTTGGTAACATGTACACGTCATTGTTGTATGCCGCGCTGTTTTTCCATAACTCGATTTGAGCCAAAGTTTGGTTGGTAAATGAGTTACTCATTACAAAACTTGGGTGACCTGTAGCACAACCAAGGTTTACCAAACGACCTTCTGCCAAGATGATGATGTCTTTTCCGTTTACGTTGTAGATGTCTACTTGAGGTTTTACTTCATTTTTAGTATGACCAAAGTTTTTGTTCAACCAAGCCATGTCTATTTCGTTATCAAAGTGTCCGATGTTACAAACGATTGTTTTGTCTCTCATTTGTTCAAAATGTGATCCCAAAACGATGTCTTTGTTTCCAGTAGTTGTAATGATGATATCTGCTGTTCCAATTACGGTATTTAATTTTTTCACTTCAAATCCGTCCATGGCAGCTTGTAAAGCACAAATTGGATCAATCTCAGTTACAGTTACAATAGAACCTGCACCTCTAAAAGACGCTGCAGTACCTTTACCTACATCTCCGTATCCGCAAACGATGACTCTTTTTCCAGCCAACATAATATCTGTTGCACGACGAACAGCATCTACTGCCGATTCTTTACAACCATATTTGTTGTCGAATTTTGATTTAGTAACCGAGTCATTCACGTTAATTGCCGGCATTGGCAACGTTCCTGCTTTTACTCTTTCGTACAAACGGTGAACTCCTGTAGTTGTTTCTTCAGATAATCCTTTGATTCCAGCAACCAAATGCGGGTAACGGTCAATTACCATGTTTGTCAAATCACCACCATCATCCAAAATCATGTTCAACGGTTGTCTGTCTTCACCAAAGAATAAGGTTTGCTCAATACACCAGTCAAAATCTTCTTCGTTCAAACCTTTCCAAGCATACACCTGAATTCCAGCAGCAGCAATCGCCGCAGCCGCTTGATCTTGTGTTGAGAAAATATTACAAGAAGACCAGGTAACTTCTGCACCAAGAGCAATCAAAGTTTCAATTAAAACGGCTGTTTGAATCGTCATGTGCAAACATCCTGCAATACGAGCTCCTTTTAAAGGCTGTTCGTCTTTGTATTCTGCACGAAGTGCCATCAATCCTGGCATTTCAGCTTCTGCTAATTCAATTTCTTTTCTTCCCCAAGCTGCAAGCGAAATATCTTTCACTTTATAAGCTACAAATGGTAACGTTTGTGTACTCATCAATTTTGTATATTTGTTTTTTTAAATCTGGCGCAAAATTACAGAATAAGAATTTATTTTCACAAACATTTCTATTAAATTATGATTTGTTTAATTTGCTAAAGATTTGAAATACAATTGAGTATTATTTTTTGAAGCAATTCCTGCTGTACGTTCCTATTTTTTTGGCCGCATTGCTTTTTTTCGAAGGCACTAAAAGAGCTTCTCCCAAAGCATTGGGATCTGCTTTTTTGCACCTAGAAAAAAACAGCAATCCACCTCAAAAAAATACCACTTCCATCAGGGCTAAAACCAACAACCGTAATGGCATTTTATAAATCAGTAGAGATCAATCACCACACAACGGCCTATTTCTGGAAGATTTCGGAAGCACTTGTCGATCTCAAAAATGCCTGTACACTTACTTCTCATTCTGAGCAGCGCCTCGAATGTATGAAAGCCGAATCCCAACAAAAAGGGTTTCTTGCGGTACGCATGTTGCTGCAACACATCGGGCTTTCTGATGCAGATTTGTCCTACGACACTCATGGAAAACCTCATTTACAAAACGGGAAACATATTTCCATATCGCATTCGCATCAGTTTTCGGTCATTGCAATCAGCACACAACCTGTTGGCATCGACATGGAGCTCATCAAAGAAAAAACACTCAAAATTGCGCCTAGGTACCTCGATGTTTCTCATTTGGCCGGCCTTTCCGAAGCTGACCAATCCATCAAAGCGACCATCATCTGGGGAATCAAAGAAGCAGTATTTAAAATAAAAAGCCAGCCCGGAATTAGTTTTCCCAACCATATTTTTGAGTCTGATTTTGTTCTTTCAGACCAAAAAACCAGGGCTCAATTGCGATTTAACGACTGCATCGAAGATTTTCAAATCGTTTTTGAAACGGTGGAAG
>JAGNYR010000008.1:0-2493 GCA_017984835.1 Flavobacterium sp. | reverse complement strand
CCCGGAATTAGTTTTCCCAACCATATTTTTGAGTCTGATTTTGTTCTTTCAGACCAAAAAACCAGGGCTCAATTGCGATTTAACGACTGCATCGAAGATTTTCAAATCGTTTTTGAAACGGTGGAAGACTATGCATTTGTTTGTGCCTTTTATCCACTTCATTCACTTAGATCATGATTGATTTTTTGATAGCCCAATATGAAAATGCTTCTGCCACACAAATTTTACTCGAATTTGTGGCTTTTTTATTTGGAATCATCAGCGTGGTTTGTGCCAAAAAAGAACATATTTGGGTGTACCCAACCGGATTGATCTCAACGGTTATCACCGTTTATTTGTTGTATCAAGCACAGTATTTTGGCGACATGACGATGAATTTTTATTATTCGTTGATGAGTATATATGGTTGGTACAAGTGGACAGAAACAAAAAACGGGACCGAACGTATCATTACACGAACAAACACCGTTGAAAAATGGATTGGGTTCGGATTTTTTATCCTGACCATGGTAGTTACGTATGGAGTGTATGTTTTTTTTGATTATTCGCTCAAAATTCCTAATTATATTGATATTTTTACATCGGGAATTTTTTTCACAGCCATGTGGTTCATGGCGCTTAAAAAAATCGAAAATTGGACTTTGTGGATAATTGGTGATTGCATCGCAGTACCCTTATTTGCATACAGAGGCCTGGGCATGTTATCTTTACAATATTTAATTTTTACAATTTTAGCTGTTTTAGCCTACATAGAATGGAGAAAGATCTTAAACAACAACCATCAGACATCTTAAAAATTGCGTTGTATGGCCCTGAATCAACAGGCAAAACAACGCTCGCAAATCAGTTGGCTGATGCGTTTCAGACCTTATGGACTCCTGAGTTTGCTCGTGATTATTTACAGCAAAAATGGGATGCTACCCAGCAAGTATGTGAATATGATGATTTACTTCCCATCGCCATTGGGCAAACCAAATTAGAAAATGAGGCTTTAGAGCAGGCAAACAAGATTTTGTTTTGCGACACCAATTTGATGGTTACAAAAGTATTTTCTGAATGGTATTACCAAAAATGTGATCCAGATTTGCAAAAAGCAGCCAAAAAACACAAGTACGATTTGTTTTTTCTAACCGATATTGATGTGCCTTGGGAAAAAGATGATTTGAGAGATACCCCAGATCATAGAGAGGTCACTTTTGATTTTTTTGAAAAAGCACTCATCGACAACCAGAAGCCTTACATCAAATTATCAGGAAACAAAGAAGAACGTTTGCAAAAGGCCATTGCTATTGTGCATCAACTTCAACTAGCCAAAGAACTCGGTTTTACATCGTATGACTTTGTAGCAATCTATCAAAAAGGTATTTCGATGGCAACTGTATCGAAGCAAATTCATTTTTTACAAAATGGAGTTCCGGTTCTGCATTTGGACAGACCTGCAACATTGAACGACGGGATTCAATCATTAACTCCCGAAGAAGCCAAATACCATGCAGATTATTTTGACGAAAAGAAAAAGTCATTGCAGCTCAAAAAATTCGTACCGGCTTCAGGCGCAGCCAGTAGAATGTTCAAATTTTTACTTGAATTCATCCATGATTTTGATCCCGAAAAGGAATCAATCAATGCGTATATCAACCGAAAAAAAGAGCAGGATTTAGCGCTATTTATTTTTGCAAAAGAAAAATTTCCCTTTTATCAAGACGTCTTAGCAGCTACCCTAAAAACCTATCCCGATTATTTGACTTTTAGTTCAGATTTAAAAGAATATACGTTCATAAAGACGCTATTATTACACAAAGAATTTGATTATTCTAACCAACCCAAAGGTGTTTTGCCTTTTCATCAATATGAAAATCAGGTAGCGACACCGATAGAAGAACACATCAAAGAAGGTATTGCGTATGCTTCATCCAAAGGGAAGACATACCTTCATTTTACCGTTTCTGAAGAGCATGTAAATGCGTTTCAATCCAAAGTTACTTCGTTGTTGAATTCCTATCAAGCAACTTTTGACACAGAAATAAACGTTTCGTTCTCTTTTCAAAAAACGGCTACAGATGTCATTGCCTTCACAAAAGACAATGTGCCTTTTAGAGATGAAAACGATCAACTGATTTTTAGACCGGGTGGACACGGTGCTCTGATAGAAAATTTGAACCAACTTCGATCGGACCTTGTGTTTATAAAAAACATTGACAATGTGATTCAAAATCACCTGGATGAAATTGCTCTATACAAAAGGGGCTTAGCCGGGATTTTGTTGCAGTTGCAAGAACAGACTTTCGCCTATTTAAAACTACTTGAAAACAAGCAAATTTCAAACGAAATAATACACGAAATTGAAAATTTTGCAATTTCAAAACTCAACCAAAGCAGTAGTGAAGGTTTTGCAAAATATACCAAAGAGAGTAAAATTGATTATTTGTTTTCATTACTCAACCGTCCTATTCGAGTGTGTGGTATGGTAAAAAATGAAGGCGAGCCAGGGGG
>JAGNYR010000032.1:14698-19828 GCA_017984835.1 Flavobacterium sp. | reverse complement strand
TGATCTTAGATGAATTAGTCTTTAGAAGATTTTACTGCCAAGTTATAGATTACCAATCCAAATCCAATTTTATTAATTGCATCTGCAATATTGTAAGCTACATCAACATTTCCTTTTCCTAAAATACCTGTATACCAACCATCAGTTCCTAGCATGTATCCTAAAGGATAGATAGCCCAACCAACCAATACGAACCAACATAAAATTTTGTGTGATTCTAAAACAGCACCACCAGCAGCTTTCGCTAATTTAGATGCTTCTCCTAACCAAATTTCATAAACGATTGCAAAATATGCAATTCCAGAAACTAAGCCCCAAATCCATGCATTAGAAGGATCTACTGCTTCTCCAAAATAACCCGTTACTAACATGATTAGCGAGTAAAAAATCATTTTCCACAACAGAGAAGATTTTGCACCAGCAACTTTTAGAATTAAATAAAATTCCAAACACATTAACGGCACCGTCAATACCCAATCCACATAACGGAAAAAAGTAGGCGATTCTTGAAAAGAAGCCCAATAATCACGCATGTAAAAATAATGTACTGCGGCAATAAAGGTAATTAAACCTGAAACTAGAACAGATGTTCTCCACTTTTTATCAAATTGACTTAATGATAAAAAGAAAAAAGCTGATGCTGCCATCATGGCCATGCATCCTACGAAAAAAGTGAAACCAACATAATCATTTGGTAACAATTTTGATACTAACATAGTGTTTAACATAATAATTTGGTTTTTAATGAGTTAATAAATTGTTTAACAAATATAGAAAAAAATTCAACAAAAAAATTTTTAATTGTTATTTTTTCAATATTTTTACAAAATAATTGATAATTTAACATTTGTATATGGTCAATATTAAAAATATAATAATAATCATCAGTTTTTTCTGTCTCTGGATTGATTCTTTTTTCTCAGAAAAGGTCCAGATTTTAGTGGGATTTTCGCTGATATTTTCACTCGGAATTTTACATGGATCAAATGATTTATTGTTGATTCAAAGATTAAACAAACAAAAAAATAACCTCTCTTACTATAGGATTTTAAGCTATTACATCCTTGTTGTATTGGCCGGAATAGTATGTTTTTATACCATACCCTTCATTTCTTTGCTGTTATTCATACTATTTAGCGCTTACCATTTTGGAGAACAACAATGGAAAAAGTTAGAAAATCAAGTATCTAAAAGTTGGGAAGTGGTATTTCAATTCACATACGGGATTTGCTTATTGCTGATTTTATTTAATATACATCTGAAAGAAGTTCAAAATATTATATATGAAATAACGTCGGTCCATGTTCCTACTTTTTATATTACGCTATCCCTAAAAATTGTAGGCATCCTCTTATTTTGCCAAATGGTTTACTTATATAGTAAAGTACCCCAACTGAGATCTTTGTTGTTGATGGAAAGTTTTTATTTGGCTGTATTCGCCGTTATTTTCTTTTCATCAAGCTTAATATGGGGCTTTGCTATCTATTTTGTCTTGTGGCACAGCGTTCCTTCCATTATTGATCAAGTGGAATTTTTATTTCCCGAATTTTCTCTTCCGAATTTTTTAAAGTACCTAAAATCGGGATTTGTTTTTTGGATGGCATCCATAATCGGAATCGTAATTCTCTATTTTCTTTTTAAAGATGAAAAAATATTTAACGCATTGTTCTTTTCATTCTTAGCATCAATTACATTTCCGCATGTACTGGTCATTTTAAAAATGTTCCATAAGAATCGAGAATAGCCTCTTTGAGGTTAAAATAAATCACAAAAAAAAGCCGAGTTATTTCTAACTCGGCTTTTTAGTATTTAAAAGGTAAACCTATAAGGTTCGCTAATTATTTTACTTCTTCGAAGTCAACATCTTGTGTGTTGTCTCCTTGAGTCTCAGCTTGCGGTTGTGCCGCTTGACCTTGATCTCCTTGAGCGTACATAGCTTCAGTAGCTGTTTTCCAAGCTGCATTCACGTTGTCTAACCCTTTTTGAATGGCATCTAAGTCTTGAGACTGGTGTGCCATTCTCAATTCTGTTAATGCATATTCAATAGCCGTTTTGTGCTCATCTGTTAATTTATCTCCCAATTCTTTCAATTGACTTTCTGTTTGGAAAATCATACTGTCAGCTTCGTTCAATTTTTCTGCTCTTTCTCTTGCGATTCTATCTGAATCAGCATTAGCTTCAGCATCTTTTTTCATTTTTTCGATTTCTTCCGCTGTTAAACCAGATGAAGCTTCGATACGGATATCATGAGATTTTCCAGTTCCTTTATCTGTTGCAGAAACTTTGATGATACCATTTGCATCAATATCAAAAGTTACTTCAATTTGAGGAACTCCTCTTGGTGCAGGTGGGATACCGTCCAAGTTGAAACGTCCGATTGTTTTGTTATCTGCAGCCATAGCTCTTGCACCTTGAAGAACGTGTAATTCAACTGTTGGTTGAGAATCTGCAGCTGTAGAGAAAATTTGTGATTTTTTTGTTGGAATGGTTGTATTAGACTCAATTAAAGTTGTCATAACACCACCCATTGTTTCAATACCTAAAGAAAGAGGAGTTACATCTAATAACAATACGTCTTTTACATCTCCAGATAATACACCCCCTTGAATAGCTGCACCAATAGCAACCACCTCATCAGGGTTCACTCCTTTAGAAGCTTTTTTACCAAAGAATTTTTCAACTTCATCAGCAATTCTTGGCATACGAGTAGATCCCCCTACAAGGATTACTTCGTCAATATCAGAAGTAGATAAACCAGCATCTTTCAAAGCTTTAGCAACAGGTTCCATAGAACGTTTTACTAAAGAATCTGATAATTGCTCAAATTTAGATCTTGATAATTTTTTTACTAAGTGTTTAGGTCCTGAAGCAGTAGCTGTAACATAAGGCAAGTTGATTTCAGTTTCTGCTGAAGATGACAACTCAATTTTAGCTTTTTCAGCTGCTTCTTTGATACGTTGTAAAGACATTGGGTCTAAACGTAAATCAATTCCTTCTTCTGCTTTGAATTCGTCTGCCAACCAGTCAATGATCGTTTGGTCAAAGTCATCTCCACCTAAATGCGTATCTCCGTTAGTAGATAATACTTCAAAAACACCGTCTCCTAATTCAAGGATAGAAATATCAAATGTACCCCCTCCTAAATCGTAAACAGCAATTTTTTGATCTGTTCCTTTTTTGTCTAATCCGTAAGCCAATGCTGCTGCAGTAGGCTCATTGATGATACGCATTACTTTTAATCCAGCAATTTCACCAGCTTCTTTCGTAGCTTGACGTTGTGCATCATTAAAGTAAGCAGGAACCGTAATAACTGCTTCTGTAACTGTTTGACCTAAATAGTCTTCAGCTGTTTTTTTCATTTTTTGAAGTGTCATCGCTGACAATTCTTGTGCTGTATATAAACGTCCGTCAATATCTACACGTGGTGTATTATTGTCTCCTTTTACTACTGAATAAGGAACTCTTTTCGCTTCCGCTGTAGTTTCAGTGAAAGAATGCCCCATGAAACGTTTGATAGATGCGATCGTTTTAGTTGGATTTGTTACTGCTTGTCTTTTGGCAGGGTCTCCTACTTTAATTTCTCCACCTTCTACAAACGCAATGATAGATGGTGTCGTTCTTTTACCTTCTGAATTAGGGATTACTACTGCTTCTTGACCTTCCATTACAGAAACACAAGAGTTGGTTGTTCCCAAATCAATTCCAATTATTTTTCCCATTTTTATATTTAATTTAATTTTAGAAAATTCAATTTAAAACTCACTATCCGAAAAGCAATCTTTGTGCCATTACGCAATTCATTCCTAATTGTCAGTTTTAATTTGATTCATATGACAATTTGACATTTTATTTACTCTAAATTCGTCATAAAAACGAACTGTTCCTCTTCAGATTATTTTATATTTGCAATCTATAACGTTGTAGTACTATGGAAGAATGTATTTCTGTTTTTGACATGCTAAAGATTGGCGTCGGACCTTCTAGCTCACATACCTTAGGTCCTTGGCGAGCAGCCGAACGTTTTTTGAAAGAATTGGAAGCCCACACATCCTTTGAAAATATAAACAAAATAAAAGTTGATTTGTTTGGTTCCTTATCGCTTACCGGAAAAGGCCATGCAACAGATCTAGCGGTAATGCTTGGACTAAGTGGTCAAGATCCTGAATACATCGAAGTTGCATCGATAAGTGCTATCATTAAAGTTATCAATCAAGAGAAGCAAATTCATCTTGGCGGTCGTCAAATGATCCCGTTTGAACCCGAAAAGCAGATCGTTTTCAATAAAAATTTTCTGCCATTTCATGCCAATGGAATTACTTTTACTGCATTTTTAAACAATGAAACTTCATATAGCGCTACCTTCTACTCTATTGGTGGTGGATTTATTGTCAAAGAAGAGCAAAAACAAAATACTAAAAAAAGTAAATTAAAATGTGCTTTTCCTTTCATGATTGACAATGCAAAGATGCTTTTACAACATTGTGAAGAGAACAATAAATCAATTTCCGAAATTGTTTATGAGAATGAGAAATCGATGCGAAGTGAAAGCGAAATTGACGCAGAACTCATTCGTATATGGAAAACCATGCTCGAATGCATGTACATTGGATGTCATTCCGAAGGTGTGTTACCTGGCGGATTGAATGTGCGAAGAAGAGCTTTTGACATGCATCAAAATCTGATTGGCCTAGCTAATTACGAATCGCCTCAAGAATGGTTAGAAACCATTCGGAAAACGGAAGTGAAATTTCGACAAATACTAAAATGGGTAAGTTGTTTTGCTTTGGCAGTTAACGAAGTAAATGCAGCACTTGGACGCGTTGTAACAGCGCCAACAAACGGGAGCGCCGGAGTTATTCCAGCGGTACTAATGTATTATTTGGTAATCGAAAATCACCACGCGGGTGAAAAAGAAATAAAACAATTCTTATTGGTTGCGGGAGAAATTGGTAGTTTATTCAAACAAGGATCTACTATATCTGCTGCAATGGGTGGATGTCAAGCAGAGATTGGCGTTTCATCTGCCATGGCAGCTGCAGCTTTGTGCGAATTAATGGGTGGATCTCCAGCTCAAGTTTCGATGGCGGCCGAAATTGCTATGGAACATCATCTTGGACTTACTTGTGACCC
>JAGNYR010000032.1:0-14598 GCA_017984835.1 Flavobacterium sp. | reverse complement strand
ACTTCCTGTTTTTGTTGCTCTTGAGCAAATGCTAAACCTACAAAAATCAATGCAGAATATAAAAATAACTTTTTCATAAAATTTGTTTTTTACCAACCCTCTTTGAGACCTTCTTTAAGAGCACTTTTGTATTTATCGATATCAAATTTATACAAATCAGGTGATTTGTGTGCTCCGCCTTTTCGTATTTCATCTAATTTTATCAAGATGTCGTAACGCAGCATTTTTCTGTAAAAATTTCCCCTGTTTAATTTTTTTCCAAGAATGCACTCATACAACTTTTGAAGTTCGGGCATGGTGAATTTTTCTGGAAGTAAATTCAGTCCGATGGGCTTGCTATTCAATTGTTTGCGCATTATTTCCAATGCTTTATGATAGATTTGCTTGTGATCCATCATCAAAGAAGGAACCGAGTCAATTGAACACCATTCTATTTTTTCTGAAAATTCATCCAATACCAAATTAACTCTCGAATAGTCAACCAATGCATAAAAACCAATAGATAGAAAACGCTGCTTATTCCATAAATCATCAGGTAAGCCAGCAAAGAAATCTTCGGACCTGTTTATTTCTCCAAAAACCCTAAATTGCTGTAAATAAATTTCATCGACACCTGTTCTTTCTAACAGAATCCTGTTGGCGGCATCATTGATTGCTTCGTGCTTAAAAATATACCCTCCCGGAAGTGCCCATAAATCATCCATCGATGTTTTTATCAACAACACTTTTAGATCGTTATCATGAAACCCAAATACGACACAATCAATGGATAAATGAGGTAAACATTCCTCCCAAAATTTATCGGATTGCGCTATAAGGTACTGATGGTATTTTTTAATTTTATCTGACATATTCATTGTTACTCTCGCAAACTTAATTTTTTTTTTAGGTAAATCCTAAAATTAATTTGATTTTGAAAAAGTCACCATCAATATAATTTAGGAACGATATTAAATTTGCAACTTAGACTTATTTATATTCATTTAAAAAATTAGTTTTATTACTTTTACAGCCTCAATCTGAAATATCAATTAAAATGTCAGTAGCCAAAAAAGATTACAAAAGAATTACCACAAAATCGCTTATTGAAATGAAAGCCAATGGCGAGAAAATTTCCATGTTAACTGCATATGATTATACCATGGCCAAGATTGTAGACCATGCAGGAGTCGATGTAATATTGGTTGGTGATTCAGCTAGTAATGTGATGGCAGGACACGAGACGACGCTTCCTATTACATTAGACCAAATGATTTACCATGCCTCGAGTGTGGTCCGCGCAATTGATAGAGCTTTGGTTGTCGTTGATTTACCTTTTGGTAGTTATCAATCAGATCCTAAAGAAGCTTTGCGTTCTTCTATTAGAATTATGAAAGAAAGCGGCGGACATGCAGTAAAGTTGGAGGGTGGAAGCGAAATCAAAGATTCCATCAAAAAAATATTGAATGCTGGAATTCCGGTAATGGGTCACCTAGGATTAACTCCTCAATCCATTTATAAATTTGGAACCTACACCGTTCGAGCCAAAGAAGATGCAGAAGCTGAAAAATTAATTGAAGACGCGCAGCTTTTAGAGCGTTTGGGTTGTTTTGCCATTGTATTGGAAAAAATACCTGCTCATTTAGCTACCAAAGTAGCTCAAAGTATTCAAATTCCCGTAATTGGTATTGGTGCTGGAGCCGGAGTTGATGGCCAGGTTCTTGTTATTCATGACATGCTCGGAATGAATAATGAATTTAGCCCTCGATTTTTGCGTCGTTATTTAAATTTATTTGAACAAATGACACAAGCCATCGGAAATTATGTGGCCGATGTAAAATCAGTAGATTTTCCAAGTTCAAGTGAGCAATATTAGACCTACAAAAATTATTTCTACCAAAGATAATCTTCAAGTTTTGCATGAAGACAATCACCTTATCGTTATTAACAAACGAGTGGGCGATATTGTTCAAGGCGATAAAACTGGAGACAAACCCTTGTCTGATGTAGTGAAAGAATACTTAAAACACAAATACAACAAACCTGGTGATGTCTTTTTAGGCGTGGTACATCGATTGGACCGGCCCACTTCGGGAATTGTAGTATTTGCAAAAACAAGTAAAGCACTAACCCGATTGAATGAGTTATTTAGCAATAGAGAAACTCAAAAAACATATTGGGCTGTAACCAAAAATAAGCCTGCAAAAACAACTGAGAATTTAATTCATTTCATCAAAAGAAACGAAAAAACCAATACATCCAAAGCACATTTAAAAGAAGTGCCTGATAGTAAAAAAGCAAGTCTTACTTACAACATCTTCAAGGAACTTACAAATTATGTTGCCTTGGAAATTGAATTACATACAGGAAGGCACCATCAAATTAGAGCGCAACTCAGTGCTATTGGTTGTCCAATCAAAGGTGATTTAAAATATGGATTTGACAGAAGCAATCCCGATGGAGGAATTCACCTGCATGCGCGAAAACTACATTTCATCCATCCAGTTTCAAAAGACCCCATTACGATAACAGCACCAACTCCTTCAGATAGCATTTGGAATTCTTTATGATTTTATGTAATTTTATAGTGCGTTTTTACGTTCACTTAAAAATAACCTAATTCTTCACTCCATGAAAAAATCATTTTTACTTGTATTACTTTTCGTAAGTAACCTTATTATTGCTCAAGAGCACTTTGCAGGTCTTTCTACTTCTGCAAGGGGCGGCATGATTGCCGCTGACATGAACCCAGCTGAATTGGTCAACCTAAACAATCGATTTGAATTGAATGTTTATGGATTTAGTATGAATGTTGCCAACAATAAAATTGGAATGTCTGACATTCTTTCTAATAGTAATTTAGAAGATGTACTTTTTCAAGGAAATGATCCAGTAACGATGAAAGTAAGTTTAGAAGCATTTGGACCTAGTTTTGCCATTAAAGTAAAAAGATGGGCATTCGGACTCTCTACAAAAGCTTCTGGAAGATTGGATATTTCAAATGTTGATGTAAATCTAGGTAAAGCTTTGTTTAACAACACATTGAATACAAATTCTGTTTTATTAAATAGTACCGATAACCAACGCGTTTCGGGAATTGTTTGGGGTGAAGTTGGTCTTACAGCTGCCACAAGTGTTGTTGACAACAAGAAAAACAAACTAAGTGTGGGAGCCACTTTTAAAATTTTATTTCCGGGAGCTTATTCTAATATTGGGGTTCAAAATACCGCAGGTACCATCAGCCAAATAGGAAATAATTTTTACCTAAACAATGCTTCTGGAAGCTTAAACATTGCCTATTCAGGAAGTTTAGCCAATGGATTTTCAACTTTTAGTGATTATTCAAAATCAGTCTTCGGGAACATCAATGGATTTGTGGGCGACCTAGGTGCCAACTACCAAATTAAAAGTTTTGATGATAAAGACAAAGACAAGAAAAGCAGTAAATACAAGAATAAATACAAATTAAACGCTGGATTTTCGATCAAAAATATTGGAAACATGACTTTTGAAGATGAAAACAATTACAACACCGATTACACTTTACAGATTCAATCTACGCCACAAAACCCAAATGGATTGAACTTGAATCAGCTTGGGAATATTGATAATCCAAAAGACATCGAAACGGTCTTAGCAACGAATGGATACCTCAATATTCAATCACCGATCAAAAAAACAATTACCGTGCAGTTACCGACTACTTTTTCAGCCTATTTAGATGTGAAATTAGTACCTAAAGTATACATCAGTGGTTTCATCCAACAAAAATTAAGCAACAGTCAAAACAACGACCAAATGTCTATTGCCAATATCATTACGGTTACTCCAAGATTGAATCTAGGTTTCTTCGAAATCTATTCGCCATGGAGTAAAAATGAGGTATCTGGTACCAATGGAGGTTTGGGATTTAGACTTGGTGGATTTTACTTAGGATCTAGTTCTATTGCTACCGCATTGATCAATGATACTAAACAAGTAGATATCTACACAGGTTTTCGCTGGGCATTCTTGTAAAAACTCCGAGATTTAAAAAAATCACAAGAGCTTCCTCCTTATATGAGTGAAGCTCTTTTTTATTTGCTGTTTTTTTGCCGTTTGAATTTACAATTCACTTCTAACTGATCAAAAAAACAGCAATAATTGAAAAATTCAAAAAAAAAGAAGTAGTTTCTTACAACATTCGTAAATCGTATGCAAAAAACATTTTTTTATAATTTGTTAAATGAATTTTGGAAAACCAATTAATAAATTTGCATGCATATAAAGTGAAAAACCATGAAAGTAGGAATTGACAGCATCGCATTTGACATACCCAAAATACATCTTCCGATTGCCTCATTGGCAGTAAACCGTAACATTGAACCCGAAAAGTTAATCAAAGGGTTGGGTTTGCAAAAAATGAGCTTTCCAGATACTTATCAAGATGTGGTAACTTTTGCTGCCAATGCTGCATTGCAATTGATTCAACAAGAAAACCTACAACCTGAAGAGATAGCACGTATTTATGTTGGATCAGAAAGCGGTATAGACTCTTCAAAACCAGTTGCCTCCTATGTAATTCAATTATTAGAGCAAAAACTAGGATCAGGTAAATTTCGTTACTGTGATGTGGTAGACATGACTTTCGCTTGTATTGGTGCCGTAGATGCTCTTCACAATACTTTGGACTTCATTCGATTAAACCCAGAAAAAAAAGCAATCGTAATTGCCACTGACAATGCAAAATACGACCTAAATTCGACGGGGGAATATACACAAGGTGCTGGAGCGATAGCTATGTTAATTACTTCAAATCCAAAGATCATTGCATTTTCTAAAGAAGTGGGTGTTTCTACCGAAGGTGTTTTTGATTTTTTCAAACCCCGTAGATATTTCACAAAAGAACAAATCACTGGTTCAGAATCAAATCCAGATTGGTTAGGTGTATTAGAAAATGAAGTCGCCATCTACAAAGAACAACCCATTTTTGATGGTCAATATTCGAATCAATGTTACATCAACCGCATTTCGGATGCCTATTTTCACTACAAAAGAATTTCAAATCAAGAAGGACCCGTTTACCAGAACTGGGCAAATATTTTAATGCACCTTCCCTATTGTTTTCAAGCTAGAAGAACCTTTGTTGAAATCTACATGCAAGAAAACCCATTGATAGAATACGACCCGACTAACAAAGACCAATTAAAATTAGTCTCAAAAAGTGAGGACTATCTAAACTTTGTGAATGAAACCATCTACCCGTCTGAAATTGCTTCGGGACAAGTTGGAAACATGTATACCGGTTCAATTTTTCTGGGAATGCTTTCCACTTTTTGCTTTCATTTAAAAGAAAAATCTAAGATTGAAAATCAAAAAATGGGCTTTATTGCTTATGGAAGTGGTTCTAAGTCAAAAGTATTTGAAGGTGAAGTTCAATTGGGTTGGGAACAAGCAATTGCTAAATCTACTTTATTTGAAACGCTAGAAACGAGCAAAGAAATTGATTTTACAACCTACGAAGCCTTGCACCGAAAAGAACTAAAAAACAGCGTTATTGCACCTAAAAACGAGTTTGTTTTAGAGCGCATTGAACAAGAAAACCCTGTTTTGTTGGGCGCACGTTATTATCAATTTGTTGAATAATCACTTTTTGAAATACAAAAATAAGCCTTGTTAATTATCTGATAAAGATACGCTAAGAAGTTAACCCAACCACCCCTCTCGATCCAGACTTCTGTATTGAATCGCTTCGGCCACATGTTGCGGTAAAATAGCAGATTCACTTTCTAAATCAGCAATGGTTCTTGCTACTTTCAAAATGCGATCAAATGCACGAGCTGACAAATTGAGTCGCTCCATAGCCGTTTTCAATAAGTTTAGAGACGTATCATCTAACTCACAGTATTCACGAATATGTTTGGAACCCATTTGTGCATTGTAGTGAATCGCATCCAAATGTTCAAAACGTGCTGACTGAATTTCTCGTGCTAATGTCACCCTTTTTCTGATATCGGCACTGCTCTCTGCTTTTCTCGATTCTGTCAATTTATCAAAAGGAACTGGCGTTACTTCTATATGAATGTCAATGCGATCCAATAGAGGTCCAGAAATCTTACTCAAATAGCGTTGCATCTCGGCGGGTGATGAACTTACCGGAGCATCCGGATCGTTAAAATACCCTCCCGGACTCGGATTCATGCTTGCAACCAACATAAATGACGAAGGATAAGTAATCGTGAATTTTGCTCTGGATATAGTAACTTCTCTATCTTCTAAGGGTTGACGCATCACCTCAAGTACTTCCCTTTTGAATTCGGGCAATTCATCTAAAAACAAAACGCCATTATGAGATAACGAAATCTCGCCTGGCTGGGGATAACTACCACCGCCTACAAGGGATACAGAAGAAGCTGTGTGATGAGGACTTCTAAAAGGTCGTTGATTCATTAATCCAGCATCTTTAATTTTACCTGCAACACTATGAATTTTTGTGGTTTCTAAAGCCTCTTTCAAAGTCATGGGCGGCAAAATACTCGGCAAACGCTTGGCTAACATAGTTTTACCCGATCCAGGCGGACCAATCAAAATGATGTTATGTCCACCAGCAGCTGCAATTTCCATGCATCGTTTTATGGATTCTTGACCCTTTACATCGGAAAAATCAAATTCGGGGAAATCCAAGGTTTTATAAAATTCGTGTCGCGTATCAATTACTGTTGGTTCCAACGAATGATTTCCTTCAAAAAAGTCAATCACTTGGGTAACATTTTCAATTCCATACACCTCAAGTCCAGAAACAATGGCTGCCTCTTTCACATTTTGAATTGGCAAGAAAAAACCTTTAAAGCCTTCTTCTTTCGCTTTGATAGCTATAGACAAAGCGCCTTTTATGGGTTGCAACCCTCCGTCTAACGAGAGCTCTCCCATGATCATATACTTGTCAACGTCTTCTCCTTTAATTTGACCCGAAGCGACTAAAATTCCAATAGCCAAAGTCAAATCATAAGCCGACCCCTCCTTTCTTAAATCGGCAGGAGCCATATTGATGGTGATCTTTTTTACGGGAAGCTGGTAATTATTGTTTTTAAGTGCGGCGGCAATTCGATAGCTACTTTCTTTGATAGCTACATCAGGTAAACCTACAAGATGGTACCCTACGCCTTTGTCGATATTGACTTCAACGGTGATTGTGGTAGCATCAACGCCAAAAACGGCGCTACCATAAACTTTTACTAACATGGCTTATATCTGTTTCGATTGGATTTGAATGAAACAAATATATAAAAGATTTTATAAAAAAAAAGCGGCACTTTAAATGTGCAGCTTTCTTGTTTTTATTTTTTAAAATGGGTAATTCCTTTTTTCAACCAATCTTCATAGAGTTTCACATCGGGATCATAACTGGTTGTAGGTACATCCGGATTTAAATTATTCCCATTTTGATCTACCAAAACATACAAAGGTTGGGTATTGGTATTGTACTTGGTAATCATGAATTCGGTCCATTTGTCACCAATGGTTTCAATGGTAGCACCTGTGATTTTAGAAACATATTGTTCACCTACAGGCAATGGTCTTTTATCATCTGCAAATAATGAAATCAATACCACTTCATTTTTTAATATTTTCAACACATTCTCATCAGACCAAACATTGTTTTCCATTTTACGGCAATTTACACAAGCGTGTCCTGTAAAGTCTAATAGTACGGGTTTGTTTACTTCTTTGGCATAAGCCATCCCTTTTTCATAATCTGTAAAAAGGACCAAATTATGTGGTCCCACTTCGGCACCTGCTGGCAAATTAGTTGCCGATGAAGCAGCATTAGACCCTCCTACTCCATTCGGGCTTTCACTATAGGTTGGAGGTGGTGGAAAAGCACTAATTAATTTAAGTGGCGCTCCCCACAAACCTGGAATCATATACACCGTAAATGACAATACCAAAATTGCTAGAGATAATCTTCCAACAGAAATATGACTCAAAGGACTGTCGTGTGGCAGTGTTAATTTTCCTAATAAATATATACCCCATGTTCCAAAAATTGCGATCCAAAATGCTAAAAACACCTCACGTTCCAACCAATGCAATTGAAGAACTAAATCGGCATTTGATAAAAATTTTAACGCCAAAGCAAGTTCTAAAAATCCCAACGACACTTTAACGGTATTCAACCAACCTCCCGATTTAGGCAATGAATGCAACCAGCCTGGGAACATGGCAAAAAGCATAAAAGGCAATGCCAATGCAGATGAAAAACCTAACATTCCAACTACAGGCGCAATTCCACCTTTTGAAGCAGACTCTACCAACAAGGTTCCAACGATTGGACCAGTGCATGAAAAAGAAACAATAGCCAAAGCTAAAGCCATGAAAAGAATTCCTATAATTCCGCCTCTATCGGCTTGACGGTCTACTTTATTAGCCCATGAATTGGGTAACATAATTTCGAACGCACCTAAAAAAGATGCTGCAAACACTACTAGTAATACAAAGAAGATCACATTAAACCAAACGTCTGTTGAAAGCGCATTCAATGCATCTGCACCAAAAATTCCGGTTACGGCTAAACCTAACACTACATAGATTAAGATAATTGAAATACCGTAAATAATTGCATTTCGTTTTCCTTGTGCCGGTGTCTTACTTTGTTTTGTAAAAAAACTTACCGTCATCGGGATCATTGGGAAAACACAAGGCGTTAACAATGCAGCAAATCCTCCCAAAAAGGCCAAGAAAAAGATGGACCACAAACCTTTTTTTGATTCTTTAACAGGTTGTTTCACTTCGTCTTTAGGTTGTTCTGATGTCGTTTCCGTCGCTTTATTTTCATCCACTTGAGATGCTTCTGCAACGGCTGTATCGGTACTTTTTGTATTTTGAATCGAAGTTGCAGCAATAGCCGGAATTGAAAAAACAAAATCTTTGTTATCGTTAATACATTGTTCTTTACATGCTTGGTATTCTAGATGCAAACTTATTTTAGACGTTTTGGGGTTGATGATTTGAACTTTTTGAGTAACCGTAACCGATTTTTCAAATAAATATTCATCCACTTCAAAAACATCGTTGAACTGCTTTTTATATTTACTCTCCTTTGGTTTTCCAATTAATTCATAGTTGCCCTTGCTTTCTTTAAATTCCAAAACCATAGGAAGCGGACCTCCATCTGGTGTAAATTGAGAATACACATGCCAATCTGCTTCGATGGCACCTGTAATCACTAAGTTGAATTCTGTTTCGGTTAATTTCTCAACTTTTGAAGTCCATTTCACCGGATTCACTACTTGAGCATTAACCGAAAAGGCCATTAATAAAAGTATGGATAAGATAATCTTTTTCATTGTTCTAATGTTATTTTTAGAATAGTTTGTGTTTCGTTTGTTACTTTACATCTGTCGTCCATTCGCATTCCCATAACCCATACAATTTGATCTTTGGAACACAAAAGCCATGTTTTTTGTTTATCAATCAACGATAACTTTTCGTCTTTAAAGAATTTACTGACTTTTTTCTTTCCTACCATTCCGTAAGGGTAAAAAAAGTCGCCCTCTGCCCATTTTCTGATTACAAGAGGAAATTGCAATGTGTCTTCATCAACAAATATACAATTTGGTGTAGGATATAAAATGTGATCTGTGTTACAAAAGCTAATATTTAAGGGAATTTTAACAATCTCGTTTTTTGATTCAACAGTATAACTTTCAAAAGTTTGATTGTTTTTGGGATGCAATTCCAAACAATTTCTATCTTTTAACAAGACAAAATTTTCCGACAAAATCATTTTGCCCGATTGTTTGGTAACCAAAGTAAAGATATCTTCCCAAGCCGAGAATCCATAAGGGCTTAGAATCTGATATAAATAATTTGAATAGTTTGAAAATTGCAACATCTTATCGCAATCGAAATACATGGCATCTCCTTTTTCAAGGATTACTTTCTCCTTAAAATGTTGGATCGCATCCTCAAGGATCGATTGACTATCTTGAAGATTTTGAATCGTCTGTTGAAAATTTGAAAGAAAATCCGGTTGTATTTCTTTGAGCGTCGGAATTAATTCATGCCTGAATTTATTTCGGAGGTATTTGGTGGTTTTATTACTGGCGTCTTCTCTCCAACTAATTTGATTTTCGTTGGCAAATTGATGAATTTCATCCCTAGAAAAAGGCAGTAATGGTCGAATAATTTTATCGTTTTGAGCTGGAATTCCGAGCAACCCTTTTAGTCCTGTACCTCTCGTTAGATTAATTAAAAAGGTTTCGACACTATCATCCAAATGGTGGGCGGTAGCAATAAAATCATATTGCAACGATGCTAATTGCTCATAAAACCATTCATATCTAAGCTGCCTTGCCGCTAATTGAATGGATAGCTTGTGATCCAAAGCGTATTGTTGGGTAGCTGTTTTTTTACAAAAAAATGGAAGGGAATGTGCTGTGCAATATTCCGAAATAAACTTCTCATCTTCCTCACTTTCAAGATCTCGCAATTGAAAATTGTAATGCAAAACCGTAATTTGAACACCCACCATTTGAAACAAACGCAACAAAACCATGCTGTCAATTCCTCCGCTTACAGCAACCAGCACCTTCTTTCCTTGAATGGAAGGAAAGGCATGTATTAGATGGTTTTGGAATTTTTCTAGCATATTGTTGGTTTCTTTTCAAAGATAGTTTTTTCAGGTTTAATTTTCTAAAACATCAAACATCGCTTTTGCTTTGAGCAAACATTCGTTGTATTCATTTTCCGGAATAGATTCTGCAGTAATAGCACTTCCAACAGAAAACGAAAGGTATTTATTTAATTCGTTGTACATGATACTCCGAATCACAACATTGAAATCAAAATCGCCAGAAGGAGTAAAATAACCTACTGATCCACTATACAGCCCGCGTTTGGTTTCTTCCAATTGTTCAATTATTTCCATCGCTGATATTTTGGGAGCGCCCGTCATGCTTCCCATTGGAAAACAAGATTGGATCACCGAAACCGAAGAAAGATGTGCTTCCACCTCAGAAACAATCGTCGATACCATTTGGTGTACTTGCTTATAAGAATACACTTCGCACAATTCTTCAACTTGAACCGAACCTTTCGTAGCTGTTTTTGACATATCGTTCCGAACCAGGTCGACGATCATGATGTTTTCAGATCGTTCTTTGGGGTCCAGCGCCAAATTTTTTTTAGCCTTTTCATCCAAAACGGGGTCGGAAAATCGTTTGGAAGTACCTTTGATAGGTTGTGAAATTAATTTTGAGCCTATTTTTTTCAAAAACCTTTCAGGGGACGCCGATAATAAATATTGACTGTTTCTTTTATAATACACCGCAAATGGTGCTTTTGAAATAGCATTCAAGCGTTGAAACACATGCAAGGGTTCAATATCCGCATTTTCAGCGAAAAATTCCATACAAAAATTAGCTTCATAGATTTCACCTCTATGAATCGCTTTCAAAAATTGCTCTGTTTTTTCAAGATATTTTTCAAAAGAAATACGCTGTTGAATCATGTTTTTAGTTTGGGACACAGACGTGGATAAATCGGAACCATTTTGGTTTTGAATCGCTTCAAAATCACTTTCGATTTCGTCATCACACATTCGTAAATATTGAATTTCTAACTCAGACCCTTTTATTAAAAAGAGCTTTTTGGGCTGAAAAAAAAACAAATCAGGAAACTCTAATCCGTCTTGATTTGTAGAAGACAAGGATTCAATGGCGTTTTTTGTATCATAGGAAATCGTGCCAAAAAGCCAATCTTTTGTTTGGTTTTGGTATTGATATAATTCTTTAAATGAGTTTACATAATCTGTTTTTAATGAGGTAAATGCATCAACCGCAACTATAAAATCATATGAAGAATACAACGCTTTTTCATTTGCTATTACATTGCTGTCTAAAACAACAACTTCTCCAAATGAATCGGCCCAACAAAGCAATTGTTGTTTGAATGACTCAACCACTAAAATCGATTTAATCGCTTGTGTTCTCACAGTGTTCTTTTATAAATCCAAATTTACAATTAATATTCCTTTCACCAAAAACAAAAAAATAAGCCCCAAATTGGAGCTTATTTTATGATTATAATCAGTAGCTTATACGTGTAAAGCTCTGTTATCTGTAGCTGCTAAAGCGGCTTCTTTTATTGCTTCAGCAAAAGTTGGATGCGCATGTGACATTCTTGAAATATCTTCGGCACTAGCTCTAAATTCCATAGCAGTTACTGCTTCTGCAATCAAATCAGCACAACGTGCTCCAATCATATGAACACCTAAAACTTCATCTGTAGTAGCATCTGCTAAGATTTTCACAAAACCATCCGTATCCCCTCCAGCTCTTGCTCTACCCAAAGCTTTGAATGGGAAACTTCCTGATTTAAATGCTACACCTGCCTCTTTTAACTGCTCTTCTGTTTTACCAACAGCAGCAACTTCTGGCCATGTATATACGACACCCGGAATAAGATTGTAATCGATGTGAGGTTTTTGACCTGCTAAGATCTCTGCCACCAAAACACCTTCTTCTTCCGCTTTGTGAGCCAACATTGCTCCTCTCACCACATCACCAATAGCATATATATTAGAAACATTTGTTTGCAAATGTCCGTTTACTTCCACTTGTCCTCTTTCGGACAGTTTAACACCTGCTTTATCTGCATTTAATCCATCTGTATAAGGACGTCTACCTACTGCAACAAGGCAATAATCCCCTTCTAAAGTTACCGTTTCGCCTTTGGCATTATCAGCTTGTACATTGACCAAATTTCCGTTACGCTCAACCGATTTTACTTTATGAGAAGTGTAAAACTTCATCCCTTGTTTTTTAAGCACTTTCGTTAATTCTTTAGACAAAGAACTGTCCATTCCAGGAATGATTCGATCTAAATACTCCACAACAGAAACCTGAGCTCCTAATCTTAAATATACTTGACCTAATTCGATCCCGATAACTCCTCCACCAATAATAACCAAATGTTTTGGAACTTCAGGAAGTTTTAAAGCTTCTGTAGACGTAATGATTCGTTCTTTATCGATGGAAATGAACGGCAATGAAGAAGACTTAGAACCTGTTGCGATGATAACGTTTTTAGCTTCAATTGTTTCAGAACTACCGTCTTTTTTAGATACCAACACATGAGTAGCATCAACAAACGAACCCAATCCTTCTAGAACGGTCACTTTGTTTTTATCCATCAAATATTTTACGCCACCTGAGGTTTGGTCAACAACTGCTTGTTTACGTGCAATCATTTTCTCTAAATTCACTTTAACTTCACCAGCCACTTCAATTCCGTGGTCTGCAAAGTGTTGCAATTCTTCAAAATGATGTGAAGAAGCCAACAACGCCTTTGAAGGAATACATCCAACGTTTAAACATGTTCCGCCAAGTGTGGCATATTTTTCAATAATTGCGGTTTTAAAACCTAATTGGGCACAACGAATTGCTGAAACATATCCGCCAGGACCAGAACCGATGATGACAACGTCAAATGAATTCATATTTTTAAAGTGTTATGAAAATTTTATAATAAATACTTTTAATTAAAAAGCTGGACAAATTTACAAATAAAATCAGAAGAGCCCATCAATTTGTATATCAAAATAGCACATTTTTTTTTTGGATTTGCTGTATTCACCTAATCCAATATTGATTTTGATTTATAAGAAAGATCAAACAATTGAAAAACGATTAAGCTGTGCGAAAAAATTAGATCTCAAAAGCTGTCGTGTTTTTCACTTCTCCAATCATGAAAGCACTATGTGTACTGCCAATATGCTGCAAGGTAGTCAATTTGGTTACCATAAATTCACGGTATTCTTCCATGTCTTTCACACAAACTTTTAGGATATAATCATAATCTCCACTTACGTGAAAACATTCCAAAACCTCTTTTAATTGTACCACTTCGTTTTCAAAAGTCATGATACATTCTTTGGTATGCTGGATCAACTTCAAATGGCAAAAAACGACGAATCCTTTGTTTATTTTATTCCGATCTAATAGCGCCACGTAATTTCGGATGATTTTTTCGCGTTCCAGTTTTTTGACACGTTCATAAACTGCGGTAACAGATAAATTCAGTTTATCAGAAAGTTCTTTGGTCGTTTTTTTGGTATCTTCTTGAAGTAAGGTGAGTAATTTTTTATCTATTGCGTCCATATTTTTAAAAAATAAATTGAATGAAAATTTGGTTATTTGATGTAAAAATAGTAATTTATAATACATTTTTCTAAAAAATTACAAAAATTTAGATTTATTATCTAATTTTTATGGATTGTGTTGAAAATACACAATCAATTTGTCAACTTTGTAATAAATAACTATTGTTTATGAAAAATTTCAATCCAGCCGATAACATTCAAGACTTGCAATATTTTGGAGAATTTGGTGGTGTCAATCCATCTATTTCAGATTCATCTACTTATACCTTTCTGTCAGCAAAAACGATGTTTGATACCTTTGAAGGAAACGCAGAAGGTTGCTACTTATATTCAAGACATTCCTCTCCTAGCAATTTGTATTTAGACAAGGCGTTAGCGGCCATGGAAGGAACAGAAAGTGCCAATGTATCTGCTTCTGGTATGGGAGCCATCACACCCACACTATTGCAATTATGTGGGATGGGTGATCACATTGT
>JAGNYR010000031.1 GCA_017984835.1 Flavobacterium sp. | reverse complement strand
CAAAAGCAAAGAAAACCAATGGTTTGAACAATTTTCTCAAGAGCATACAAAACGTGAACAAGCCCTGAGTGCATGGGGTTATTTAGAAAAATTATATGCTTCAGAAGCGTTATTTTCCAATCAAAAAGCACCTTCGAAGGCCATTCAACAAGAACTCCTTCGGATAAATACCGAAGAAGCTACTTTTTTAGAAGCATTGCCCAAAGACAGCTATGCGCGTTGGTTTTTACCCACTCGTAAATTGGTGAGTTCAGTAACGACCATTGCGCAATACCGCCCCGAAGAAGTGCCTGAATCAATAGCTGCCTTTCGCAAGCTCGATTATTCCGATCCAAGATTGTACAAAAGTGGCTTGTTAAAAGACGCCATTGAAGGACATTTTTGGCTGATTGAAAACAGCGGTCAATCGTTTGATCAAGTTTTGAAAGACATGAAACTTTCGATAGATGCGATCCTGATAAAATTAGGCACCCATGAAAAACCGTTGAATGTTGTAACCGATTATCTTTTTGAGTTGTTAGAAAAACACAGTTTTTTTGAAGCAGCAGAGTATTTAGCTGTCAAAGTGCAATCGGAAGTGAGTTGCACCATCGACGCCAATTTAGCACGACAGTTAGAAACTTACAGAGCTATGAAAGTGGGTAACACAGCTCCCGATATTGTTTTTGATTCTCAATATGTTTTGGATTCCAGTCAAAAATACAATTCGTTATCACAAGTAAAAGCAGCTTATAAATTAGTCGTTTTTGGTGCCAGCTGGTGCCCAAATTGCCAATCAGATTACCCCGCTTTACTTGGGAAATACACTTCTTTACAAAAAGAGTTCGATGTTGAATTCATCTATGTTTCTTTGGACAGCGATAGAAACCAGTTCAAAGACTATTACAAAGCAAGTCCGTTTTTTATGTATTGCGACGGAAAAGGTTGGGAAACACAAGCCGCCAAAGATTATTATGTTTTTGGAACTCCGACCTATTTGCTGTTGGATGCGAATTTAAAAATTTTAGTCAAACTGAAATCACCAGAACATTTGCAATCTTGGCTGCAAACTTTTGGAATGAAAAAAAGGCCTTGATTGATCAAAATGGTATTCCAATTATGGAATCTTTATCACAAAAAAATAAAAAGTAAATGAACCTCTTCAAAAGAATGTTAGCGGGCGGTGTTATCGACCAAAACGATCCTGAACTGCCACAACTTTGGAAAAAAGTGGCGCAAACCATTGCCTTGTCCTCCAAGTTAAATACAGCTACAAATATTACAGAAATAAGAGACCGCATCAGCGAAATTATAGGTGCTAAATTGGACAACAGCACCACGATTTTTGTGCCTTTTTACACTAATTTTGGAAAACACACGTCCATCGGGAAAAATGTTTTCATCAATCATGATTGTTCCTTTCTTGATTTGGGAGGGATTACCATCGAGGATGATGTGTTAATTGGACCCAAAGTAAGTCTCATTACAGAAAACCATCCCATTGATCCATCCCAACGTAAATCATTGGACCTACAATCCATTCGCATCAAAAGAAATGCGTGGATAGGAGCAGCTTCCACTATTTTACCAGGAGTAACCGTGGGCGAAAATGCGATTGTAGCTGCCGGTTCGGTCGTTACCAAAGATGTTCCAGATAACGTGGTGGTGGCAGGTGTACCGGCAAAAATGATTAAAAAAATCTAAGCTTATTTTGAAAGTTGGTGCAAACGACTTACGTATTTTCCAATCACATCAAATTCTAAATTGATTCGTGTTCCCACTGTAAACGAATGGAAATTTGTATGTTCATACGTATAAGGAATAATGGCTACGCTAAATTCATTGGGTTTTGAATCTACAACGGTTAAACTCACTCCGTTTACGGTAATTGAACCTTTTTCTATGGTTAGGTTATGTAATGACGCATCGTATTCAAAAGTGTAGCGCCAACTACCTTGCGTTTCTTCAATCGATTTGCAAATCCCTGTTTGGTCAATATGCCCTTGTACAATATGTCCATCCAAACGATCGCCTAGTTTCATCGCGCGTTCTAAATTCACCGCGTCGTTGATGTTCCAACTGCCTAGATTTGTTTTAAGAATGGTTTCTTGAATCGCGGTTACCGTGTATCGATCTTCCTCTATAGCAACAACAGTTAGGCAAACCCCATTGTGAGCAACACTTTGATCAATTTTAAGTTCATTGGTAAGGCTAGAGCTAACCGTAACATGAAGATTGTCTTGGTCTTTTTGGATGTCTTGGATGATTCCGAGGGTTTCTATTATTCCTGTAAACATTGTCGTTTTATTTTACTAAATTTGCATTTCAAAATTAGCAATAAAAGCACAATACGCTATGAAAAAAGCAGAAAATATTATCGTCGGTATTTCTATCGGAGATTTGAATGGAATTGGAAGCGAAGTAATTTTAAAAACATTTGAAGATAATCGAATGCTGGAGCTTTGTACTCCTGTTATTTTTGCTAATGTAAAAATCTTGTCTTTTATTAAAAAAAATCTAAACTCAGAAACACCTTTACACGGAATTGACACATTGAGTCAACTGGTAAAAGGAAAAATCAATGTTTTGAATGTTTGGAAAGAAGGAGTTGATATTAATTTTGGTACAACAGACGAAACAGTTGGAACCTATGCAATAAAATCATTTACGACGGCAACAACAGCGCTTAAAGAAGGTTTGATCGATGTTTTAGTGACAGCTCCCATCAACAAATACAACATCCAGTCGGAAGAATTTAAATTTCCTGGACATACAGATTATTTAGACCAAGAGCTGGAAGGGAATGCGTTGATGCTGATGGTACAAGATAATTTAAGAGTGGGCTTGCTTACAGATCATGTTCCTGTAAATAATGTGGCTTCTCATATTACCGAAAAATTGATTACTCAAAAAATAGAAACCATCAACTTGACTTTGAAGCAAGATTTTGGAATTACCAAACCGAGAATTGCCTTGCTAGGTCTTAATCCGCACTCGGGAGACAATGGAGTGATTGGTAAAGAAGACGACGAAATCATGAAGCCAACGGTTAAGAAACTTTTTGAAAAAGGAATTCTTGTTTTTGGACCCTATGCTGCAGATGGTTTTTTTGGAAATGGTCAATACGAAAAGTTTGACGCGGTGATTGCAAGTTATCACGATCAAGGATTGATTCCGTTCAAAACACTATCGTTTGGTAACGGTGTCAATTATACCGCCGGATTGGATAAAATTAGAACTTCACCAGATCACGGTACTGCCTATGAAATTGCAGGAAAAGGGGCGGCAGATTATAATTCTTTTAAAGAAGCAGTTTATCTAGCAATTGATGTATACCATGCCAGAAATGAATACAAAGAACTAGTAAAAAACCCTTTAAAAACAAAAGAAAAAGAGTTATTGACAAAAAAAGGTGCATAAGGCTTTTGGAATTACAATAATTTTATATCTTTGCACTCCCAAACTCAATTTTTTGAGTGAGGATAATTGAAAATCAGATGAAAGTAACAAATGAATTTTTAATTCCGTTTATTGGATTAAAGTTAGGGAAACATACTTTTGATTTTCAAATAAATAAAAAGTTCTTTGCAGATTTTGATTATCACGAATTTGAAGATTGTGACATCAAAATATCGATCGTTTTAGAAAAAAAGAGCACCTTATTGGAGCTTGATTTTAAACAAAAAGGAACAGTTCATGTTCCGTGCGACTTGACTAGCGAAATGTTTGACTTGCCTGTAAAAGCAAAATTACATTTAGTAGTTCAGTTTGGGGATCACTTTAATAATGACAATGAAGAATTATTAATTTTGCCCCATGGAGAACATCAAATCGATGTTTCGCAGTACATTTATGAAATGATTGTTTTGAGTGTGCCTTTTAAAAGGGTTCATCCTGGAATAAAAGACGGCACATTGCAAACAGAAGCGCTTGAGAAATTAACTGAATTATCGGTTAAAGAAAAGCCCAAAAATATTGAACAAGAAGAAATTGACCCTAGATGGGACAAATTAAAACAACTATTAACGGATAAATAATATAGTAAAATGGCACATCCTAAGAGAAAAATCTCCAAAACAAGAAGAGATAAGAGAAGAACACATTACAAAGCAACTGCTGCAACTATTGCAACTTGCCCAATTACAGGTGAAGCACATTTGTACCACAGAGCTTACTGGCATGAAGGTAAAATGTACTACAGAGGTCAAGTAGTTATCGATAAATCAGTAGTTGAAATTTAATATATTTTACTATTAAAATACAAACTCTCACGTTATTTGTGAGAGTTTTTTGTTTTATTATTTTTCAAATTTAAAGATAACTTAATTTTTTTTTGTAATTTCAACCTCTCAAAAACTTTTGCTTTTTTGAGGCAATAAAATAGTAATATGAATAAAATTACCGCAGCAATTACCGCCGTTGGAGGGTATGTTCCAGATTTTGTACTTTCAAATAAAGTGCTTGAAACAATGGTAGATACCAATGATGAATGGATTTTGACAAGAACGGGCATTTCTGAAAGAAGATTGCTTAAGGAACCAGGAAAAGGAACTTCTTACCTTGCCATCAAAGCAGCACAAGACCTACTAAAAAGAAAAAACATCAACCCAGCCGAAATTGATTTGTTGATTATGGCTACCGCAACTCCCGATTTACCGGTTGCTGCTACAGGAGTGTATGTGGCTACACAAATTGGTGCTGTAAATGCTTTCTCATTTGATCTTCAAGCAGCTTGTTCGAGTTTTCTTTTCGGAATGTCGACAGCCGCAGCCTACATCGAATCAGGAAAATACAAAAAAGTATTGTTAATTGGTGCAGATAAAATGTCATCTATTATTGATTACACAGATAGAGCTACATGTATCATCTTTGGAGATGGTGCAGGAGCAGCACTGTTTGAACCAAACTACGAAGGATTAGGAGTTCAAGATGAGGTTTTGGTTTCTGATGGAATTGGTAGAGAATATTTAAAAATTGATGCAGGTGGATCCATTTTGCCAACAACCATGGAAACCGTAGAAAATGGTCAACATGCTGTTTTTCAAGACGGTAAGACTGTTTTTAAATACGCAGTTTCTGGAATGGCGGATGTGAGTGAGAAAATCATGCAACGCAACAACCTCACTCACGACGACGTCAATTGGTTGGTTGCACATCAAGCAAACAAAAGAATTATTGATGCTACAGCTTCTAGAATGGGAGTGGATGAAGACAAGGTTTTAATCAATATTCAAAAATACGGAAATACAACTTCAGCAACGTTGCCCTTGTTGCTAAGTGATTTTGAAAATAAATTCAAAAAAGGAGATAATCTTATTTTTGCTGCCTTTGGTGGTGGATTTACGTGGGGTTCTATTTATTTAAAATGGGCCTATTAATTATTGACAAATTAACTAAATAACATACATTATGGATTTAAAAGAAATTCAAAGCCTGATTAAATTTGTTGCAAATACAGGTGTTGCCGAAGTAAAACTTGAAACAGGTGATGTCAAAATTACCATCAAAACGACTTTGGAAAGTGCAGCTCCAGAAGTAACTTATGTACAACAAGCTCCTGTTCAAGCAGCACCTCAAATCGCTGCCTCAGCACCTGCTGCTGCTACACCTGCTGCTCCTGCTGCAGATGACAATGCAAAATACATCACAATAAAATCGCCAATGATTGGAACTTTCTACAGAAAACCGGCTCCAGATAAAGCTGTTTTTACAGAAGTAGGAAGCACCATTCAAAAAGGAGATGTTCTTTGTGTTATTGAAGCAATGAAATTATTCAACGAAATTGAAGCAGAAGTTTCAGGTAAAATTGTTAAAATTTTAGTAGACGATATGTCTCCAGTTGAATTTGATCAACCATTATTTTTAGTTGATCCGTCTTAATTTGAAAAAAAATAGTATTTATTTGAATTCATTTTCAAATTTTTCACTCGAGGCTTTAGGCCGAACGGAGCAAAGCTAAATTGTTTAATTTTCAAATTAAAGTATATGTTTAAAAAAATACTAATCGCCAATAGAGGAGAAATAGCTTTACGAGTTATCAGAACTTGTAAAGAAATGGGCATCAAAACGGTTGCAGTTTACTCTACGGCTGATGCTGAAAGTTTGCACGTAAAATTTGCAGACGAAGCAGTATGTATTGGGCCCGCACCAAGTAATTTATCCTACTTGAAAATGTCGAATATTATTGCAGCAGCAGAAATTACCAATGCAGACGCTATTCACCCAGGTTACGGATTTCTTTCAGAAAATGCTAAATTTTCTAAAATCTGTCAAGAACACGGCATCAAATTTATTGGAGCTTCTCCAGAAATGATCGATCGAATGGGAGACAAAGCTTCGGCTAAAGCAACCATGAAAGCTGCCGGTGTACCTTGTGTTCCCGGTTCAGACGGAATCTTAGAATCTTTTGAGCAAACCCAAAGTTTAGCTAAAGAAATGGGTTATCCTGTGATGCTGAAAGCAACTGCTGGAGGGGGAGGTAAAGGAATGCGTGCCGTATGGAAAGAAGATGAATTATTGAAAGCATGGGAAAGCGCTCGTCAAGAAGCTGCCGCAGCTTTTGGAAACGACGGAATGTACCTTGAAAAATTAATTGAAGAACCTCGTCATATTGAAATCCAAGTAATTGGAGATTCTTACGGAAAAGCGTGTCATCTTTCAGAGAGAGATTGTTCTGTACAACGCCGTCATCAAAAACTTACCGAAGAAACGCCATCGCCATTCATGACCGATGAACTTCGAAATAAAATGGGAGAAGCTGCTGTTAAAGCTGCAGAATACATCAAATACGAAGGAGCGGGGACGGTAGAATTTTTGGTAGATAAACACCGTAACTTCTACTTCATGGAAATGAATACTCGTATCCAAGTAGAGCACCCAATTACCGAACAAGTAATTGATTATGACTTGATTCGTGAGCAAATCATGGTAGCTGCCGGAATTCCAATTTCGGGTAAAAATTACTTCCCAAATTTGCATGCTATCGAGTGCCGTATCAATGCAGAAGATCCGTACAACGATTTTCGCCCTTCACCAGGTAAAATTACTGTTTTACATTCGCCAGGAGGACACGGAGTTCGTTTGGATACCCACGTGTATGCAGGATATACGATTCCGCCTAATTATGATTCGATGATTGCTAAGTTGATTACAACGGCGCAAACTAGAGAAGAGGCCATTAATAAAATGAAACGCGCTTTGGATGAATTTTATATCGAAGGTATAAAAACAACCATCCCGTTCCACAGACAGTTAATGGACGATCCAGAATATGTGGCAGGAAACTACACAACCAAATTCATGGAGTCATTTAAAATGAACGATATAGAATAAATAAAAAACCGCTTACTCATAAGCGGTTTTTTTTATGAATTTATTTTCTTCGGTTGGCAAAAAATTGCTTCATCAGCTGCCCACATTCTTCGGCTAAAACCCCTGAAACAATTGTGGTTTTTGGATGGAGTTGCGTACCTAATTTTTGATAACCTCTTTGTTCGTCGGTTGCACCAAATACTATTTTTGAAATTTGACTCCAATACAGGGCTCCAGCACACATTTGGCACGGTTCTAAAGTCACATACAAGGTGCAATTTTTCAAATATTTGCCGCCTAAAAAATTCGCAGCTGCCGTGATGGATTGCATTTCAGCATGCGCCGTAACATCATGAAGAAGTTCGGTTAAATTGTGACTTTTTGCAATGACTTTATTTTCAATTACGACAATCGCTCCTACCGGAATTTCCCCTTTTTCAAAAGCAATTTCTGCTTCATGAAGGGCTTTTCGCATGAAATATTCGTCTGTGAATAGGTTTTCCATCGGACAAAAATACAATTTTCAGGGCATATTTTTGGTTGGATGAATTACAATTCTTCATTGCCTGTTATTAATTGTAAAAAACGTAAATTTGCTTTTTAATACAAATGAAAAGCAACCTACTTACATCGATTCATTCCCCTTCCGATTTACGAAAATTGGAACCTTCGCAATTGCCTGCACTTGCTGCTGAATTGCGAAAATTCATCATCGATATTGTGGCTACCAAAGAAGGACATTTAGGCGCTAGTTTGGGCGTTGTTGAATTAACGATTGCGTTGCATTATGTGTTTAATACCCCATCCGATTTGTTGGTTTGGGACGTAGGACATCAAGCGTATGGACATAAAATACTAACAGGACGCAAAGATGTTTTTGCTACCAATAGACAATTAAACGGAATTTCGGGTTTTCCAAAACGGTCCGAAAGTGAATACGACACTTTTGGAGTTGGGCATTCTTCCACGTCTATTTCGGCAGCCTTAGGAATGGCTATTGCTTCCAATTTGAAAGGTTTGGATACCCATCACATAGCAGTTATTGGTGATGCCTCGATTGCAAGCGGTATGGCATTTGAAGGATTGAATCATGCCGGAGTTTCTGACGCCAATTTGTTGGTCATATTGAATGATAACGCGATCGGAATTGATCCAAGTGTTGGGGCATTGAAACACTATTTAACTTCGGTTAAAGAAGGAAAGAACCCGAGACAAAACAACATGATCAAGTCGCTCAATTTTGACTATTCCGGACCAATAGATGGACATGACATTGATGCTTTGATTGCAGAATTCAACCGATTAAAAAATATAAAAGGGCCCAAATTTTTACACATCATTACAACCAAGGGAAAAGGATTGTTGCAGGCAGAAAAAGACCAAGTAACCTACCATGCTCCTGGGAAATTTGATGCGCAAACGGGTGAAATTTATTCAAAGATAGAACAAGATATTCCACCCAAATTCCAAGATGTTTTTGGATGGACCTTATTAGAGCTAGCTATCACAAATCCAAAAATTATCGGGATCACTCCCGCCATGCCTTCGGGGAGCTCCTTAAAATACATGATGGATGCTTTTCCGGATCGCGCTTTTGACGTTGGTATTGCCGAACAACACGCGGTGACTTTAGCCGCAGGAATGGCGACCCAAGGGATGATAGTGTATTGTGCTATCTATTCTACTTTTTTACAACGCGCTTATGATCAGGTGATTCATGATGTAGCTTTACAGGATTTACCTGTAATTTTTTGCATTGATCGGGCAGGCTTAGTAGGTGAAGATGGTGCCACCCACCAAGGAGTTTATGATTTGGCTTACCTGCGATGTGTTCCCAATATGATTATTTATGCTCCTCTGGACGAACGAGCGTTACGTGCTATTTTATACACAGCTTCTTTAGGTCTTGAGCACCCTATTGCGATTCGATATCCAAGGGGAAGAGGAAGTAATGTTCATTGGAAGCAACCGTTTGATAAGATTGAAATAGGAAAAGCGCATTTGTTGCGAAAGGGATCTAAAACCGCTATTTTATCTACAGGTTTTATTGGCAAAAATGCATCCACGGCTCTGGATAAGATTGATTCTGAAAACCGTTTTTCTCATTATGATTTTGGTTTTGTCAAGCCGTTAGATGAAGATTGCCTGCATGCTATTTTTGAAAAATATGAAAGCATTATCACTCTTGAAGACGGAGTCATTACGGGAGGTTTTGGAAGTGCTGTTGTTGAATTTTCCGTGCAACATCAGTATTCAAATCCGATAAAAATGTTGGGAGTTCCCGATGTGTTTATTGAGCAAGGCACTTTAGAGCAACAACAACAAATGTGTGGAATTGACGTTATGAGTTTACAAACCTTATTTTCGACTTACTAATTATTAGATCCATGAATATTAAGAAAAATCTAGCCCTGTTTTTTTTATTTACGAGTTCGTTTTTTTATGCTCAGAATATCGTGACGTCTATTGTGAAAGATACAGCATCACATTGGACTTCCAAAAATTCGATCGGAATTGATTTGAATGAAATGGCCTTTATGAACTGGAGTGCTGGGGGTAATAGCTCGATTTCTGGTTTGCTGAAAGGTAATTTTGTTAGAAGGTATGCAGATGAAAAAATCAAATGGAACAACGAACTTATTTTTCGTTATGGGGTCAACATGCAAGATGGTTTGGGGTTACGAAAAACCGATGATGCGCTACAATTTAACTCGACTTTTGGTCACAGAAAAGACTCTCTGTCTAATTGGTATACTTCTGCTAAACTCAATTTTAATACACAGTTTACAGACGGTTATTCTTATCCAAATACAGTAATTGCTATATCTAAACCTTTTGCACCTGCGTATTTTTTCTTAGGAATTGGAACAGAATACGTCAATAAAGAAAAGAAAATAATCCTCTATTTATCACCTTTAACCTCGAAGAGTACATTGGTGTTAGACCAACGTTTGGCCGATCAAGGGGCTTTTGGGGTAGTAAAAGCCGTTTACGACAGCAATGGTAATTTGTTGTTGCATGGGCGCAAATCCAAAAATGAGTTGGGTGTATTGATTACGGCCATGCACAAAAAAGAAGTCATGAAAAATATCCTGCTCGAAAACCGGTTGAGTTTTTATTCGGATTACATCAATAATTTTGGAAACATTGATGTTGATTGGCAATTACAAATGGATTTATTGGTAAATAAATATGTAAAAGCGAACATTGGATTACACCTGTTGTACGACGACGACATCAAAGCCAAAGAACAAATCAACGGCGAACAAGTCATTGTGGGACCCAAACTTCAGTTGAAGCAATCACTTGGGGTTGGATTTGTCTATAATTTTAAAGTGTAAGCTGAATTTCAAATTCTATTTTTTGAAACAATACGTCTATTCTAGCCCCGATAGAGCTGGTATCCTTGCGCAGCAAGATAAAGGCGAAAGCGGGACGTAACGTCAACAAAAAAAGAACGTGTGCTTCTTATTGAAATAATTCGCTCACTATTTCTTCTATTTTAGAAACCAGAATGATTTTGATTCCAGGGAATTGGGTTGCTATTTTGTTGTATTTGGAGACAAAAATAGTGCTGAAGCCCAGTTTTTCAGCCTCTTGGATGCGTTGTTCTACACGATTTACAGGTCGGATTTCACCCGAGAGACCTACCTCACCTGCAAAACAAATGTCTTTGCCTACCGGTATGTCTTCATTTGAAGATAGAATTGCGGCGACTACGGCTAGATCAATGGCGGGATCATCTACCGAGATACCTCCCGTTACATTTAGAAAGACATCTTTGAGTCCGAGTCGGAAACCTGCTCTTTTTTCAAGTACGGCCAATAACATGTTGAGTCGTTTGGCATTGTAACCCGTAGCACTTCGTTGCGGAGTTCCATATACGGCTGTTGAAACAAGCGCTTGAATTTCTATCATTAATGGGCGCATGCCTTCGAGTGTTGAAGCGATGGCTGTTCCTGAAAGTTCTTCTTCTCTATGAGACAATAATATTTCGGAAGGGTTGGACACTTCACGGAGTCCGCTGCCTTGCATTTCATATATTCCGAGTTCTGCAGTCGATCCAAATCTGTTTTTGAGCGAACGAAGAATGCGGTACACGTGGTTTCTGTCGCCTTCAAACTGCAGGACGGTATCGACCATGTGCTCAAGAATCTTAGGCCCGGCTATGCTACCGTCTTTGGTGATATGCCCAATCAGTATGACAGGCACATTCGATTCTTTGGCAAATTTTATCAATTCTGCGGTGCATTCTCTGATTTGAGAAATACTTCCTGGAGAGGATTCGATGAAATCGGTGTGTAAGGTTTGTATGGAATCGATGATGACAATTTCAGGTTCTATTTCTTGAATTTGTCTGAAGATATTTTGCGTTTTTGTTTCGGTTAGAATGTAGCAATTGTCGCCGTTGGGTGTAATTCGTTCGGCGCGCATTTTGATTTGTTTTTGGCTTTCTTCTCCGGAAACATAAAGTGTTTTATAGGGTAATTTCAATGAAATTTGTAGCAACAAGGTACTTTTACCTATGCCTGGTTCTCCTCCTAATAAGGTGAGTGATCCCGGTACAATCCCCCCGCCCAAAACGCGGTTCAGTTCTTCGTCGGTTGTGTTCATTCTCACTTCTTGGGTAGAATCGATCTCTGCAACTTTTAAGGGTTTTGCCGCTTTTTTGGTATCAGATGAAGCGCTGGGTTTCCAACTGGATTTTTCTTCTTTCTGAATGATTTCTTCTACGATGGTGTTCCACTCTTTACAAGAATTACACTGTCCTTGCCATCGAGCATATTGTGCGCCGCAATTTTGACAGAAAAAGGAGGTTTTAATTTTTGCCATTATTTCGTTTTGAGTTGTTCCGCTCTGTCGAGCATCATGTCTTTGGTTAAACTGCCAATTTCTTCTAATTGAAAAGCGTTTTGGTATGATTTAGCGGCTTTTTTATAGTCGCCTGTGTTTTCATAAAACATCGCTAAATGGTATTCACTCAGCATTGATTTTGGATACATTTTTTTGGATATTTCAGCTAATTTTTCAAATTCGTTGTAGGCTTTGTTTTTTACTATCGCCGCTTCTATTGCTTTGAAATCACTATATCTAATGGTTGTTTTACTCCCCATAGTTTTGTCTATCGCTTCATATTTTGCCGTAAGATAATCTACATAACCAGAAGGTAGGGTTACTATTTTTTCTTGAAATTCAATATTTGAAATGGGTTGGTATACTCTAAAAAAGGTGTACAATGCACTCGGAACCGCGAAGGCAACAAGTGAATAATGAGAGGCCTGTTTTATTTCTTCAAAAGTATACTTTAAATTCGGATTTTCAACGGTTTTAATGTTTTCATCTAGTACAGCACAATTTTCTTTGATTTCTTTAAGATCACCTTCTGCGGTACACTGGTAATACAATATAGGTCTATTGATGTTGCTAAAACGCGATGGGATGTTGACATCCATTCCGGGAGCTAATTCTGGCGCAAGTGAGATGTAAGCGTTGAAAATTGGGTTGTCTTTGTACAAGAAAAAATTCAAAAATCCGGCAGTCACATCGTGTCCTGCAATCATTCTAAAAGCGGATGTTGGATACTTTTTTTCGATGTAGGGAAGTAATTCACCACCAATAAACTCAAAAAAGTTGGAACCACTCCCTTCTGGAACGATGGTTTCTTCATCATAATAACAATCTTCCATGCGTGAATCAGATTGATCCACACCCACAAGAATCATTTCGGGTAAATCGTCCCAATAAGCCCCATAGGATAATGTGCCGTTGAAAATATCAAACAAATAATCTCCGTCTAAAACGATGCAAACAGGATATGTTTTTTTGGCTGCATGTCCGAACGATTTGGGTACAGATACCGTAATTTTTCGGAAAGCATTTAATTTAGTAGAAAAAATACTGTCGGTTTTTATTTGCGAGAAGCTGGTAATTGTTGCGAAAAGGAGGATAAATACGGCTATTTTTTTCATAGAAAATAAATGAATGGATTGCTAGAATAAGTGCTAGCAAGGTAAGAATTATTTTCTATTTAGAAGAGGCAAGAATAAAAAAGAAAGACCTCCCAAAAGAAGGGTAAGAAGTGTTTGAGATGTCCAAACCAGCCATCCAAAAGCGGTGCCAGCCGTATCTGAGACGCCGTAGAGCACAAAAATCTGAGCGACTAATAAAGGGTAAGCGCCAAATCCACTGTTTGTAAATCCAATGGCTAGGGTTCCGAAGATGAAACCAATGATTACGGCATTCAATCCAATGTTGCTTGTTTCTGGAAGCGCAAAAATGGTGATGTAAAACATGGCTAAATAGGAAAACCAAATGAAAAAAGAATGAAATAAAAAGGCCCATTTGTTTTTCATTTTCAGTACACTGGTCATGCCTTCTATCAAACCAGCTAGTTTTTCTTTTAATTTGTTGATGAGTTTAAAATTAGAGTAAACCCAAATCAAACAGAAAGCGATAAATCCGATGATTCCGATGATAAAAAGATAGATTAGCTTTTCAAACGGGATTATTTTTAGGATAAAATCTTTGATCACGGCAAATTGAAGGATGAACCCAACAGCTACAAACAAGAAAAAGATCAGTGTGTCTACAATTCGTTCGGCGATAATGGTTCCGAATGCTTTTCCAAACGGAATTTTCTCATATTTCTTCAATACAACTGCTCTTGAAATTTCGCCCGATCTTGGGATGGAAAGGTTCATAAAGTAGCAAATACAAACGGCCATCAAATTATTTTGAAAAGCAGACGTGTACCCCATTTGTTCTATCGAAAATTTCCAACGATAGGCTCTAGATATTACTCCAAAAACAGCAATTGCTAGCGAGATGTAGATGTAAAGGTAATTGGCATTTTTGAAATAACCTTTTATTTCAAGAAGTTGATTTTGAGTAAATGAGTTGTATTGATAAACAATCAAAGCAATTCCTATGAAAAGAGGAATCAAGATGGAAAACCATTTGCTAAGTTTATTTTTCACAAAAATTATTTCAAAGTATTATTGTTTTCGTTAGGGAAAACGAGCCAAGGCTTGAAGGTTTTGGCCTCTTCAAAGTCCATCAAAGCATAAGAGATGATAATGATGATGTCACCCGCATGAACTTTTCGGGCAGCCGGACCGTTTAAGGTAATTTCTCCAGAATTTCTTTGGCCTTTGATGGCATAGGTTTCAAAACGTTCCCCGTTATTGATGTTAACGATAGCTACTTTTTCACCTTCAATAAGGTTGGAAGCGTCCATAAGAGCTTCGTCGATAGTGATACTACCTATATAGTTCAAATCTGCGCCCGTAACTTTAACGCGATGAATTTTTGATTTTACTACTTGAATTTGCATGCGGCAAAGTTAAATTAATTTTTTAATTTATAGTGAAATTGTATCAATCAATCGAATGTTGTTGATAAAAACAGCCAAAAAAGCTCGGTAAGAAATACCTTCCGTTTTTGTTTCTGAGGGAACGAGTGTTGTTTCGTTTGCAATTTCAAAGTATTCCAACGTGATGAGGGGATGGTTTTCAAAAACAGTTGAAACAAATTCTTTGACTTCACTTGGGGTATGGGTAGCAAACAGTTCTTTTGCTTCTTTCAATGTTTTGTATAGCATCGCCGCTGTTGCTCTTTCTTCTTTTGAAAGCCTTTCGTTTCTGGAGCTCATGGCAAGCCCATTTTGTTCTCTGTAGATTTCACATCCCACAATGGTAACAGGGAGGTTTTCTATTTCTACTAATTTTTTTACTATTTGCAATTGTTGAAAATCTTTTTCTCCAAAGTAAGCGCGGTTTGGTTTTACGATTTCAAATAATTTTTTCACAACAGTCCCTACGCCGTCAAAATGTCCCGGTCTAAATTTTCCTTCCATTTGATGCTCGATACCTCCAAAATCAAACGTTTCCGATTGTAGTTCTTGTTCGTAGATGTCTGAAATGCTCGGCGCATACAAGAGAATTTTGTCTGAAATGGTTTTTATTTTTTCGACATCACTTTCCAGGGTTCTAGGGTATTTGTCGAGATCTTCGGCATTGTTAAATTGTGTCGGATTTACAAAAATACTGATGACAGTAAAGGTATTATTTTCAATCGATTTCTTCAAAAGCGACAAATGCCCTGCATGCAATGCTCCCATAGTGGGTACAAATCCTACGGTGTCTTTTTGAGCGTTGACATTTGATAAATAGAGATTTAAATCAACTTTATTATTGAAAATTTGCATTATTTATATTTTGTAATTGGGCACAAACTTACTATTTTTAATAAATAAGTGCATAAATTTTTGTAATTTTGCACGTTATTATTTCAACAAAACAATTATACTACCTTATGGAAGACAAGAGAATATTATATGTGTCATCAGAAGTGGTGCCTTATTTAGCGGAGAATGAAGTTTCTCTTATGTCTTATGATGTCCCTAAAATGATTAATGATCAAGGCGGTCAAATTAGAATATTTATGCCAAGATATGGCAATATTAATGAGCGAAGACATCAGTTGCATGAGGTGATTCGTTTGTCTGGAATGAATTTAGTGGTCAACGATATCGACATGCCGTTAATTATCAAGGTTGCTTCCATTCCTAAAGAAAGAATTCAGGTTTATTTTATTGATAACGACGAATATTTTAAGCGCAAAGCTACTTTTTCAGACGAAGAAGGGGTGATGTATGCTGACAATGATGAGCGTGCCATTTTCTTTGCAAAAGGAGTGGTTGAAACCGTAAAAAAATTGAATTGGGTGCCAGATATCATTCATGTGCACGGATGGATGGCTTCGATGCTACCTGTTTACATGAAACATTTCTACAAAGACGAAGCACTTTTCTCAGAAACAAAAATTGTAAGTTCTATCTATGCGCCTTCGTTTGATGGTAATTTAGATGTTGAAATGATCAATAAGTTAAAATTTGATGGAATCCCTGGTGATTCAATAGCTGATTTGGAAGTGCCAAGTTATGAAAATTTGATAAAAACTTCGATTCAGCATTCGGATGCAGTGATCATCGCGTCTGAGAATCTACCTTCAAGTTTAACAAAATTTATAGAATCTTCCAAAAAACCTTTTTTACCTTTCACCCCGAAAGAAGAATTTGCAGCCGCTTATACTTCATTTTACAAAAACATGTTATAATATAATTTGAAAAAAATGAAATTTAATTTCTTATTTAAAAGCTTTTTATTCGCCTTTCTTATCACATTGACTTTGTCTTGTGACAAAGATTATAATGATATTGGGACCAACGTGGTAGGTGAGGATGATCACTATTTGGCTTCAGTCGATTCTACGATGAGCGTTTTGGCCTACAACCATAAAACAGGCCCTGTTCAAACGAATGGATTGGCAATCAATGCCTTGGGATTTTACAACAACCCAGTTTTTGGAAAAACAACGGCTAGTTTTGTCTCTCAGGTAACCTTGTCTTCTCCAGACCCAACTTTTTACAATCCGTCTCAGGTAGTAGTTGATTCAGTATATTTATATGTGCCTTATTACAGCACCTTCAAATCAAAAGACAACACGACAGGAGATACGACTTATGAAGATGATTTGGATTCCATCCAAAATCAGGCAGGAAAATTTAAATTAAGTGTATATGAATCGGGTTATTTTTTAAGAGATTTTGATCCAGCAACTGGTTTTCAAGAAGCCCAAAAATATTATTCAGATCAAACAAATGATTTTACAGCAGCTATTGTTGGAACTCGTTTAAATGATACTACCGACACGAAACAAAATGACAATTTTGAATTCAGTAATAAAGAAATCAAATTATCGTATCAAAAAAATGGGGCTGCTGTAGTTAAAGAGCGACTTGCTCCAGGAATGTTCTTGACACTGAATCGAAATTTCTTCAAAAATAAAATTGTAAATGCACCAGCTGGTAAATTGGTCAACAATAATATTTTTAAGGAATATTTTAGAGGATTGTATTTTAAAGCCCAGCCAGCAAACGATTCCCCTAACCAAGGTGCTTTGGGGTTATTGGATTTTTCAAAAGCCAAAATAACGATGGTGTATCACGACGAAACTTCGGCAACCGTAGCTACTCGTGTACGAAGAACTATCTTGTTTAATCTCTCTGGAAATTCGGTTAATTTATTTGAAAATGATGAGAACAGTACCTATCAAAACGCGGTACTAGCTGCCAATCCAATTTTGGGTGATGAGAAATTATATTTGAGAGGGCAAGAAGGATCTATGGCCATCATCGAATTGTTTAAAGGAGAAGATATTGTGACTTCTACAGAGCTAACTGCAATTCGAAACAACAATTGGTTAATCAATGAGGCGAATCTTACTTTTTACATTGATAGGAATGCAATGGGCGATGCGCCAGAACCGAATCGTATTTATTTGTATGATTTAGAAAACAACATGCCTATTATCGACTATTATGCAGATGCTACAAAAGGAAGTACGGCAAAATTTAACAAACTGATTCATAGTGGAATTATTGAAGTTGAAACGTCAGAGACGTCTACAGAATATGATAAAGGAGAAGGAATTCGTTATAAAATTAGGTTGACTAATCACATTAGAAACTTAATCAAAAACAATCCGGATCTTAATTTAAAAAATGTAAAACTCGGGTTAGTGGTAACTGAAAACATTGCAACTGTTGCCAATTCGGGGTTAAAAAATCCAATCGTTGCTCCGGCTACAAAGTACACTCCTTCAAGTAGTGTCATGAACCCACTTGGAACTGTTTTGTATGGCACAAGTAGTTCTGTAATTGATGCCAAACGAATGAAATTAAAAATATATTATACTAAACCTAATTAGAAAATTATGTGTGGAATTGTTGGATATATAGGTCATAGAGATGCCTTTCCGGTAGTAATTAAAGGACTAAAACGCTTAGAATACAGGGGTTATGATAGTGCCGGAATCATGTTGTTTGACAACAGTGAATTGAAAGTTTGTAAGACCAAAGGTAAAGTTTCGGATCTAGAAGAAAAATCGAAAGAGATTTCAACTTCAGGAAGTATTGGAATGGGTCATACAAGATGGGCTACCCACGGTGTTCCCAACGATGTCAATTCGCATCCACATTTGTCGAATTCAGGGGATTTAGCAATCATTCATAATGGAATCATTGAAAATTATGAACCCTTAAAAAAAGAATTGATCAAAAGAGGGTATACATTTAAGTCGGATACCGATACAGAAGTATTGGTGAATCTGATTGAAGATGTTCAGAAAAAAGAAAATGTAAAATTAGGGAAAGCTGTTCAAATTGCATTGAACCAAGTGGTTGGTGCGTATGCCATATGTGTTTTTGATAAGAAAAAACCGGATGAAATTGTAGTTGCTCGTTTAGGTAGCCCTTTGGCTATTGGGGTAGGAGAAGGAGAATATTTTATTGCTTCTGATGCTTCTCCTTTTATTGAGTATACTTCAAATGCTATTTATTTAGAAGATGAAGAAATGGCCATTGTTCGACTTAATAAAACGTTAAAAATCAGAAAAATAAAAGATGATTCTTTGGTAGATCCTTATGTGCAAGAACTTCAAATGAATTTGGAGCAAATTGAAAAAGGTGGATATGAGCATTTTATGCTGAAAGAAATCTATGAACAACCTAGCGTTATTAAAGATACCTACAGAGGAAGGCTTCATGCAGATACAGGTGTGATCCAAATGTCTGGAATTGAAGACAATATCGAAAAATTCTTGAATGCAGACCGTATCATCATCATTGCGTGTGGAACGTCTTGGCATGCAGGTTTGGTTGCAGAATATGTAATTGAAGAATTTTCAAGAATACCAGTTGAGGTTGAATACGCATCCGAATTCAGATATAGAAATCCAATTATTACGGATAAAGATGTAGTGATTGCCATTTCACAATCAGGGGAGACTGCTGATACTTTGGCAGCCATTAAACTAGCTAAAGAAAAAGGTGCTTTTGTATTTGGCGTATGTAATGTGGTTGGTTCGTCCATTTCTAGAGAAACCCACGCAGGAGCTTATACCCATGCAGGTCCGGAAATTGGAGTAGCTTCAACCAAAGCATTCACCACACAAATCACGATATTAACGCTTATCGCTTTGCGTTTAGCAAAAGCAAAAGGGACGTTATCTAAATCGGATTATTTCAGATATTTACAAGAATTGGAATTGATTCCGGAAAAAGTAGAAGAAGCTCTTCAAACTACGAATGACATCTCAAAAGCCATTGCTGAAATTTATAAAGACGCTCCAAATTGTTTGTATTTAGGTAGAGGATATAACTTTCCAGTAGCCTTAGAAGGTGCATTAAAGCTAAAAGAAATATCGTATATTCATGCAGAAGGGTACCCGGCTGCCGAAATGAAGCATGGCCCTATCGCATTGATTGATGAAAAAATGCCAGTAATTGTAATTGCCCCTAAACAAGGTCATTATGATAAAGTGGTAAGTAACATCCAAGAAATTAAATCCAGAAGTGGTAAAATTATTGCCATTGTAACCAAAGGTGATACGCAAGTAAAAGAATTGGCAGATCATGTGATTGAAATTCCAGAAACTTCAGATGCCCTTTCTCCTATGTTAACCACGATTCCTTTGCAGTTATTGTCTTATCATATTGCTGTGTTAAGAGGATGTAATGTAGATCAGCCAAGAAATTTAGCAAAATCAGTTAC
>JAGNYR010000007.1:47808-53763 GCA_017984835.1 Flavobacterium sp. | reverse complement strand
GAAAGTGAAATTGGCCATTTTAAAGGCGCCATCACGCCTGATGTAGAGACTTTTAGAGAAAGTTTGCCCATTATCAATGAGCAATTACAAAGCTTTAAAGAAGATAAAAACTTGGTCATGTATTGTACGGGTGGTATTCGTTGCGAAAAAGCATCGGCCTATTTCAAACACCAAGGATTTAAGAACGTTTTCCAGTTAGAAGGCGGAATCATCAATTATGCCAAACAAATCAAAGAAGAAAGCCTAGAAAGTAAATTCATAGGGAAAAACTTTGTGTTTGACCACCGCTTGGGTGAACGCATTACAGACGATATCGTTTCGCAATGCCACCAGTGTGGAAAACCGTGTGACAACCACACCAATTGTTTAAACGATGGTTGCCATTTGTTGTTCATTCAATGCGACGACTGTAAAGCCGCTATGGAAAATTGTTGCTCTTCAGAATGTTTGGAAATCACTCATTTGCCACTAGCAGAACAAGTAAAACTACGCAGAGGAAAACAAGTAGGAAACAAAGTGTTCCGAAAAGGAAAATCAGAGAAACTGAAGTTCAAACACTCGGGCGAACTATCCGATACGGCATTGGCAACAGCCTCAAAAACAAAAGACATCCGTCAGAAAATAAAAATAAAAAAAACACTTATTGGCAAAGTAGAACACTATTTTGTAAAAGCACAAGTGGGACTTTTTAGAATTGAAAACAGCGAATTACAAGTAGGAGATAAAATTTTAATCTCGGGACCAACTACTGGAAATGAAGAATTAATTTTAGAAAAAATGTTGGTCAACGGAAATGAAAATTCAACGGCAAAAATGGGTGATAAAGTTACTTTTACGCTCCCATTTAGAGTACGATTATCCGATAAATTATTCAAGATTTTAGAGTAATTATTATAAAAATCAACGGATTAAAACCCAAAATTTCAACTGATATTTCAGCGCTGGAATTTTGGGTTTTTTTATTGGAATTTATTTTTTAAAAATACTATCTTTACCAATTAATCGTTTTATGAACTTAAATTGCTTTCTAGCAATACTACCTATATAATTATGGCATGTTCAAGTTGTTCAACTTCTGATGGTGGTGCACCAAAGGGTTGTAAAAATAATGGGACTTGCGGCACCGATAGCTGCAACAAACTTACCGTTTTCGACTGGTTGTCTAATATGAATTTACCAAACGGCGAAACTCCTTTTGATTGCGTAGAAGTACGTTTCAAAAATGGACGAAAAGAATTTTATCGCAATACAGAAAAATTAACACTTAGCATTGGTGATATTGTTGCCACAGAGGCTTCACCTGGACACGATGTAGGAATTGTAACTTTGACTGGAGAGTTGGTCAAAGTGCAAATGAAGAAGAAAAATGTAAACCACTTGAGTGCAGATATTGCCAAAGTGTATCGAAAAGCATCTCAAAAAGACATTGACATCTGGAGCGACGCAAGAGACAAAGAAGAACCCATGAAAGTGAAAGCAAGAGAACTTGCTATTGCTTTAAAATTAGAAATGAAAATTTCTGATATTGAATTTCAAGGAGATGGTTCGAAAGCAATTTTTTACTACACTGCAAACGACCGAGTTGATTTTCGTCAATTAATTAAAGAATTTGCGCAAGTATTCAAAACCCGAATTGAGATGAAACAAGTTGGGTTTCGCCAAGAAGCATCTCGCTTGGGCGGAATTGGTTCTTGCGGACGAGAATTGTGTTGTTCTACTTGGTTGACCGATTTTAGAAGTGTAAATACTTCGGCAGCGCGTTACCAACAACTTTCGTTAAATCCACAGAAGTTAGCAGGTCAATGCGGTAAATTAAAATGTTGTTTAAACTACGAATTAGACACCTATCTCGACGCATTAAAAGATTTTCCAGATTTTGAAACCAAATTACACACGGAAAAGGGAGATGCGATTTGTCAAAAACAAGATATTTTTAAAGGCTTGATGTGGTTTGCCTACACCAATAATTTTGCAAGTTGGCATGTGCTTAAAATTGATCAAGTAAAAGAAATCATGGATCAAAACAAGCAAAAAATCAAAGTTTCTGCTTTGGAAGATTTTGCAATTGAAATCGTAACCGAGCAAGAAACAACCTTTAGCAATGCTATGGGGCAAGAAAGTTTGACGCGATTTGATCAACCAAAAAGAAAAAAATCGAACAACAACCGAAACAAAAAACCGAATCCAAACGGGAACCCATCGAATCAACCGAAAATTGCCGGCCAAAATGAAAACAGAGGCAATCAAGAAAACAAAGGGGCAAATCCGAACAATCCTGGAAATCCAAACAACAGAAACAACAAAAACAGAAACAATAAAAAGCCACAAGACAAAAGACCAATAATCATCAAGAAAAATGAAGATCCTACCTAGTTTATGCTGCTTTTTTGCAATGATTGCACTCGTTTCCTGCGATAAAAACCGAGTATTTGACGAATATAAATCGGTTGGGAGTTCCTGGAATAAAGACAGCATTGTTTCTTTTGAGTTGCCTCAATTAGAAGCTGCAAAAAAATACAATTTGTTTGTAAATGTGAGAGACAACAACGATTTCCCTTTTAATAATCTATTTTTAATTGTCTCATTAGAACAACCAAATAAACAAACGCTAGTCGATACACTCGAGTATCAAATGGCAAATCCAGACGGCACTTTGTTGGGGGAAGGATTTACCGATATCAAAGAAAACAAATTGATTTTCAAACAAAAAGCCACTTTCAATCAAAAAGGGGTTTATAAAATCAACATCCAACAAGCCGTAAGAGAAACCGGCAAAATTGTTGGCGAAAAAGAATTAAAAGGAGTTACTGAAGTTGGATTTAGAATCGAATCTATAGAATAATTATCATGGCACAAAAACAATCTACTCAAAAAGGGACCGTTGTAAAAGACATCAGCTATTACCAAAAGAAATTTTGGAAACTGTTTTTTTATACTCTTGGAGGCGTATTTTTATTTTTTCTATTTGCTTCATGGGGACTGTTTGGAGCGATGCCTTCTTTTGAAGACTTAGAAAATCCAGAATCAAATTTAGCAACCGAAATTATCTCTTCTGACGGAGTTGTATTAGGAAAATTCTACAACGAAAACAGAACTGCCATTAAATACAGAGATTTACCAAAACACTTGGTAGACGCCTTGGTGTCTACAGAAGACGAACGCTTTTATGAGCATTCAGGAATTGATGCCAAAAGAACCTTTGGAGCAGCAGCTCAATTGGGTTCCAACGGAGGAGCAAGTACCCTTACGCAACAATTAGCCAAACTATTATTCCATGGGGAAGGTTCTAAATTTTTACCTTTTCGAATTGTTCAAAAAGCCAAAGAATGGATCATTGCCATTCGACTGGAAAGACAATACACTAAAAATGAAATCATTGCGCTTTACTTTAACCAGGTTGATTTTGTAAATGGAGCCGTTGGAATTCGCTCTGCAGCCAAAGTGTATTTTAACAAAGAACCGAGAAATCTAACCATTGAAGAAAGTGCTTTATTGGTCGGAATGCTTACCAATCCGTCACGTTTCAACCCAAATCGATTCCCAGAAAGAGCACTTAAAAGACGTAATATTGTACTTGGTCAACTCGTTAGAAACAACCATTTAGAAGAAACCGCTAAAGAAATATTAGAAAAGAAACCCATCAAATTGGACTTTCACCCTGAAAGCCATTTGGACGGAACCGCCACCTATTTCAGAGAATACCTTCGTGATTTCATGAAGAATTGGGTGAAAGATCATAAAAAACCAGATGGTGAAGAATATGATATTTATGGCGATGGTTTAAAAATCTATACTACCATCGATTCTAAAATTCAGGAACACGCAGAAGAAGCGGTAACGGAACACATGAAAAACCTTCAAGAAGAATTTTGGATCCAACAAAAAGGAAACAAAAATGCTCCGTTTGTCAATATTACAGACGACGAAACAGATAAAATCATCAAGCAAGCGATGAAAAATTCTGAGCGTTGGCGCATACTAAAAGCCGATGAAAAATCAGACGAAGAAATCATTGCTTCTTTCAGTAAAAAAACAAAAATGACCGTCTTTACCTGGAAAGGTGATAGAGACACCATCATGACACCTCTTGATTCTATTCGATATTACAAGCATTTCTTGCAAGCAGGATTGATGTCAATGGAACCGCAAACTGGTCACGTAAAAGCTTGGGTGGGTGGTATCGATTACAAATATTTTCAATACGACCACGTTGGTCAAGGAGCACGACAAGTTGGATCTACCTTCAAACCGTTTGTCTACGCAACGGCCATCGAACAACTCGGAATGTCGCCGTGTGATACCATCATTGATGGTCCGTTCATGATTAGAAAAGGGCGCCACCACGTAACCGAAGACTGGGAACCAAGAAACTCAGATCAAAAATACCGCGGAATGGTTTCGCTGAAAAGGGCTTTGGCAAACTCCATCAATACCATTTCGGCTAAATTAATAGACAAAACGGGCCCAGAAGCCGTTGTTGAACTTACACACAAATTGGGTGTTACCTCCGAAATTCCGGTTCAACCCTCGATCGCACTTGGAGCCGTAGATATTACGGTACACGACATGGTTGCTGCTTACAGCACCTTTGCCAACAAAGGCGTATACATCAAACCTCAGTTCATAGCAAGAATCGAAGATAAAAATGGGGCTGTCATTTATGAGCCAACACCCGAAACGCATGATGTACTCAACCAAGATATTGCCTATGCGGTGATAAAATTACTTGAAGGAGTAACCGAAGGCGGTAGCGGGGAACGTTTACGTACCGAAGGTGGTGGTAGTGGCGACAACCGATGGACAGGTTATCCGTACGTTTTCAAAAACCCAATTGCAGGAAAAACAGGAACTACGCAAAACCAATCCGACGGATGGTTCATTGGAATGGTGCCCAATCTGGTAACAGGTGTTTGGGTAGGTTGTGAAGACCGTTCCGCTCGTTTCAAAAGCATCACTTACGGACAAGGAGCCACAGCAGCTCTACCTGTTTGGGGGTACTTTATGAAAAAATGCTACGAAGACAAAGACCTTCAAATATCAAAAGATCCATTTGAAAAACCAGAAAACTTTTCAATAAAAGTCGATTGTTGGGAGCCTGTAAAAGCGGCAAAACCAGTAGACTCATTGAGCATAGAAGAAGAACAAAACACAGAAGAATTTGGATTATAAAGGGAAGCTTTTCCAGCTATTCGCTACAAGATTTTGATACAAAAAGGGTTTTCTAAGCCCCTAAAAGAGCTTCTTAGGTCGCTTTTTAGGGTCAAGAAAAACCAACTTTTTGAAACAAAATGCTTTTCGCTTCTATCTGGGCTAACCTACAAACAACCCTAAACTACTCATTAAGATGATCAACAAAACCGTACCATCTGTCAAAGAAGCCCTTCAAGGAGTTGAAGACAACATGACCATCATGCTTGGTGGTTTTGGCCTTTGCGGAATACCAGAAAATGCTATTGCCGAATTGGTAAACAAACAAACCAAAGAACTTACCTGTATCTCCAATAACGCAGGTGTAGATAACTTCGGACTCGGATTACTCTTGCAACAAAAACAAATCAAGAAAATGATTTCTTCTTATGTGGGTGAAAATGCCGAATTTGAACGTCAAATGCTATCAGGTGAACTAGAAGTAGAACTGATTCCACAAGGAACCCTAGCAGAACGTTGCCGTGCAGCACAAGCGGGAATTCCCGCTTTCTTTACTCCAGCTGGCTTCGGAACAGAAGTAGCTATTGGCAAAGAAACACGTGAATTTAATGGTAAAATGCACGTCATGGAACATGCTTTCAAGGCCGATTTTTCTATTATCAAAGCATGGAAGGGTGATACTGCTGGAAACCTCATCTTTAAAGGTACCGCTCGAAACTTCAATCCTTGCATGGCTGGAGCAGCAAAAATAACCATTGCCGAAGTAGAAGAATTACTTCCCGCTGGCGCATTGGACCCCAATGAAAT
>JAGNYR010000007.1:0-47708 GCA_017984835.1 Flavobacterium sp. | reverse complement strand
CTGCTGGAAACCTCATCTTTAAAGGTACCGCTCGAAACTTCAATCCTTGCATGGCTGGAGCAGCAAAAATAACCATTGCCGAAGTAGAAGAATTACTTCCCGCTGGCGCATTGGACCCCAATGAAATTCACATTCCTGGGATTTTAGTGCAACGCATTTTTCAAGGTGACCATTTCGAAAAAAGAATAGAACAGAGAACGGTTCGTCAAAAATAATTTGAAAATCAAATCGTTTTGAAATGGCTTCACAAATTTTCAAATCATCAAATAATATATGGCATTAGATAAAAATCAAATCGCAAAAAGAATCGCAAAAGAAGTAAGAGATGGTTACTACGTCAACCTAGGAATAGGCATTCCTACTTTGGTGGCTAATTATGTTCGTACCGATATTTCTGTCGAATTTCAATCGGAAAACGGTGTCTTAGGCATGGGTCCTTTCCCTTTTGAAGGAGAAGAAGATGCCGATTTAATCAACGCAGGAAAACAAACCATCACCATGTTACCGGGAGCCAGTTTGTTTGATTCTGCTTTTAGTTTTGGAATGATTCGTGGGCAACATGTGGATCTTACCATTTTAGGGGCTATGGAAGTTTCAGAAAACGGGGATATAGCCAACTGGAAAATTCCTGGAAAAATGGTGAAAGGAATGGGTGGCGCAATGGATTTGGTTGCTTCAGCAGAAAATATAATTGTAGCCATGATGCACGTGAACAAAGCTGGAGAATCCAAAATACTTAAAAAATGTACATTGCCCTTAACCGGTGTTGGTTGCGTGAAAAAAGTAGTAACAGAATTGGCGGTTTTAGAAATTACACCCAAAGGTTTTAAGCTACTCGAACGCGCCCCTGGAGTAAGTGTAGAGCACATCATAGCTTCAACCGAAGCCGAATTAATTATAGAAGGTGACATCCCAGAAATGGTCATTGATTAATCTTCCTGGAACGAAAACTATACAATATTATTTTGCCGACAAATATTCGGTTAATACGGTAGAAGCATGTGCAAACGTGGGTGCTTTTTCGGTAATGCTAACCGCTCTTTTTTTGTTGAGTTTGTAGACAACATCGGCTTCGGTGGTAAACAATAAAGCACTCATAAACGGATTGTTGATGTAGGGTAACAAAATAGCTTCTGCCTCATTTATGGCTACTGTTTGTAGTATTTCTTCTTGTTGGTGCTTGAACTTAAGCTCCAATTTTAATGTGTTTTCTTCCACAATAGGCCAAACATAAATGTTCATTAAATCGGTGTTGCCAATGGTTTTTGCTAAGGTAAGTTTGGCAAAAGTACCCTCTGCTAAACTGGAGGTAACTTGTGCGTAGAAGGCAGTAAAAGTTTCTTTAAAAGGCATGTTGTTTTTTATAATACCTGCAAGGCAACGACCTTGCAGGGTTTGTTGTTAAGGCAAATGGGGGTTACAGATTTTCAAAGAAATCATTTCCTTTATCATCCGTAATGATAAAAGCAGGGAAATCTTTCACGGTGATTTTACGAACCGCTTCCATGCCTAATTCTTCAAAATCAACTACTTCTACTTTCAAAATATTATCTTGAGCCAAGATAGCAGCAGGACCTCCAATGGATCCCAAATAAAATCCACCATAGGTTTTGCAAGCATCCATCACTTGTTTGGTGCGGTTTCCTTTGGCCAACATGATCATACTTCCACCCGCTTTTTGGAATTCTTCTACATACACATCCATTCTTCCAGCCGTGGTTGGTCCAAAACTTCCTGATGGCATTCCTTCTGGAGTCTTCGCAGGACCTGCATAATAAATAGGATGGTTTTTGAAATAGTCGGGCATGGGTTTCCCAGCATCCAATAGTTCTTTGATTTTGGCGTGGGCAATATCACGTGCTACAATCAAGGTACCGTTCAATTTTAAACGGGTTTTGATGGGGTATTGCGATAATTCTGCCAAAATAGTTGCCATTGGACGGTTCAAATCTACCTCAACCGGAGCTTCCAAATGCGGAGGGGTTGCAGGTAAAAATTGTTTTGGGTTGGTTTCCAATTGCTCTAAGAAAATACCGTCTTTCGTGATTTTTCCTTTGATGTTTCGATCTGCCGAACACGAAACTCCAAGTCCAACCGGACAAGAAGCTGCGTGACGTGGCAAACGAATCACACGCACATCGTGTGCAAAATATTTTCCACCAAATTGAGCTCCAATAGAACTTGCTTGGCAAAATTCCAATACTTTTTTCTCCCATTCTAAATCACGGAAAGCCTGACCTGCCATGTTTCCTGTAGTAGGTAGATGATCGAAATAGCCTGCAGAGGCTTTTTTAACAGCGGCCAAATTAGCTTCGGCAGATGTTCCACCGATTACCAAAGCCAAATGATAAGGTGGGCAAGCCGACGTTCCTAAATCTTTGATTTTTTGACGAACAAAAATCTCCATGGACTTCTCATTCAACAAGGATTTTGTTTGTTGGTATAAAAAAGTTTTGTTTGCAGAACCTCCGCCTTTAGCTAAAAACAAAAACTCATACGAAGCTCCTTTTTTTGCATAAATATCGATTTGAGCGGGTAAATTGGATCCTGAATTTTTTTCTTCAAACATTGAAATCGGAACAATCTGCGAGTAACGCAAGTTTTTGTTTTGATAGGTGTTGAAAATTCCTTTTGATAACCATTCGGCATCATCGGCTCCAGTATACACATTTTCCCCTTTTTTAGCCATGACAATTGCAGTTCCGGTATCTTGACAAGAAGGCAACTGCCCTTCTACTGCCACAACAGCGTTTTGCAATAAATTGTATGCCACAAAACGATCGTTATCGGTCGCTTCAGGGTCGTTCAAAATGTTTTGTAATTTTTGTAAATGTGCCGTTCGCAACATAAACGAAACATCGTTCATGGCTTCTTGCGCTAATAATTCCAATCCTTTTGGGTCAACGGTTAAGATTTCTCTAGCACCCAGTTGTTCCACTTTTACAAAATCGGAACTGATTTTTTTGTAGTGCGTATCGTCTTTTAAAATCGGATACGGGTCTTGGTATATAAAGTCCATTTTATGAAGTTTTTAAAGTGTAAAGTTACGGAAAATAGCGAAAGATAACAAAGCTAGTGAGCTTAATAGTTTACATAATAAATGATCCATCCGATGCCGATGGCACAGATGATTAAACCGATTCTGGTATTCCAGTTTTCGTTTTTTATCTGACTAAAAGGCCTTCTTCCACGGTATATCAACCATTTGAATAGGATTCCTATTCTTTTGATTAAGAAATAATTACCTTCTCTTCCTGCATCGATAATAATCTCTTCAAAAAAATGCATCCGTTGTATTGGTTCCTTTAATTAATCATACTATCGTACGACATTCTTGTTTTTCGGTATACTTTTCCCTTGGGGGTTTTGAACGATTTGTTCCATTGGTTCTTTGTGAAACTAAAAACAATCGAGTCAGAAAATTCTAGCATTCCAAATTCTTCGTCCGTTTCCAGGTTTTCTGTTTCGGTTTCTTCTGGCCAAAATGAAGCGGTTCGGCAGGCAAATTTGGTTTTTGAAATAGGGAAAAAATCCACATCATTGAACCATCCGCCGTCGCCCACAGACAACCAAGTATGTATTTTGGATGAAGCGGAACCTTCAATATAATAGAGAAAATTATCTTGAGAATAGCCACAAGCAGGATATCCAAAAGACAGCCGTTTAAAAGGAGAGTAAACAGAATCCATTTCATACATTCCGTACCATTCTGAGCCCTTTTCTATGCCCTTGATAGTGATTAAATCAGAAAAGACTTTTTGTTTTTTTTGGATAAATTCAATCCTAAATTTAGAATTGCTTAAGCTGTCTTTCGTGAATTTTTGCTCCACTAATTTGATGATGGCATATTCCTCTGGTTCTTTATTATCTGCCGTATAAGAAAAGTAAATGGTATCTGTATTTAGAACTACAACAGGATTGGTTTTTAGCTGAAAACCAGCCACGGTTTGATGTTCAACTACACGCTCTTTTTTACAGCTTACAACCAAGATCAGCATCAAAATCAATAAGAAAAACTGTTTCATATCATCATTTGATTAAAAAAACCAACTCGCCACAAAAATTGCGGTGATCACACAAATCAAATCGACCAAAAGCATGGTTCCTAATGCATAGCGTGTGTTTTTTATGTTAACCGAACCAAAATAAACGGCAATCACATAAAAAGTGCTTTCAGCACTACACTGAAAAATACTGCTCAACCTTCCGGTTAGTGAATCGGCTCCAAAAGTATTCATGGAATCGATTAAAAAGCCACGTGAACCCGCCGAACTAAAAGGGCGTAACATGGCTACAGGCAAAGCATCTGTAATTTGTTTGTTTACTCCCATGTTTGAGAAAATATACGCAATCCAGTCGCTAATGATTTCAAACAAACCGCTGTTTCTAAACAAAGAAATGGCAACCAACATCCCTAAAACATAAGGAAAAATAACTACACCCGTTTTAACACCGTTGTTGGCTCCCACTACAAAGGATTCAAAAACAGTTGTTTTGGCTTCTGTGAATTTTTGTTCTTTTAAAAACGAAAAAAGCAAGGTAAATGCGATGATAAGAATCAATATGATGGCAGATAAATTACTTGTAAAATAATTTTTACCTATTAAATCCAACTGGTTTACATACATTAATAATCCAACTATGGCTGCAATCAATACCATCAACGAAACCACCAAGGAAGCGCTTTTAAAATTGATTTTTTGTTTGATTCCCACAATCAAGAACGCCGCTATGGTTCCGATGAAAGAAGTGATGATACACGGCAACATTACGTCGGCTGGGTTGCTAGCGTTCGCAGCTGCGCGATATCCAATGATGGACGTGGCAATTAATGTTAAGCCCGATGCGTGCAAACACATGAACATGATTTGTGCGTCACTGGCTTTGTCTTTTTCGGGATTTAGTTCTTGCAAACTCTCCATTGCTTTTAATCCGAATGGGGTTGCCGCCGAATCCAATCCTAAAAAATTAGCCGCAAAATTTAACGTCATATAAGAAATGGAAGGGTGGTTTTTAGGAATACTTGGGAACACTTTGACAAATACAGGACTTAACTTTTGGGCTAGTTTTGCCGATGCTCCCGAAATAATGAGCAGTTCCATGAGTCCGCAAAAGAAAGCTAAGTAAGCAATAAGGGGTAAAATCAAATCGACCAAGGTGCTTTTGCAAGTAGGCAACAATCCGTCTGATTTTTGAACGCCACTGTATACTTTTACTGTTTGGTTTTTATAGACGTAGGTAGTATCCAGATTGAGCGTGTCTCTATTAAGGGTGTATGCTTTTTCCTCTGATTTTTGAATACTATCTTGGATAAAAGTCGGTAGCTCTTTTAGAAATTTTTCTGAAATTAAGATGGGATCGTCTTTTTTTCCATTGAGAAGGTGATCAATCGTATAACTCTCTCCAGAAAACAAACTGAAAAGCACAAATGTGATGGATGAAATAAAAATAACCAACCAAAATCTACTTAATACCATAATATCTGTTTTTTTTGTAAAAATATAGATTTAAACCCAATGATTTAAAAAAATATACCCCCGATTCCACAAATTATTACCCTTTGATTTGTGAAATTTGAGTTTGAATTAAACATGACTAATTTCGTCTTCAATCAATAGATCTTCCCGTCGAAAACGAAGAAAAATCTGTGCTACAGCAATCGTGTCTTTTTCACAATACGTCACAATGCGGTCGATGTCTTTGTCTACATAATAAACATGGCCTACTTGGCTGCCGTCAATATCCCCTTTTGAAGAAGGGATTCCCAAGATTTTACACATCAACTTTAGAGAGGTAAAATGTTTAAAATCGCCAAATTTCCATAACTCAAGTGTATCTAGGTGAGGAACTTCCCAAGGTTTTTTACCAAATAAGTTGAGTTTATTGGGAACGGGTATTTGATTGATGATCATGCGGCGCGCAATAAAAGGAATGTCAAATTCTTTGGCGTTGTGCCCACACAATACATGTTGTGCCTGATTGAAATGATTGTTTAACAAATTATTGAAGTCGTGCAATATTTTCTTTTCCTCTCCAAAAAAGGACGTAACTCTAAAATGACGCACATCGCCTTTGATGACAAAATAACCAACCGAAATACATACAATTTTACCAAATTCGGCCCAAATTCCGGCGCGGTCATAAAAGTCTTCTGGAGTAAAATCTTCTTTTCTTTGGTACTGCGTTTTGAGTTCCCAAAGGGTTTTCATTTCATCGTCGAGTGCATTGAAATGAGCTTCTTCTGGTACCGTTTCTATATCTAAAAACAGGATGTTGTTGAGGTTGATTTTTTCGATCATAATTTGAATGGATTATAAATTTTAGAACTAATTTACAACGAAAATAAAAAAAAGGAACGACGTATTAAAACAAAGTTTGCTGCCTACTCGGATTTTCTAGTTCGAGCAACCATTTTTTGCGCCACAATCCTCCGGCATAACCCGTGAGTGAACCATCGGTTCCAATCACACGATGGCAAGGCACTACAATCCACAAAGGGTTTTTACCATTGGCAGCAGCTACCGCTCGAATGGCTTTTACGTCACCCAGTTGTTTGGATAATTCCAAATAACTCATGGTTTTTCCATACGGAATTTGAAGGAGGCCTTTCCACACTTTTTGCTGAAAATCTGTTCCTTGGGGGTGTAAGGGTAAGTCAAACTCTGTTCGTTTGCCTTCAAAATAGGATTGAAGTTGCACGACCGCCTCTTGTAATACCAACGGAATTTCATTAGAAACAGGTCCGTCATCGGCAACCGTAATTGCCGAAATACCCATCTCGTCACCTGTGATCGTGGCCATTCCTAAAGGTGTTTTGATGCAAACTGTTTCCATTGGATAAAGATAATGGAATTTGGTTCAAAATAAAAAAACCACTCGAGAAATCGAATGGTTGTTGTTTTAGCCCCGATAGTCGCGGCATCCTTTGCTGCCGGTGTTCGGCAGAAAAGATAGAGCAAATAGCGGGAGGAGCTCCTTATTTTTGTAATAAAATTGCTGCTTCTTTGGCAAAATAGGTCGAAATTAAACTGGCTCCAGCGCGTTTGATGCACATTAACTGTTCCATCATGATTTTGTCGTGGTCGAGCCAACCTCTTTCTGCGGCGGCTTTGATCATGGCATATTCTCCTGAAACGTGAAAAACAGTCACCGGGACATTCACAGCATTTTTCACTTCACGAACGATGTCTAAATAAGCAATTCCGGGCTTTACCATCACCATATCGGCACCTTCTTCTACATCCCACAAAGCTTCTTTGACAGCTTCGATTCGGTTGGCGTAGTCCATTTGATATGTTTTTTTGTCTTTAGGCACTTCGATGTCAGCTTCTTTTGGAGCGCTATCCAAGGCATCTCGAAAGGGGCCATAAAATGCTGAGGCATACTTGGCTGAATAACTCATGATACCTACATTTTGAAATCCGGCTGCATCCAAACCTTGGCGCAAGCGCACCACACGTCCGTCCATCATGTCGCTAGGGGCAACAAAATCGGCTCCTGCCTGTGCGTGAGAAACGGCCATTTTAACCAAAGCATCGTTGGTTGGATCGTTTGCTACATCGCCGTTCTCAATAATTCCATCATGCCCATATATCGAATAAGGATCCAGTGCAACATCGGGCATGACAACCATTTCTGGGCAAGCTGTTTTGATGGCACGGATGGCTCTTTGCATCAATCCATCGGGATTCCATGCTTCTTTTCCGGTGTTGTCTTTTACCTCTTCACTTACTTTCACATAAATATTGACCGCGCGAATCCCTAAATCAAATAATTCAAGTACTTCTTTTACCGTTAAATCAATCGAACGTCGAAAAATTCCGGGCATCGAAGGGATTTCTACCTGACTGTTTTCTCCTTCTGCAATAAACATAGGAAACATAAAATCGGAAGGACTTAAACTTGTTTCGCGAACTAAAGAACGAACACTTTCGGTAACGCGTAATCTTCTGCCTCTTTGAATTGGGAACATAGTAAGATATTATAAGTTATTTACTGTAAAAATTGATTACAAAAGTACAGAATAAAATTATTTTAAGATTGTTTAAAACTCATTTATATATTTTAAAATTACATGAAAAAAATAAGTAACTTTACGAAGTTAATAGGCAAAAAAATCAATACAGATGAGTGCAGAAAAAGATGCGAAATTAAAGGCGTTACAACTAACGCTAGACAAGTTAGATAAAACGTACGGAAAAGGTACGGTAATGAAAATGGGGGATAAAGCCATTGTAGAGGTAGAAACCATTTCTTCTGGATCGCTTGGTTTGGACTTGGCTTTGGGAGTAAATGGATATCCAAGAGGTCGAGTTATTGAAATTTATGGTCCTGAATCTTCAGGAAAAACTACATTAACGCTACATGCAATTGCTGAAGCACAAAAAGCGGGAGGTATTGCTGCTTTTATTGATGCTGAACACGCATTTGATCGTTTTTATGCAGAAAAATTGGGTGTAGATATTGATAATTTGATCATCTCACAACCAGATAATGGAGAGCAAGCATTGGAAATTGCAGAAAATTTAATTCGATCTGGAGCTATTGATATCGTTGTGGTTGACTCGGTAGCTGCATTGACTCCTAAAAGTGAAATTGAAGGTGAAATGGGTGATTCTAAAATGGGATTGCATGCTCGATTGATGTCACAAGCTTTACGAAAACTAACAGGAACCATCAGCAAAACTAATTGTACGGTATTCTTTATCAATCAGTTAAGAGAGAAAATAGGTGTTATGTTTGGGAATCCTGAGACCACAACAGGTGGAAATGCCTTGAAATTTTATGCTTCGGTACGTTTGGATATTCGCCGTTCTTCTCAAATCAAAGATGGTGAAAATGTAATTGGAAATAGAACCAAAGTAAAAGTGGTTAAAAACAAAGTGGCACCGCCATTTAAAACTGCTGAATTTGACATTATGTACGGAGAAGGTGTGTCTAAAACAGGAGAAATCCTTGACTTAGCCGTAGAATTTGATATCATCAAAAAATCGGGTTCATGGTTCAGTTATGGTGAAACAAAATTAGGACAAGGACGCGACGCGGTGAAATCTTTGATTAAAGACAATCCGGAATTAGCCGATGAACTAGAGGTTAAAATAAAAGCACACATCAAAGAATTAGCAGACGCTTAATAAACGAATTAGACTATGAAAAAAACAATTGCCCTTTTCGGATTGAGTTTGTTGCTTTTTTCTTGTTCTAAAGAAGAAGAGCGATATGCAAGTGAATTAAAGCCCGTTTTTGAAGTAGACATGCCTACTGCTTTTGCAAAGGACAGCGTGACTGAAATTCCGATTCGATATAAAAAACAATCCACTTGTCACTTGTTTGACGGTTTTTATTATGATCGAGAAGGAATGACCCGAACGGTTGCAATACACACCATAAAATTGAATCAAGACAACTGTCAATCAGACCCAGACACCAATGTCGAAGTAAATTTGGAGTTTCGACCGGTGGCGCTTGGTACCTACCATTTTAAGTTTTGGACAGGTGAAAACGCACAAGGAGTCGACGAATTTATGGAGTTTGATGCCGTTGTAAATCATTAATAAAAAGGAAGTTGTTCAAAAACAACTTCCTTTTTTAATTTTCATACCTAAGCAATTGCGCTAGGATGGTATTTCTTGTTTGTTCTTTGATGGCTTTTCGATCACTGTCTGTTTTACCAACGGTGTCAATAAAAGAATGGATTTTAACCCGCATTTGTCCGGGACTACCGCTGAAGAAAGTATAGGAAAAGCGTTCTTTGTTGTCGCCAAAAGTCATTGGGACAATAGGTATTTGGTGTTCGATGGCCAATCTAAAGGCCCCATCTTTAAAATCATCTAGCATCACCGATTCGTCTGGCACGCCACCTTCGGGAAAAATACAAATACTTAATCCTTGGTTGAGTCTTTTTTGAGCACTTTCAAAAACAGCTCTTCTGCTTACAGGATTGCTGCGATCGACTAAAATACAGGTTCTTTTATAGAAAAATCCAAACAGTGGAATGTTTTTTAAATCATGCTTACCCACAAATACGAATGGGTTTTTTACCACCGCAAGCATCAGCATGATGTCGGCCATAGAAGTATGGTTGGCAGTAAACATATAGCTTTTAGAAGGTATAATAGATTCTTCTTGTTCTAATGTATAACGGAAACCCATTCCCAATAAAATAAATCGTGCCCAGATTCGAGCCATGATAAAAAAATAGGGATACCACTTCTCTTTCAAAATGGAAACAACCAAAAAAGGAAACATGATAAGGATTGGAAGCGCTATTAAAATATAAAACCAGATTCTATAGAGGATCCAAAAAATAATTTTAATTATTTTCATAAGTTCAAAAATAAATCAATTTTTGTTAAAAAATGTAAAATTCGTGTTTAACTTTGCGGTAAACAATAATTAAGATGTCAAAAATACTTACAGGTGTTCAAAGCACGGGCACACCCCATTTAGGAAATTTACTTGGAGCCATCATTCCCGCTATTGAACTTTCAAACATGGCTAGTAATGAATCTTTTTTATTTATTGCCGACTTACATTCGATTACCCAAATAAAAAATGGAGCTGAACTTAGAGCCAACACTTATAGTACTGCATCAGCTTGGTTAGCCTGTGGATTAAATGTAGACAAAGTAACGTTTTATAGACAAAGTGATGTGCCTCAAACGGCTGAATTATCTTGGTACTTGAGTTGTTTTTTCCCCTATCAACGACTTACATTGGCGCACTCGTTTAAAGACAAAGCCGACCGCCTCGAAGATGTAAATGCAGGTTTGTTTACGTATCCGATGTTGATGGCTGCCGATATCTTATTGTATGATGCCAATTTCGTTCCTGTTGGTAAAGATCAAATGCAGCACATCGAAATTACGCGCGATGTTGCTTCGAGATTTAATCATCAAATGGGAGAAACATTTGTAATTCCGGAAGGGAAAGTACAAGAAGAAACCATGTACATTCCGGGAACTGACGGAAACAAAATGAGCAAATCCAGAGGTAATATCATCAATATTTTTTTAGATGACAAAGCATTGCGCAAACAAATAATGAGTATCGAAAGCGATAGTACCCCATTGGAAGACCCGAAAAATCCAGATACTTGTAAAGTTTTTGCGTTGTACAAATTGCTTGCTTCAATGGATCAAATAGCTCAAATGCGCCAAAATTATGAAGGCGGAAATTACGGATACGGACACGCCAAACAAGCGCTTTTTGAATTAATTTGTGAGAAGTTTTCATCTGAAAGAGAAAAATACAACTACTACATGTCTCATTTAGATGAAGTTGATGCACTTTTACAAAAAGGAGCTGCCAAAGCGCACCTAGTGGCCAATTCAGTATTGAGTAGAGTTCGTGCTAAACTTGGGTTTGAATAACAATCTAAATTACTTCAAATAATTTTCCGGGTAATGGTCTGATACATCCTTTGAGTTCCATATTTAGCAAAATGGAAGAAAGTTTATAAACTTGCATTCCGCACGCTAAAGCGATGATATCAAGCGGTTGTTTTCCTATTTTGAGCAAATAATCATATACGTGTTGCTCCTCTGGTTCTAAAGCCACAAACAGCTGTTTTTGAATCCCATTTTTGGACATTTTTTCTTCCAGATCCCAATTTAACATATACAAAATATCGGCGGCTGAAGTCAATATATTGGCTCTTTGCGTCTTGATTAGGTTGTTGCAACCTTGGCTGTATTTATCGGAAACCCTTCCCGGAACCGCAAAAACATCGCGGTTGTATTCGTTCGCAAAATTTGCTGTTATGAGCGACCCTCCTCGCTCGCCACTTTCAATTACAATTGTCGCTTCACACATGCCAGCCACAATCCTGTTACGCTTTACAAAGTTTTCCTTTTCTGGATTGGAAGTGCTCCAAAACTCGGTCATAAAACCGCCGTTCTCTTCCATTTTTGAAACGTATTTTTTATGCGATTTGGGATAGATTTGATTGAGACCATGCGCAACCACCCCAATGGTTTGTAGGTTGTTTTCCATTGCGGCTTTGTGAGCAACAACATCAACTCCGTACGCAAACCCGCTGACGATTATTGGCTGTAACGGTGCCAAATCAGCGATCAGGTTTTTACAAAAATCAATCCCGTACGACGTAACCTCTCGGGTTCCTACAACGGAAATAATTTTATGTTTATTGAGCTGTATGTTCCCGGTAGAAAACAACAATAACGGGCTATCAATACAATGTTTTAATCGATCTGGATAGGTTTCGCTTTGAAAATAATGTACCGAAATGGCATTGCTAGAGATAAAATTAAATTCTGACTCTGCGAGGTTAAAACCTGCTTTGGACTTGATTTTTTTGATGGTTGTATTTCCTATTCCGTCAATACTTGCGAGTTGTGAAGTGCTCGATTTAAAGACGTTTTCGGCTGTTCCACAGTGGTTTAGAAGTTTTTTGGCTACAATATCACCAATTCCTTCCGTGTTCAATAAGGCTAATAATGAGATGAGTTCTTGTTCTTGCATGGCGTATAATTGAATGTCAAAAATAGGCATTCTGTAAATTGTTAACAATTTTTGTTGATAATTTTTAAAAATCCATAATTATTAATTAAATTTGTCATTATGAAGATGGAACACTACATATCACAATTATTGTATCGACACCAATGCGTTATAGTACCTGGTTTTGGAGCTTTTTTAACAGAACTTCAATCAGCAGAGATACTTGAGGCAACCCATTCATTTAATCCGCCTAAAAAAGTCATTTCATTCAACGCTTATTTAAAAAGCAACGATGGATTGTTGGCTAATCACGTGGCACAATGTGAAAAAATTGGATATGAAGTTGCGGTGACATTGATTGAAAATGAAGTGAATTCATGGAAAAATAAATTACAACTTTCTGAAATACTTTCGCTAAAAAACATTGGTGACTTTGCATTAAACTTGGATAAAAATTTGGTTTTTACACCCAATTCGCAATTGAACTATTTGATGCAATCTTTCGGATTGACCTCTTATGTCTCTCCAACCATCAAGCGAGAAGTATTGCATGTAGTTGAAAGCAGCGTTGAAGAAAAAGAACCCATCGTTTTAGAGAAAGAAAGCAAAGTAGCATATCCGTTTTTGAAATACGCGGCCGTGTTTGTTTTTGGACTTGGAGCTTTGAGTTCACTTGGTTATTTTGGTGTAGGTTATTATGAAAATAAAATAGCTGAAGAAACATTAATCGTTCAAACAAAGGTTCAGCAACAAGTCAACCAAAAAATTCAAGAAGCGACTTTTGTGATTTCAAATCCAATTCCAACCGTAACCCTTACGGTAAATAATTCAGAAAAAGAGCGTCCATATCATATTGTAGCGGGATCTTTTAGAAACGAAGCAAACGCAGACAACATCGTTAGGGAATTGATTCACTTGGGATATACCCCAAGAAAACTAAAACAAAACAAGAATGGATTGTATCCTGTGTTTTACGGAAGCTATTCACGCTATTCGGAAGCAGAAGAAGCCATGAAGCAAATACGAATCCATCACAACCCAGATGCGTGGTTATTGATTGAGCAATTATAAATAACAAGTGTTAGTTTTCTAACACTTTTTTTTTGCTCTAATGTTTCCAAAATTGATAGCTCGCAACGATGATAAAGACAAGTCTAAAAGTACTCGTTTTTTATTTTACCTTTGTAAAAAAAACATGAATCCGAAACATCCATCAGAATCCTTAACCATCTTAACCGATTTGGTTTTGCCAAGTGAAACCAATCCGTTAAATAACTTATTTGGGGGCGAATTACTTGCAAGAATGGACCGCGCAGCCAGTATTGCGGCACGAAGACATTCGCGCAGAATTGTGGTTACGGCCTCTGTGAATCATGTTGCTTTTAACCGAGCTATTCCGTTGGGTAGTGTGGTTACGGTAGAAGCAAAAGTCTCTAGAGCTTTTACATCATCTATGGAGATCTTTATTGATGTTTGGATAGAAGATAGAGAATCTGGAAACAGAACAAAAGCAAACGAAGCAATCTACACGTTTGTAGCAGTAAATGAAACAGGGCATCCTGTTGAAGTTCCGCAAATTGTCCCAGAAACAGAAGAAGAGAAAAAACGATTTGATGCGGCTTTACGTAGAAAACAACTCAGCCTTGTTTTGGCCGGAAAATTAAACCCGCACGAAGCAACCGAATTAAAAGCGTTGTTTGTATAAATAAAAAATCCGTCTTTATGACGGATTTTTTATTATCTATTCAACCAAGAAGAAGGATTGACATACGTGGTGTTTTGAGAAATCATGAATTTCAACACAGCCTTCCCTTCCGGATTGGTTCTAATTTTACCGATGGATTGTTTGGTGCTCACTTTTTCACCTGGTGCAACCGATATGCTGCTCAAATTTTGATAGATCGTGAAATAATCCCCATGTTGGATCATTACGGCTTTGTTTACAGGAGAAATAACAATTACCTTGATTACTTCGCCCGAAAAGACAGCACGTGCGTTAGAACCACTTTCTGTTGTTATTTCGAGTCCACTGTTATTAATTTCAAGCGATTTGTATACAGGATGCGCTTGTTTACCATAACCTAAGGTGATGGCTCCTTTTTCTACTGGCCAAGGCAATCTTCCTTTGTTAGCTTTAAAATTATTAGACACCAAAAGCGCTTCGGGAGTCAATACAATTTTGGCAGAAGTTTGGATCGATTTGGTTTCGGCGGCCGTGGTTGTTTTTGGATTGGCTTTTACTTTAGCCGCAGCCGCTTTTCTGTTTGCTTCTGCAATGGCTTCTTTGATTAATCTATTGATTTGCGCATCAATTTTTTTAGATTCTTTCTGTTTTTGCTTGATTTCTGTAGCAATTTGGTTTTTGCTTTTCTTCAAACTATTCGCGATCTTTTCTTGCTCTGCCTTTTCTTTAACTAAGTCTTGCTTTTGTTGTTCTTGTTCTGAAAGTAATTTTTCTTTCTCGGTTTTCTGACCTGACAATGTTTGATTGTAAACGTCTAGTTTTGTGGTTTTTTCTTTGATTTCTTCCACCTGCATTTTTCTATAATTAGCATATTGCTTCATGTATTGCAATCGTTTATAGGCTTGGGTGAAATTTTCTGATGACAGTAAAAACATGGCTCTACTCTGTTGAGATCGGCTTTTGTACGATTTCAAAATCATGGCGGCATAGTCTTCTTTCAAAACAACCAACTCCTTTTTTAATTGATTGATTTTTAATTGATTGGTATAAATATCATCCGAAAGCAATTTGGTTTGTTTTGCAGTGGTATTGATTAGTTTTTCTTTTAATCCAATTTTTTGTTTTTGAATATCAAGTAGTTTTACTGCCGATTTTTCTTTTTTACGAACATCTTGAAGCAGCAGCTCTTTTTCACGAATTTCTTCTTGAAGTTGTGCCTTTCTTTGCTCTAATTGTTCTTGTGTCAGTTGCCCGAAAGAAACCAAACTTACCAATAGAAATAAAATAGTGTAACTATATTTTTGCATTTTTATATTTTTAATGAGGCTGGCTAATCAGCTATTGTTATTTGTTCATATCCTTCTGGAACACTGTAAGGAAAACTAAGTTCCTCGTTTTTTACGATCGATTTGTATTCAACGTCAATCGTTGTGTTTTTGTTGTTTTGACTGGCATTAATCGAAAAAGATTGAGGCAAATACATTTGTTCATATTGTCGATACTCTGGATATACCAGTTGCATTCGTCTTGATTTATTGGGCTGCTCTATGGTCTCTTTAACCACTTTTCCGCTTTCATTTTCCAAATAAAAGGCTTTCAAGGTAAAAGGATCTGCGTTGTCTTCCAACTTACATAACGAATCCGTCATTTCGACCTTGTATTTTTTATTAGTGATGTCATCTAATGCTTTACCCAACAACATATTTTGAACTTTGCTATAATCTAGATCGGTTCCAATCCATTGGCTTAACATTGAATAATCTCCTTCAAAATAATGACTGCCTGGTTTTTCATAATATTGAACCGAACTAGGCGTAATCAATGCTTTGGCAACTGTTATTCCTAAAAAGCGAATGCTAATCAGGATTTTTTGATCCTTTTGAATTTTAATATCAGCCGTTACGCTTTGCGATTGGTTGTCGTCTTGATATTTTACATTGGCTTTGATATATAATGTAGAAAAGTCAATATTATTGTGATTGTAATTGCTTATTACAGCGTCTGCCGAAGTTGTTGCCCCTACTTCAGGCGGAACCACAACTGCTTTTGTTTTACATGAAAACAAAACAAAAAAAGACGCTAAGACGATCAATCTTTTCATTATTTTTTGGCTTTAATTATCAAATCGTTGGCTTTTTTAAAGTAATATTCCTTCTTTTTTGAATCACCCATTCCGCTAAAAGCCTCGCCCAATTGGATCATAAAATTAATTTCCAAAGTTACATTATCTATTACAAAATCGGCCCCAGATTCTAAAACATCTTTTGCTTTTTTATACAATTGAAGTTGGTTGTTGGCAAGTCCGTTGTAATAATACAATTCTGGTTGGGTTGGATACATTTGAAGCTGTTCTTGACTCATTGCTTCCAATTCTGCAAATTGTCCATTTTCGGTATAGGCCTGAAGCAACAAAAGAACGGTTTCAATATCATCTTTTACAGCATTGAGGTGGATTCGATAAAACTTAATGGCTTTGGTAGGATTTTTTTTAGCTTGAAAAAATTTCCCTATTTCTTTCGCAACTTTTACTTCTTTATCATTTTCAAAATACTGTATTGCTTTCTCCAAATCGGCTTCTAATTCTGGTTTGGCTTGCGCAAAAATGAGAAATTCGTTAAAGATTCGGTGCTTGATTTTTTTATCAATTTTCTCGCTCTTTAGCACTTTATTCATGGACAAAACCGCTTTGGAACTGTCATTGTTGTTCAGATGAAATTTAAACAAACTCACTTGTGCCCAATCAGAAGTTGGAATTTCTTTTTCAAGTTGTTTCGCTATTTCATTGGCTTTTTCTTCCTGATTGCTTTTGGAATACAAATAGATCAATGCGATGTAATTTTCTTCTTCTTTGGGATTGGATCGTATTAATTTTAATAAATTATCTTTTTCTGGACCAAGGTATTTGACGTCTTGTAATATTTGAAGTTTGTAATTATCCCTTTTTTCGGTCGTTCCTGTTTCTAGGTTCAATGCGTTGATTAATTCCAATGCTTTGTCAAATTGCTGCGTGTTCATATACAACGAAGTTAAATCTTCTTTGTATTCTGACTTAAATTCTACCAGTTTTTGAACAATTGGAATTGCTTTCACGAAATCTCTCGACTCATAACAAGCGTCGTACATTCCAACCCAATTCCACCTATTTGCCGGGTTTAGTTCGGCTGCTTTTTGAAAATTTTGATAGGCTTCTTCATGGTTTTTTTGATACAAATAGTTCTTTCCTAACAAAAAATAAACGACTTCGTTGTTGGGTTGCAACTGCGCACATTTTTCTAATTCAAGAATTGCTTTGTCAAAATTTTCAATGCCTGTTTGTTTGATCGATTCGTAGTAATAGTTTTCAAATTCATCTGAAATACTGGCAAGTTCAAGCCCTTCGTCTTGCGCCAACATTTTTATGGGCAAAACAAACAATAGGAACAGAGCTATGAAACTTACTTTTTTTGTCATTTTTATTCTAAAACAGAATAATCCCCGATGCTTACACTGGTGAAATTTCCGTCAAAATTAACGTGGTTACCAATCATTGCGTTATCTAATGTAGCATTTGCAATATGTGAATGCGTTTGAATCAAACTGTTTGTTATTTTCGAATTTGATACATGGCACCCATCGCCCAATGAAACATTTGGCCCTACTGTAGCGTTGCGTAGCACTACATTTTTTCCAATATAACAAGGAGGAATGATGTTGCTGTTTTCTTGTTTAACATCAAAATCAATCAAATGTTCGCCGTCATTATGTAAAAAACCTAACATGCGCGTATTGGTTTCTACGGTAACATTTTTATTTCCGCAATCCATCCATTCGTCTACTTTACCTGGAACAAACTTCATTCCTTTGGCCATCATTTGCTTAATTCCGTCATTAATTTGATATTCTCCACCATGAATGATGTTGTTGTCTAAAACCGACTGAAGTTCGTTTTTCAATACGGCTACATCTTTGAAATAATAGATTCCGATCACAGCTAAATCCGAGACAAATTCCTTTGGTTTTTCGACCAATTCGATGATTTCATTCTTTTCATTCAAATTAATCACTCCGAAAGCCTCTGGTTGATCTACTTGTTTCACCCAAATAACGCTGTCGGCTGACGTATCCAAATCAAAGTCGGCACGAATTAAAGTATCGGCATAAGCAATGACTGCTGGGCCACTTAAAGAGTCTTTGGCGCACATTATGGCGTGTCCGGTACCTAGCGCTTCATTTTGATAATAAATGGTTCCTTTTGCGCCTAATTTTTGGGCAATGGCTAATAAATCTTCTTCAACTTTTGCACCAAAACTCTCGTGGATAATAAAGGCAACTTCATCTATTTGCTGATTTAAAACTCCAGCTATATCTTCAACCAAACGATGTACAATTGGTTTTCCTGCAATAGGAATTAAGGGTTTTGGAATGGTTAAGGTGTGTGGACGTAATCTTGATCCGCGTCCAGCCATGGGTACAATTATTTTCATATTTTTTAATTTTTCTTCAAATTCCGTTCTTTAAAATTGACTATTCAACTTGGAATTTTGAATGTTGACGTTTTACTTCACTCCTGTGCTACCAAACCCGCCTTCGCCTCTTGAGGTTTCTGACAATTCGGTTACTTCAAGCCATTCGGCGCGTTCGTGTTTTGCAATGATCAATTGAGCAATGCGTTCTCCATTTTCGATGACAAAATCATCTTGTGATAAATTTACTAAGATGACACCAATTTCTCCTCTATAATCTGCGTCTACAGTTCCGGGCGAGTTTAGTACGGTGATTCCTTTTTTGGCAGCTAAGCCACTTCTAGGGCGGACTTGTGCTTCATATCCAATGGGTAATTCTATAAAAAGACCCGTTTTTACAATGGTACGTTCCAATGATTTTAGGGTAATGGGAGCTTCTATGTTCGCACGTATATCCATCCCTGCCGAAGCAATGGTCTCATAATTAGGCAACGCGTGACTGGATGTATTAATGATCTTGATGGTCATAATTTATACTTTTCGTTTGATGATTTTTAACAGGGTTTCTTTTTCGTTTCGGTATACAAAGTAAGCAAAAAACAAGATAGACGCAATACCAAAAATGTAGGTCTCTCGTAAAATAGGGATGTAGAATGAAATTCCAGAAAGTACAACTGCTAAACCTAAATAGGTAGATATCGCTTTATTATCATACGGAATGGGATACTTTTTTTGTCCCATTGCATAAGAAATCAACATCATGGAGCCATACGCAATGATCGTTGCAATTGCCGAACCCATATAACTCAATATTGGAATTAGCAAAATGTTTAACACGAGAGTAACTAAAGCCCCCACAAGGGATATATAGGCCCCAATTCTCGTCTTATCAATTAGTTTGTACCATACCGATAAATTGGTGTATATTCCTAAAAAGAAGTTGGCCAAAACAATCAATGGTACTACATTCATGGCAGACCAATAGGTTTCTTTTGGCACTAATATTAATTTTAATACATCGGCAAAAACAATAACACCCAAGCAAATGAAAGATCCAAAAATGACAAAATATTTAGTAATGGTAGCATAGGTTTGGGGTGCATTTTCGTTACTAGAATGGCTAAAGAAAAAGGGTTCAATTCCTAAGGTATAGGCCGTTCTAAACAACACCATGAACATTCCAATTTTATAACAAGCAGAATAGGCGCCAATGTCAGCCATATCAACATGCATCCAATCCAATAGGATTTTATCAAAGTGCTCATTGATGGCAAAGGCAATTCCGGCTACTAATATTGGCAAGCCATATTGCATCATTTTTTTCCAAAGCACTACATCAAATTGCCATTTTATTCTAAAATAATCAGGTAAAACGAACAACAAAGTGGTTAAACTTGCCAACAATCCAGAAATAAAAACATAACCAATTTGAAAGTCACTGTAATAAATTGTTTGTAGGAATATGCTGTTGGAATTAGCCGCTAATTTGGGTAAAAATGCCAAGAAAAAGACATTTAATAACACATAGATCAATACGTTTGAAACCTTTATTATAGCATACTTTAAAGGTCTTTTTTCGGCTCTTATTTTTGAAAAAGGAATGATTGCTAGGGCGTCGAGGGCCAAGATCCAAATGGCAAAAACAATATATTCAACATTAATATCAGACCAAAGAGCTAGTTTTTTTCTAAAAAGTGACAATACCACAAAAAAAGCAATGGTAGACCAAAACATAGAAATGGTAGCGGTTGAAATCACTTTGTTTTTATTGGATTCTGAATTATAAAAACGAAAAAATGCCGTTTCCATTCCATACGACATCACAACATTAAAGAAAACTAAATAAGAAAAAATCACCGAAACTTTTCCCATTTCGCTCGTATCGGTCAAATAATATACGAGGATTGGATTCAGAATAAAACTAATGATTCTGGGTAATACGGTCGCTAAGCCATAAATAGCAGTTTGCTTAAATAGATTTTTATATAAACTCAAAATAGCTCTTAATTAATAAAACAAAAATAGTGTTTTCTTTGTTTATGAAAATCCCTTTTCGTCAATTGTTTTGATAAAATGAAAACCCCTCGGTTCATATCCTTGGTTGTAATAAAATCGATGGGCTGTAAAATTACCTGTAAAGGCATCCAAAACGACACAAGTACATGAGAGTTCTTTGGCTTTTGCATCGATAAAATCTGTGATTCGTTTGCCAATCCCTTTTTTTCTGTGTTGAGGATGCACAATGAAATTATCAATTTCAAGATAGGGTCCCGTCCATAATTTGGTATTGTACCAATAACCCGAAAGGGCAACACACTGGTTGTTTTCAAAAACGGCTACTTGTTGATAGCCATTGGGAACCATACTATTGAGATAGTTTTGGTACTTCTCGAGGGTCATTTCGGGATACAAAAACCGAAGGATATCGATTTGGGCAACCATTTCGGAAACGGTCTCTAATTGAATTATTTCCATACTCTTTGTTTGATGCTAAAATTAAAAAAAAGAGCCAACAAAATTGCTGGCTCTTTGTATAAATTTATGCTAAAAATTATCCTTTCAATGCTTCTGCTCCACCTACAATTTCTAATATCTCATTAGTAATTGCCGCTTGACGTGCTTTGTTGTAAGTTAATTTCAGTTGATTTCTTAAATCGGTTGCGTTGTCTGTAGCTTTGTGCATAGCAGTCATACGTGCTCCGTGCTCTGATGCAAACGAATCTCTGATTGCTTTGTACAATTGCGTTTTTAATGACTTTGGAATCAAAGTAAGTACAATCTCTTCTTTAGATGGTTCAAAAATATAATCTCCTGTTGAAGCAGGAACATCCGATTTAATAGGAGCTAAAGGTAAAAATTGTTCGGTTTGAACAATCTGTGTAGCCGCATTTTTAAACTGATTGTAAACGATTTCTATTTTGTCGTATTCTCCATCAACAAATTTTTGAGTCAATGCATCTGCAATAGCAGCCACATTTTCAAAAGTTAATGTGTCAAATATTGCGCTTTGATTATCAATGACTTTATTGGTTCTGCCTAAAACATCATTTCCTTTTTTACCTATGGCAAAAACATCCACTTGTTTTCCTGGGTAAGAGTCGGTTACAACTTTTACTTGTTTGATGACATTTGTATTGAATGCACCACATAAACCTCTGTTAGAAGTAACTGCAACCACAAGTACTTTTTTGATGTCTCTTTGTGCAGTAAAATCACTTCCAACACCTCCTTCTAAGGTAGAAGATAGGTTTTGTAATAATTCGGTTAATTTTTCGGCATAAGGTCGCATTGCTGTAATAGCATCTTGTGCTTTTTTCAACTTTGCAGCAGATACCATTTTCATCGCAGATGTAATTTGCATCGTGGATGAAACAGAAGTAATCCTATTACGTATTTCCTTTAAATTTGCCATGTTATTGTATTAAGATTTTAGTATGAAGTAGTAAGACATTTATGCTTTGTTTTATGAAAGTTTTGGTCTTACTACTTGATACTTAATACGATTAATTATAATTAGCTGCGATTTCTTTTGCTACATTTTCTAAAACATCGGTAATTTCGTCTGTGAATTTACCAGCTTTTAATGCGTTAAGTGTATCTCTGTGTTTGTTGTTTAAGAATTCGATATAATTTCTTTCAAATTCTTTTACTTTTTCAACAGGAACATTTCTCAACAAGTTTTTAGAACCTGCATAGATAATAGCCACCTGATCTTCTACAGTATATGGATCATTTACTGCTTGTTTCAAGATTTCTACGTTTCTTTTTCCTTTTTCAATTACGTTTAAAGTAACCGCATCCAAATCAGAACCAAATTTAGCAAACGCTTCCAATTCACGGAATTGAGCTTGGTCAAGTTTTAAAGTTCCTGCTACTTTTTTCATTGATTTAATTTGAGCATTACCTCCTACACGAGATACCGAAATACCTACGTTAATAGCAGGTCTAACTCCCGAGTTGAATAAATCTCCATCAAGGAAAATTTGACCATCTGTAATCGAAATTACGTTGGTTGGAATATATGCAGAAACGTCTCCTGCTTGTGTTTCAATGATTGGCAAAGCAGTCAATGAACCTCCTCCTTTTACAATTCCTTTTAAGTTCTCTGGTAAGTCGTTCATGTTTTTTGCGATATCGTCATCCGCAATTACTTTACATGCACGCTCTAATAAACGAGAGTGTAAGTAAAATACGTCTCCAGGATATGCCTCACGTCCTGGTGGTCTTCTTAATAAAAGAGACACCTCACGGTAAGCAACAGCTTGTTTTGATAAATCATCATAAATGATCAAAGCTGGACGTCCTGAGTCACGGAAATACTCTCCAATTGCAGCTCCTGCCATTGGTGCATAAACTTGCATTGGAGCAGGATCTGAAGCGTTAGCAGCAACAATAGTTGTGTAAGCCATAGCTCCTTTTTCTTCCAATGTTTTTGCAATTAATGCTACTGTTGAAGCTTTTTGCCCAATAGCAACATAAATACAATATACAGGTTGACCTGCGTCATAAAATTCTTTTTGATTTAAGATGGTGTCAATACAAACGGTCGTTTTACCAGTTTGACGGTCACCAATAACCAACTCACGTTGACCTCTACCTACCGGAATCATGGCATCAATTGATTTAATTCCTGTTTGTAATGGTTCTGTAACGGGTTGACGGAAGATAACTCCAGGAGCTTTTCTTTCCAATGGCATTTCGTATAATTCGCCTGCAATTGGTCCTTTACCGTCAATTGGTTGACCTAAAGTATTTACAACACGACCTACAATTTGCTCACCCACTTTTAATGAAGCGATACGTTGGGTACGTTTTACTGTTGAACCTTCTTTAATTCCTGTAGAAGGTCCTAAAAGTACAACCCCTACGTTGTCTTCTTCTAAGTTCAATACGATCGCTTCCAATCCGTTGTCGAATTGAACCAACTCACCATATTGAGCATTTGATAATCCATACACACGAGCGATACCATCACCTACTTGTAATACTGTACCTACCTCTTCTAACGATGCACCAGATTCAAAACCTGATAATTGTTGTTTTAATATTGCTGAAATTTCAGCTGGTTTAATTTCTGCCATTTTGATATATCTTTAATGGTAATCTTAATTACTAAACTCTCTTTTTAACTCTTGTAACTTGTTGGCAACGGAAGCATTGTATTGCATGTCGCCTATTCTTAGAATAAATCCACCAATAATGGAAGGATCTACCGTGTTTTCAATTGTGATCTTTTTGCTTGAAAAAGTAGCTATTTTTGCTAATACTTGTTGCTCTAATTCTGGGGTCATTTCAATTGCCGTTGTAACAGTTGCAGATTGAACTCCGTTGTTAGCGTCAAACAAAGTAGAATATTCTGATGAAATAGCACTTAGAATTTCAAATCTTTTGTTTTCCAACAATAAGTCAAACAATTTGTTAGTTTCTGGCTGAACCGAAGAAAAAACTTCTTTCAACGCAGCATTTTTAACCTCTTGCTTGATGATTGGATTGGATAAGAAATCGCTTAATTCTTGGTTACTATTAATAGTTGTTCCAATTGATTTCATGTCCTCATTTACTGCCGCTGCTTTATTCGCATCGGTAGCAAACTCTAATATTGCTTTTGCATATCTAATCGCTGCTCTTGACATATTGATTAGTTTAATTTAGCGTCACCCAACATTTTCTCTACCAATTTGGTTTGAGATTCTTTGTTAGATAATTCGTCTCTTAATACTTTTTCTGCAATTTCTAATGACAAAGAAGAAACTTGATTTTTCAATTCGGCCATGGCTGCATTTTTTTCTGATGCAATCGCTGCTTTCGCTTGTTCAATCATTTTCTCACCTTGAGCACTTGCTTCTGCTTTGGCATCAGCAATCATTTTTTCTTTGATTTCACGAGCGTCTTTCAACATTGACTCGCGTTCCGCTCTTGCTTCTGCAATTAATTTTTCATTATCTGCTTGAAGATTTTGCATTTCTTTTTTAGCATTTTCAGCTGATAATAATGCATTTTTGATTCCTTCTTCTCTTTCGTTAACTGCGTCAAGAATTGGTTTCCAAGCGAATTTTTTTAATAATAGAATCAATCCAACAAATATTACTATTTGCCAAATAAACAATCCAAATGAAAAATCATTTATTAACTTTTCCATACTATCTTTAAATTAATTTTTTAATAAATAAAATAAACAATAGTTATAACCAACCGTTATAACTATTGTTCTGTTTGTTATTATTTCGCGAATAAAGCAGCGAAACCAATACCTTCAATAAGAGCGGCTGCAATAATCATAGCCGTTTGGATTTTTCCTGAAGCTTCTGGTTGACGTGCAATTGCGTCCATTGCTGAACCACCAATTTTACCAATACCTAAACCTGCTCCGATTACAATTAATCCTGCTCCAACAATTTCTGGAATTTGCATAATATATATATTAAAAATTAAACATTCATTTTTATAAGACAAAAGGCGTTAGCCAAAAGTCCTTAGTGATGTGCTTCTTCATGGTGGTGCTCTTCGTTTCCAGCTCCAAAATATAAAGAAGTTAACATTGTGAAAATATACGCTTGTAAAAATGCTACTAAGATCTCTAAGATTGAAAGGAAAAATGCCAAAGCAAAAGACAATGGACTTCCAATCCAACTTTTAAAGAAAAACATCAAGGCAATGATACTCATTAATACCACGTGACCCGCCAACATGTTTGCATACAAACGAATCATTAATGAGAACGGTTTGATTATCGTTCCTAGCAATTCGATCAATGCCAAAAATGGTTTTAATAATACAGGCACTCCTGGCATCCACAACATGTGACTCCAATAGTTTTTATTTGCTGTAAAAGTGGTAATTAAATAAGTCAAAATTGCCAAAGAAAATGTAATAGCAATATTTCCTGTAATGTTGAATCCAAAAGGAGTTAATCCTAAAATATTTAAAAAGAAAATAAAGAAAAACACCGTTAATAAGTAACTCATGTATTTTTTATAATTCTTTTCTCCAATATTAGGAATGGCCATTTCATCTCTAATGTAAATAACCAATGGTTCAAAAAATCTTCCAGCACCTTTAGCAATACCACCATTTTTACCATATGATTTTGCCAAACCTGTGAATAAGAAAAACATCAATAATGCTGTTCCAATGATTCCCAAAACACTTTTAGTAATAGATAAATCTAATGGTCTAACATTGGTAGGGTGTCCATGCTCTTCGTTTAATTCTCCTGAAGCATCGGCTACTTTATAGATTTTTTCATGATGTAACACATAAAAATTTCCATTGTGTTCCGCTACTTTTTCTCCGTTATGGAATTCTGATGATGAAAATACTTGAAAACCATTATCCCATAAAATGATAGGTAATGAAAAACCATAATGTTCTCCTGTTTCTTCGTTTGCATTGAAATTAAAACTATGAGAATCTAATAAGTGATGGTTGATGAACTCCTTAATTTTTTCTTTTTGAGTTGCTGGTTCAGCGTGTTTTTCTTCATGAGAAACTTCTTTAGTTGCAGTCGCGTGGGCTTCAACTTTAGTTGTGTCATTTGTAGTATTTGCACTCGAAATCAATGGCATAAATGCTATGAATAACGCGGCAATAAAATGGAGTGGTTTTTTTGAAATCACCATATCTTTATTTTACTTAAATTTTAAGGTTTCTAAAATTTGGTGCAAAGGTACATTTTTTATTACTATTTCAAATAGATAATTGATTTTTTTTAATCAAATTAATGTATTTTATACCTTATTATTGCTTTTTATTCAATAACCTAATTGTACTAACCGTTTCTATTAGCAAAAATAGAATAAAAAGTCCAAAAATCATGAGTCTTTCCTCCGTATTTTTATTGCTAGAATCAATTGCTGATTTGAACAGAATGTACGTCAATATTAATTTTACCCCTGTAATTAATAAATATACCAATCCCACAATGTCTTTGTTTTTTTGGTTAATAATATGTGTGGTGGTGGTGATAATCACTAAAAAACCGGCAAAAAAAAGATAGGTGGATTCTAAGGTAAAATGATAGGCTTGAAGTGTTTTTTGAAAAACAATATTATGGCTCAAATATAAAAATAAGGCAATAGCTAGATTGAAACCGATGGATTTAATAAAATTGATTTTCATTCCTAATTAATCCTGATTATTTAAATCATTTACTTGCCTGTACACATTATATAATGCCAAAAAGACCCCAAACATCGTGACGCCTTTAGTGTAATAATTGTCTGCATTGGGGTATTTTGCATCCAACCATTGACCCAAATAAGAAAATACAAAAATAACGACCCCCATTTGCAACGGTATGTTGATAAGGGCCAGCCACTTATTCTTCTGTTTGTTCGGTTGCATTAAGTGCTGGTGTTGGTTTGCTCGATCTCATGTCGCAACTTGCGTTAAAGGTTGCTCCTGGCTCAATAGATAATTTGCCGCAAATTACTTCTCCTTTTACAAAAGCACCTTCTTTAAGGGTTAAGGTTTCCAACACTTGAATTTTGCCTTCAAATTTTCCTTCTATGTCGCAATTTTCACAAATAATGTTACCCATTACGCTTCCGGTAGGTCCCACGACTAGTTTTCCTTTTGATTGAAAATCACCAAGTAATTGTCCGTCCAATCTAAAATCGGCAGACGATAGTATGTTTCCTTTAATTGCGGTTCCTTCTACAATTCTATTGGTTTTACCTAATAAATCGGTGTAGGGTTTTTTATTTTTTTCAAACATGATTTTATTTTTTTATTCCTGGTTGAATGGTTTGCGCTGGTTGCAAGTTGGGTGCAGGTGCATCAAAACCGCCTGGCAAATTATCATTGTTCATTCCGGCTCCAGGATTGTTAGACTGTGGAGTATTATTCTTGTCTGCCGCAGTTTTATCTTTTGCGGCTGGCTGGCTATTATTAAGTGCGTTTTTAACGGCTTCTTTTGTAACACTCGTAGATTTTTCAGGCTCTGAAGTACTCGTGGTTTTCAATTTATTGGCTTTTATCGCCAACGGTTTTGAAAGCCAACCTTCAGAAACATAGGCTTCAAACAGTTTTTTCATTTGAACAATTTTATAGTTCTCGTTTGAAATGATAAAAGGAATGTCGGCTACTTTATATTCTTTAATTTCTTTCAAAACGATTGAGGCATTGGTAGCACCTTCTTTCGATTTAAAACCATGGACTACAATAAAGTTTTGATCCAATGTATAAAGATCTGTCGACAACGTGATGTTTTCATTGTCTTGATCCTTGATAAACTTGCTTAGTTTTTCAATCAAAGCAATCTTACTTTTATCTTTTAAATCATTTGCTTGGTAAACTATTTTCCAGCTAGCAGGGGTTTCAGAATTGAAGGTAAGCGACTCTAAATAAGGTATTCTGGTCTTTAAAAAACTTTCTGCTTCTTTCCCTTCTTTCGAATTTGGGTAGGTTAATGCAATATAATTTAAGTGCTTTTTATATTCATCCAAGCCTTTTGTTTTTGCAAGAATATTGGCTTTTAAAAATTCAAGTTTTGGTAGAATATCTTCTCCCGTATATTGTTCAATAGCTAGATTTGTTTCCGTAAAAACTTCTCTAACCATGCCTTTTTCAAAGTCTTTGTATAATTGCATAAAGGTGGCTTCTGGAGTAGAAGTTACCGACTGGGCTGCATCCGAGTTATTGATGATTTGAGCATATCTAGAATCGGGATACAATTGAGAAATTTTCAATTTCATTTCAGCCGCCTTACTTTTATCAACAATTTCGTACATTTTAAACAGATTGTACATCGACGGAAGGACCAATCGCTCCTCCGGTTTGTTGGATAATAAGGTTTCTAATTTATTGGTTGCTCGAGCATATTCTTTAAACTTTTCTTTATAAATTATCCCTAATTGATAGTAGGCAAAATTTCTGTCTTTTATCAAATTTGCGATCGTGTCTCGGTTGGTTGGTAACTGTTTGGTGTAAAAGGCAACCGTATATTTTTCGTTGATTTTTTCTCCTTCTTTTGGGATGCCATTACCGGATAGGCTTTCGTCGGCTGTTAATTCGACTTCTTCATTCGCATTTGCGCCCGATTTAGCCATTCTCCAATTTTCGCCTAAGGTTCTATTGCCCCATTTTTTCTTAAATTCAACCTTACCATAAGCAACGGTTGTAGGGTTATAAAAATAAAAAACAGAAGCTCCCGACTGACTGGTTGGAGCAGGCGCAAGTGATTTTGGAGCGGCTTGGCTGACTTCTGCATTTTTAGCATTTGCCTCTTTTATCGCGTCTAGTTTGGCTTTTTCATCTGCCTTTTTTTGTATTTCTTGGTCGGCCGCTATTAATTTTTCGATGTGTTTTTTATAAAATAATTCTCTGGCCACATCCGACATTGCCACGACATTTAAGATGCTGTCATTTTTGCGAACAAGGGTCTCATATTTTATTACATCTACTAGATTTTCTCTTTTTTTCTTAATGGACATAGCCTCTCTAGTCTTTGGATTTAAAGCAACCAAAGTGCTGTCATAATATTTACCGGCAACTTCATACAACGACTTGTTGAACTTGATTTCGGCAATGTTTCTGTAATTAGAAGCTTCTAGGTATTTATCCTCTTTTTTCAATTTTAGGGATTGGTTATAGAAGGTAAGTGCTCTATCAGGGTTGTCGGCTTTTTCATAAAAAAGTCCTAATTGATGGTTTAACACATCCAAAAAAGGACGGTTTTCTCGATCCATTAATAATTTATCAAACTTCTTTAAAAAGGCAAGCGTATCGCCTTTTTTAACATCAAATTGAAGGGCTTGTTTGGCATGCGCTTGAATCACATAAATACGAGACGATTTTCGCTTCATGTCGATGATTTCTTGAAATGCAGCGAAAGCACTGTCTTTGTAACCCAATTGCTCATATAATTGTCCCAATATGAATCGATAACGGGCTTTTTCTTCGTTTAATTTAGTGAATTCTATGGCGATTTTCAATTTTGCAACCGCGCTATCTTTTTCTTTGATGTTAATGAAAGCTTGGGCTAACGTGGCATGGGCATCTGCAAAAATTTGATCTTTATATTCGATCTCTTTCAATAACCTTCTTAAATTATTTATGGCCAATTCGTCATTGTCCATACGCATGTTGGTTTTTTCTCTCCAAATTTTAATTTCATGGATCTTATCGCTGTAGGGATATTTGTATAAAACATAGTTAAAAGCCTCTAAAGCAGGCACAAACCTTTGATCATAATACCTTGTTTTACCTAAAAGTAAATGAGCCTCATCCATTTGAGGGTTTTTTTCACTCCCTTCAATGTTCATCGAGTGTTTTTGAATGGCTTTCGTGGCCTTTTCTTCTGCGCGTTCAAAGTTGGTGTTTTTGGTTTTTTCAGAAGCAAATCCATCTTTGGCTACTTGCATGCGCTCAACGGGAAGTGTTTCCCAAAAATTATCTTTATACTGTGATTTTAAATCTGAAATTCCTTTGTCTAAAGCAATACCTCCGTTATAAAGAATGTTGTACTCTGTACTAAGTGCATGTGAATTTCTAGATAAAAAGGTGTTTTTCTTCGTAGAACAAGCTACTAAGAAAATGAAAAATCCCAGAAAAAGGAGGTATATATTAGGTTTGGTTTTCAATGTAAATGTCGTTTTTAAAGTAACTAAACAAAGTCCTTTTTAGTATAACTAACTGGTAAATTTACATTTCTTTTTGATATGATAAAATAAATTGAGGTTTTTTATGTCACAAATTGACAGCCGTTGATAAAAATGAGATAGGAATGGAAAATCTAAGTTGTTTATTATTTCATTAATAGGCTATTTCTTACCTTTGTAAAAAATATTAATAATGGCATCTTTTTACAAATTAAAAATTGACAACATAACCCGAGAAACCTCCAATGCAATTTCCATTTCATTCTCGGTTCCGGAAGAATTAAAAAACTTGTATCAATTTTCCGCAGGTCAGTACGTTACTTTAAAACTTACGCTTGACGGGAATGAAATAAGACGTGCCTATTCTATTTGTTCGTCGCCTACAAGTGGCGAATTGAGAGTTGCCATCAAAGAAGTAGCAAACGGACTTTTTTCGACATTTGCAAATAGAAACTTACAAGTGGGTGATATTTTAGAAGTAGGTCAACCCGAAGGAAATTTCGTTTTTGAACCTGCTAACCAATCAAATAATTATGCTGCTTTTGTTGCCGGAAGCGGAATTACTCCTGTGTTTTCGATCCTTACATCGGTTCTAGAAAGTGAGCCAAACAGTACTTTTGTTTTGGTTTACGGAAACAAATCAAAAGAGGACACAATATTTTTTAACGCTCTTCAAGGATTACAAGTTAAATACGAAGGCCGATTATTTGTACAGTACGTTTTTAGCCAAAGCGCAATAGAAAACAGTATTTCTGGAAGAATCAATGCGTCCGTAGTAAATCAAGTAATCGATCATACGCACCTCAACAAAGAATTTAAAACCTTTTATTTGTGTGGTCCAGAGGAGATGATTCATACCGCAACTTCTGCCTTAAAAGAAAAAGGTGTTTCTGAAGAAAAAATAAAATTTGAGTTGTTTACCAGCTCAGCAACCGAAAATAAAGAAGCTGGTTCTCATAGTGGCCTTACCAAAATAACCGTAATTGTTGACGGAGAAACGACTCATTTTGAAATGAATCAAAAAGAAACCTTGCTTGATGCTTCACTCAAAAAAGGTATTGATGCCCCTTATTCCTGCCAAGGTGGTGTTTGTAGTAGTTGTTTAGCACGAATCACAAAAGGAAGTGCCGAAATGAAGAAGAACTCAATATTAACAGATAAAGAAGTATCCGAAGGACTTACGTTAACGTGTCAAGCGCATCCAACCTCTGCTGAGATTGAAGTTGACTTTGATGATGTATAGTTACTAGCTTTTGAATAAATAGAAATACGTTCTCGCCTTGAATTAATCAAGATTGGAATGTATTTTTTTTAGGATGGCCTCGGGCGTGATGGTTCGCATCGCTTCCTTGTATCCTTTAATATTTTTATTTCCATATACCGAAGTTGGCAACAAAGGATATAGATCTCTGTTTGAAGTTAAGCTATTTTCTAAGGGTTGTTGAAAAGGCATAAGTCCTGCATATGGATGGGTAGCTCCCCACAAAGTAATTACTTTTTTACCCACCATGGCTGCAATATGTCCGTTCCCACTATCCATCGACAACATAACGTCTAGGTTTGAAATGAGTTCTATTTCTTGAGTAAAATCTAACTTCCCGGCTACAACTAAGCAATTTTTATGAGAAGAAGCTAGCGAATTCAATAAAGCGATTTCTTTTGCACCTCCTCCAAATAAAAATATTTTGAACGATGGGTTTTGACTGATTTCATCAACCACTTGTTGCATCAAATCAAGCGGATATACCTTGCTATCATATTGCGCAAAAGGAGCTATTCCGATCCATTTATGATTCGTTTTTTCTCCTGTTATTGCACTAATTTCTGCATTTAAAGGAAATGTATAAAATGTTGGATTTTCTAAGTTGATATCAAGTCCTAATTTTTGAAATGTCTCGAGATGTCTTTCAAACATTGAGCTAACAGGCTTAAATATTTTATTAACAGATCTAATTAATGCTTTCTTTTGCGATCTTCCTTTGTCAGTGGCCGCTGTTTTTTTTCCAGTCAAAACAAATAATAAACGAACCATTTTGGATCGCAACACATTGTGCAAATCTGCAAAAGCATCTATGTTTAATTTTTTTAAATCAAAAAACAAACGAAAAAGACCTAAAAACCCTTTGTGTCTTTGGTTTAAATCAATAGCAAAAAAGGTGACGTTGGGAATGTTGTCAAATAAAGGTTTGAAAAATGGCCGAGAAACAACCGTAATTTTGATTGATTTGTGTTGTTCTGAAAGTGCTTTAACTATCGGAGAGGTCATCGCCACATCTCCCATAGCAGACAACCTAAAAATAGCAATATGACGAATTTTATGGGTCAATCTTATTTTTTATTTTGATATAAAACAGGATTTAAATCATCGTCGTTGTACATTTTCATTTGCTTGTAAACCTTCATGAATTTGTCGCCATTTTCAATATCCGATAATAAATCATCAATAGCAGTGGACAAGTCAGAACGTTGTTCTAGTAACACATTTAATTTTTCTTGGCACTTATCTTTGTGCTCTTGCGAGGCATTTTCTCTGTTCACCTCTTCTTGCATATGATAAATTTTTAAGGCCAAAATAGACAACCGATCGATCGTCCAAGCAGGACTTTCCGAATTAATTTTTGCAGAAGCTTTTACAGCAACATGTGCATACTTTTGTAAGAAGTAGCTGTCAATATATTCAACCATATCGGTTCGCTCTTGGTTGGATGCGTCGATTTTTCTTTTCAGAGTAAGGGCAGCAACGGGATCAATATTTGGATCACGAATGATGTCTTCATAATGCCATTGAACGGTATCAATCCAATTTTTAAAATACAATAAATGTTCTATTTGATCTTTTGGATAGGGATTATTGATCGATTGATTTACATCGTCAGCAACGTGATAATCAGCAATACTTTTCTCAAATATGGAATAGGCAAATTTTGAAAACATACTATTTAATTTTATTTACAAATATAGTTTTTATACTTTTAACCTGAAACTATAAATTTTATTAAAAATGATTGTACACCATCTGTCGGAAAACAACAGCATTTTGAACCATTTTTTGTCCCAAATTAGAGATGTGGAAGTGCAAAAAGACGGCCTGCGTTTTCGAAAAAACATGGAGCGAATTGGTGAAATCATGGCATATGAAATAAGTAAAGTTTTACCCTATCTGCCGCATCAAACCAAAACACCGTTGGGTACAAAAGACACCTTTTTTGTCAAAGATAAAATAGTTGTCTGTTCTATTTTGCGAGCTGGACTTGCGCTTCATGCTGGTTTTACTTCATTTTTTGACGAAGCTGAAAACGGATTTATTTCTGCCTACAGACACCATTATAACAACGACGACGCCTTTGAAATAAAAGTAGAATACAAGGCCGCACCGTCATTTACTGATAAAAACTTATTGCTGGTAGATCCTATGCTAGCAACTGGCGAATCAATTGTTGCTGTTTATTCTAAAATTATCGAAAATGAGCGCCCAAAAGAGGTGCATATTGCTGTGGCTATTGCGGCACCAGAAGGCATTGCCTTTTTAGAAAAAAATCTTCCTGAAAATTGTCACTTATGGATTGCGTCCATTGATGAAAAATTAAATTCAAAAAATTACATCGTACCCGGTCTAGGAGACGCGGGCGATTTGGCTTTTGGGGTTAAATTATAGTTGTAAAAAATAGGCGGTAAGCGCCATGATAAGGCAGCCAAATAATATGATTTCTTTTTGAATTTTAGAATTATTGTATTCGATAAAACTAGCCGCAAGAGCTGCTAATGGGAAAAAAGAAAACAACAATAAATCACTCGATTTATTCGAAGAAAGTAAAAATACCAACACGCTGATCAGCAATGAAAGCAACAATTTTTTGAATGAAGCCTGAATGTTCAAGGGTCTGTTTGCGGTAGCAAATAACATGGGCACCCAAAAAAACACGATGATGACCGTATACATGGATAGGGCTAAATTTTCAAAATTATTCTTAAAAAAATAAAAGTTTAGATCTAATACTGCAGATTGCGCATAATTTTGAAGTAAGTGGGTGTCAAAGAAGAGCGAAAACAAAGTGAATACTACCATAAAAACAAAAAACGAAACAAACGGTATTAGCCAATTTCTATAATCTCTCGAAACGTGAAAAATAATGGAGGCATAGACAACCAAAATAAATAATACAATCCAAAATTGGAAAATACTGGCCATTAATATCCAAAAAGTGGCGTCAAATATTTTTTCTTTCGGAAACTTTAATGTTTGTAATGAAATCAATCTTCTTAAAGCAAGCAGCAAGAAAAAATTAGCAATTAATACCTTGGGGTTGTTAAATATTGAAGGAAAAAACAACAAGAAAATAAAATAAAAAAAGATAGCAAAACTGCTGTCTTTTGTGAGGCTGTTTCTTTTAACAACAAAATTAATTATTAAGAAACAGGTAGCAATCAGTACTAAATAACCCGTTTTATAGAAAAAAAGCAAGAGTGTATTGAGGCCATTTTCTAATTTGAATTGGTAAGAAAAATAAAAAAACAGCATCGAAATTATCAATAAAGAATAATTTAATGGTGTAGATTTTTTAAAAAAGCTTGTAATCATGAGTATATTTTATACTTTTGTGAATGTAAATATAACACTTGTTTAAAAATGAAAGCATTTTTCGAAGGAATTCAGACTCTTTTTGTGGATTTTTTATTTGTTCCACTTGACCTTATCAGAAAATTAGAACTTAAAACATGGTTTGGAGCTAATCTTATCAATTGGGTATTTATGGGTATTTGTGCCTATTTTATCGTGTATTGGATCAAGCAATTAAAGCTTCACAAAGCAAACAACGAAGAAACACAAGATACTACGGCTCATTCTTTCTTAAAATAAGTCGAATCCAATATCTTTTCTAAAATACATCTTATCAAAATGTAGCTTGTCTATGTTTTGGTAAGATTTTTTTATGGCGTCTTTAAAATTATCTCCGTAAGATGTTACCGCTAGCACGCGACCTCCGTTTGAAACAATCGAACCATTTGCCGTTTTTGTTCCTGCATGAAAAACAATCGAATCTGTAATCGATTCTATTCCCGTAATTGTTTTTCCTTTTTCGTAATCTTCAGGGTATCCTCCAGAAACAACCATAATAGTCGTGGCGCTTCTTGGATCTACTTCTAAAACAAATTCATCCAGTTTTTCTTCCGCAACAGCGTTAAACATTTCAACCAAATCAGACTTTAATCGAGGAATCACTACTTCGGTTTCTGGGTCACCCATTCGAACATTATATTCGATTACGATAGGCTCGCCTTTCACATTGATCAATCCGATAAAAATAAAACCTTTGTATTCTATGTTGTCTTTTTGAAGCCCTTCAACTGTAGGTTTGACAATTCTGCTTTCTATTTTATCTAACAAAATTTGGTCTGCAAATGGAACCGGAGAAACAGCTCCCATTCCACCTGTATTAAGTCCTGTGTCACCCTCTCCAATTCTTTTATAATCTTTAGCTGTAGGAAGTATTTTATAATTTTTACCGTCAGTCAATACAAAACAACTCAATTCAATTCCGTCCAAAAACTCTTCAATTACCACTTTTGAACTCGCTTGTCCAAACTTGGCATGCACCAACATGTTTCGAAGTTCTGTTTTGGCTTCTTCAAGATCTTGAAGAATTAACACTCCTTTACCTGCCGCAAGTCCGTCTGCTTTTAATACATAAGGAGCTTGTAGCGTTTCCAGAAAAGCACAACCTTGTTCTACCGTTTCAGAAGTAAAACTATCGTATGCTGCGGTTGGAATGTTGTTTTTTACTAAAAATTGTTTGGCAAATTCTTTACTTCCTTCCAATTGCGCACCTGTTTTAGAAGGTCCAATAACTGGAATAGCTTGCAATTGAGCGTCGTTTTTGAAAAAATCAAAGATCCCATGAACCAAAGGGTCTTCAGGTCCTACAACAACCATATTGACGTTATTATTCAACACAAAGGTTTTAATCGATTGAAAGTCGAGAATGTCTACATCTACATTGGTAGCTATTTGTGCAGTTCCAGCATTTCCTGGTGCTACAAATAGTGATTCGCATTTTGAACTTTGAAGCATTTTCCATGCTAATGCGTGTTCTCTTCCTCCAGAACCTAATAATAAAATTGTCATTGTGTAATGTGTGTTGGTTGTTTTTGCAAAAATAAGTAGTTTATTTATGAAATGGCTCGGTTAAAAAATAATTTTTTTAGTAGGCCTTTTTATCTCCTTTTGCTGCATTGTATATGGTGAGCACAATAATTTTGATGTCTAACAAAAGTGACCAATTTTCTAAATAAAAAATATCATATTTTACTCTGTTGATGATGTCGTGTTCGTTTTCAACTTCTCCTCTAAAACCATTTGTTTGTGCTAAACCAGTAATTCCTGGTTTGATAAAATGTCGCACCATGAATTTATCTACACTTTTGGCATACATTTCAGTGTGACTTACCATATGAGGTCTAGGTCCCACAACCGACATGGTACCAATGAATGCGTTGAAAAACTGGGGCAATTCATCGATACTTGTTTTGCGCATGAACTTCCCAATTTTTGTTATTCGCGGATCGTTTTTGGATACTTGTTCTAAATCGGCAATGTCATTCAGTCGCATGGATCTAAATTTGATACATGAAAACTCTTCGTAATTCAGCCCGTTTCTCTTTTGTTTAAAAAACACCGGTCCTTTGGATTCCAATTTAATTAATATAGCCAATATTGGAATCACCCAAGACATGATCAACAAAATGATGAGACTGGAAAAAACTATGTCAAATACCCGTTTTAATAGTTTATTGGCGTGTTTATCAAGTGGCGTATTTCGTAAAGAAATGATTGGAATATACCCATAATAATCTAAAATCAAGTTTCTAGACAATACGTCTTTGTTATCTGGAAGAAACTTTAATACTTTTAAATTGTTGTCGGTAAAATCTACAAATCTATTGATGTCCGTATTGTTAAAACTTGCCAAGGAACAATAAATTTCGTCGATGTTGTTAGCGTTAACAAACGAAAAACATTGTTCAAATTCAAGGTCTTTTTCTTTCTTGAATTCAAAAATTCGTTCTAGCTTATATCCATAATCTAGATTCTCATTGAAAAATTCAGCGAGCTGGTTCGCTTTTTTTCCTGTTCCAACGATGATCACTTTTCTAAAATTTCCTCCAAAAAAAGTTCTGAATTTTCGTAAGAAAAAGTAAATGAAAAATTTAACAAAGGTGATGAGTGCTATAGAAAGTATAATGTAATTCATCATCTGAGAAGGTGATGAAAACTTGAAATAATAACCTAAATAAGCAAAATTAATAAGAAAAAAGAGACTTCCTTGTTTGATTATTTTACCCAGAATCTCTATGGATTTGGTAAAACGATACACTTCATAAAATTGAATGTTCCAGGATATAATCAGCCAGGATATCGTTGTAAACAAATGAAATCTATATTCGTTTAACTCTTCGGGGAGTAAAAAAATAATCAATACATTGATTACAGTAATATCAAATAAATAAGAAAAGGGTCTTATATATCCGGAGTATCTTCCTGTTTTGTTCTTCAATTACACTATATATTTTGAAAAGTCTTTGTGCTCTTCTTTTAACAATTCTTCTGTGGATAAAGATTTGAAATAATCATATGTCAATTTCATTCCTTCTTCTCTCGTTACTTTGGCTTCCCAGCCTAAAATTTCTTTTGCCTTTGTCGTGTCGGGTTGACGTTGCAACGGGTCATTTATTGGCAAAGGATGGTATACTACTTTTTGTTCGGTACCGGTTAATTTTATGATTTCATCGGCAAAATCTTTAATCGTGATTTCGTCTGGGTTTCCAATATTTACGGGTAAATGGTAATCGGAATGAAGCAGCCTGAAAATTCCCTCTACTTGATCTGTTACATAGCAGAAAGAACGCGTTTGCATTCCGTCGCCAAAAATTGTTAAATCCTCTCCGCGCAACGCCTGCCCGATAAAAGCTGGGATGACTCTACCGTCGTTGAGTCGCATTCTTGGTCCGTAGGTATTAAATATTCTAACAATTCTGGTTTCAACACCGTGAAACGTATGGTAAGCCATTGTGATGGATTCTTGAAATCTTTTTGCTTCATCATACACGCCTCTTGGCCCAATTGTATTTACATTTCCGTAGTATTCCTCTGTTTGTGGATGCACCAAAGGGTCGCCATAAATTTCAGAAGTGGAAGCAATTAAAATGCGTGCTTTTTTGACTCTTGCAAGGCCTAACAAATTATGCGTTCCTAACGAACCCACTTTTAATGTTTGAATTGGAATTTTAAGATAATCTATTGGACTTGCTGGTGAAGCAAAATGAAGAATATAATCTAATTGCCCCGGAATATGAACAAACTTAGTAATGTCGTGGTGGTAAAATTCGAATTGTTCCAATTTAAAAAGATGCTCAATGTTTTTTAAATCACCCGTGATTAAATTGTCCATTCCGATTACATGGTAACCTTCTTTAATAAATCTGTCGCAAAGGTGAGATCCTAAAAAACCCGCTGCACCTGTAATTAATATTCTTTTCAATTTGATATTTTATTTGGATTGTGGTTATGAATAAATAGGCAATACAATACGATGAAAAAAGTAACACCTCTTTGTCTCCACAAAAATGATTCTGTCAAAAATAAGCTTATCATTAGAATTGAGAAAGAAATTGCCATAAAATCTTTTCTGCGAAATGCCGTCTTTGTCGTATAAAACAATAAAAGCACGAGTAATAAGAAGCCAATAAATCCTAACTCGGCGAAATTTTGCACATATTGGTTATGAAAATTAAAAGTTCCATAGCCCGGATATAAGTTGTACTTTTTTTCTTTTTCTAATAGTTTCGTTTTGGATGCATTGAGTCCAAATCCTTTCCAAAAAATGGGTTCTTCATCTAAAAATTCGGTAAACAATCGAATTTGATAAACTCGTAAGGCCGTTCCCGGAAAATAATCTGAATATTCAAAACGTTCTTTGGTCCACGCATCGGCAATGCTAATATAATTTACCCCAGCTTGCTGATCTACAATATTGGTAGTGCCCAAACTTTTGCTGGTATTGGTTTGTAATTCTATTAAAAAACGATCTCTAATTTTTCCGATTGATAAAAAGATACCTGCAATAAAAAGCACAAGTGCAATGTTTCGCAAACGCATTCTGTTGGCAATTTTAGAATAGAAAAAAACGTGTGTTAATAGTAAGATAATAAATATAAAAATGATGTTTTTTGAAGATAATAGGAGCACAAAACAAAAGAGTAAAGCTGCGATTATTCTGTCCAAAACTGATTTTTTTTCTTTGATGAAAAAATGAAAAAATGCCACGGCAACATACACAGAAACATGAATTGCGTTTAAAAGTTTGGGTACCAATCCCGTGTCGGTTTCATTATCTGGACCATGATAAAAAAAGTAACTTGTTTCCTGATGGATGAGAAAACGAATCAATGCCCGAATAAGAAAAACAAGTACAAAAAACACCATGGCATAGCTATAAAAGGCTAGTAGTTTCTTTTGTTGATCTGAAGAAAATTTGGGTATCAATAAAAAGATAACAGGAACAATAAAAAGCGCTATTTCTTTTGGTATGGCCTGCAGGGTTTGGGGTGCATCAATCGACCAAAAATAGGAAGCACACATCCATAAAAACAAAGCAATGGGTAACAAAAGTGGAGCTGAAAATTGAACTTTAAGTTGCTTCCTGTAGATAATAAGAGTTATAACAAACAAACCAAGAGCTACATTGTTCAACCCCATAAACATGGGAACGGTAACAAATAGTGCTAAAAAAGGAATGAAAAATCTATTTTCGTTATTTTCTGTTAGGATGTTTTTCCAAACAGAATTTAAAAAATTGTAAGTATTGCTCATTTATTTTCTCCCAATTAAAATCTGATGCGATGGCCTCAAAATTATTTTGTACGAGTTGCAAGTTATCATTTTTTTTAATTGTATTGATTATTTTTTCAACTTCGTTGGGCGAATTAAAATAAAAAGCGTTCTCATTCAATACTCCTTTGTTAAATTCATTGTCATGAGCTGCGATTAAAGCTTGAGAGGCCATGGCCTCTAGTAAAGAGGGATTGGTTCCGCCAACGGTATGCCCGTGGAAATAGATGTTGGAAAAATAGCGGAGGTTGTTCAGGTCGTTTAGGTTATAGACAGCGCCAATAAATCGAATGTGTGGCTGGTTTGCAAACTTGTTCTTGAGGTAGGATCCATACTTTGTGTTGTGGTTACCAATCACCAAAACCGGGGTTTTATTAGCAGACAAAACGGTTCCGTCTAGCACCATTTCAATATTGTTTTCAGGTTCAAAACGAGCCAAAATCATGTTGTATTGGTTTTTATCTACTTCATATTTTTGCAAAATGGAAACGTCTGGCGAATCAAAATTGTGGGCTCCGTAAGCAATGTATTGGCTTTCTGCATTGTATTTATCAGAAATGTATTTTTGGATACCTATCGAATCTGAAATTAAATAATCGCTTTTCTGTACGGCTCGCTTTTCGGCATAACTCAAAAATCTTTGGACGCTTTTCGAAAACTTTGAACGTTTCCATTCGAGACCGTCCATATTGGTGACCACAAGAGGCTTTTTAGGATGTAGTCCAAACCAAACAGAACTACTTGTATATCCTAATTGAAGAATGATGTCAAAATTTCGTTTTCGAGCATCTAAAATGCAATTTAGATCGTAAATGAATTGACCCGGAGTGCCTATTTTCTTTTCGGGATCATAACAATGAATCAAGTTTACTTTGTTAAAGGTGTTTTCTTGATACGTATGATTGTGGGAATTGTAAACGAAGACTTCATGCCCTTTATGAGCTGCGTGAACGGCAAAATATTCAGCAAATTGTTCAAAACCACCATATTGATTGGGGATGCCGCGGGTTCCTAAAATTCCTATTCTCATATGGCGTGTTTGGATGAGCAAAAATAATATAAATATAAATTATTTTAATTATTTTGTAGAATATCTTCTATTTTAGACACATAATTTTGAACACTAAAATTTTCTACAGCTCTTTTAAACCCATTTTCTCCAAAATCACTTCTTAGTTCAGGATTATTAATTAATTTTTCTAGCGCTTCTTTTAGATCAACTATATTATTTGGTTCAACTAGAAAACCTGTTTTGCTATCCACAACAATTTCTGTTAATCCTCCATGATTTGAAGCAACCACTGGTTTTTTTGCCAGCATAGCCTCTAATGCAACTAAACCAAATGATTCTTTTTCAGTAGAAGGCATTACTGCAATGTCAGTAATATTCCATATTGCTTTTAAATTGGTTGTAAATGGAATTATTTTGACGGTTTCGGTCAAATTGTTTGAAACTATATATTTTTCGAGATTGTGAAGATAAAATTCTTGACTTTTCACAGGAGAACCAACAATTAAAATTTTTACATTTTTAAATTGTTTAAAATATTCATTAAAAGTTTTTAATAACCAGTTATGTCCTTTTATTTTATTAATTCTACCAACTAATGTAATTACAATATCGTTTTCTAAATATAAAAAATCGCTATTATAAATATTAGATTGTTCTTCGCATCCATAATTATCAATACCATTGTAAATAACGACTGTTTTTTGGGAATTATTTTTTTCTCTTGAAACAATATTTTTTTTTGTAGCTTCAGAATTACAAATAATTACGTTTGAAAAATAATTTAATAATTTAGGATAAATCCAAGCTATTAATTTAGGATGCTCTATAATTTCATGGACGTGCCAAATGTGTTTGATTTTATTTTGTTTTGCAAAAAATGCACCGGATAATACAGCTAAAGTATTAGAGTAAACCAAGTCAAACTTATCCTCATTATGAAGTTTTTTTAGGGATGAAAGGGATGAAAAAAAATCTTTAAAAAAAAGTATAGCATGTTTTAAACGGAAAATGTTTCGATGTAATTTTAAAACGGGCGAAATGATAACTTTAATTCCTATGAGGTCAAGCTCTTCTTTTAATGGACCTTGAGTTGGTAATACAACAGTGCAAAAAAACTTTTGCTTATCAATTGACTTTAATAATAGTAACAATGTCTTGTCAGAGCCGTAAAGTTCTGAAGATTGATGAATAAATAGAACATTCTTCATTATTGATGGTTTAATGGCTAATTAATAGCAATATAGTAATGATATCTTAATAATTCGCTTAATATTATAATATTAATAGAATTTTATATTCATGTAATTATTAAAGAAGAAATTATATAGAAGTTTCCAACAATAGAAATAAAACTACTGATATAAAATATAAGGTTTACATTATTTTCGGTCTGGCACGTTATTTATATTATTTGATTCAAAAAACAAAAAAGCCCCAAGTAAAATAATAATAATATCTCTTGAATTATAGACACCTGTGATAGTTAATGTTGAGAATAAATAAATTATTCCGAAAGCTGAAATAAACGCTGTACTATATGTTGACTTAAGGTAGGCTCTTTTATATAGTTTGAACAAAAAAAACAAATAAATAAACAAACTTATTATACCGGTTTTGTAAAAAATATAAATATAGCCATTGTGCAAATCTGAAATGTATTTCATCCCTTTTTTGTCTCCAGATAGAGGGGCGTAAAACTTAAGGTTAACCAAGGAACCATAGCCTGTACCAAAAACATAACTGGAAGGGTTTTTTTCCATTAATGCAAAGGCTCTTTTTGCTTCATATCCACGCCAATGATCCCATAAATCCTTGTGGTTTTCACGATCAATTTTTGCTGTGAAAATTTCTTCGGGTGCTATTTTTACTTTGTACAAGAACGGTTCGATTCCGGTTCCGTTTCTATCAATTTTAACAGAAAATAAATAACTGTAAAACAAAACAACAGCTATACATAAGGTGACAAATAGTTGAATTGTTTTTTTTGTGATTTTGGTATAATTATAAATTGAAAATAACAATACAAGTGTCACCACCATCATCGTTCGTGATAAATACAACAAACACGAAAGTACCAAAACCACCACCACTATGTTGTGATTTAACTTGTTGAAAAATAATTTTTTGTGTTGGAACTTTTCATAATAAATGAGAAAAAACAAGGCAAACAGTTCTAAAAAATTATCCTTTCCAAATTCTCTAATTTGAGATACCGTATCCAAACCACTAAAAAACAATATCGTGACAAAGTGAATACAAGCAGAAAAAACACCCAAAAAAACAATTCCTCTAATAAAAACTGAAAAGTCATTGATCTTTCGTGCCAAAAGATACCCAACAAAAATTCCGGAAAGGGGTTTTATAAAATGGGAAAGGTCTTTAAATGTATTGTAAAGTTTATTTTGAAACAAAAACAATCCCAGAAAACCAATGAAAAATACAATAACAAGCGGAATTATTTCTTTAATAAATTTCTTTGTGAGAATAAAATTATTGGTTAAAGCAATAAAAATCAAAACAATAAGCTGAATGATTACGTTTAACTTAAACGAAGGCAAATACAATTGTAAAAAAATGACAAGTAACAACAGGTAAACATAAAATTTTGATGTACTTATTTTCATTAACGTATATATTATATTTAATAAATCTAGTATTAAACTTATTTGTTTTTTACTAATTTGACAACTTTATTAATTTTTAACGAAAATAAACATTTTAATTTATCAAAACCTTTTAAATGTTTGCTGATAAATAATTCATATCCTTTTATTAATAGTGGGTTTCTAGCTTTAGAAAAGCCTACAAAGTGAACATAATTGAATTTAGGTATAAAAATTCTTTTTAATCCTTTCTTCTCCATTTTTTTACAGAAATCAACATCCTCCACATACATAAAATAATCTTCATCAAATCCTTCTAATTCCTCATAAATTTTTCGTTTCATTAACATAAACGAACCGCTTATCCAATCTACGGCATAACTTTCTAGTGAAAAATTTCCCGTTTTTAAATCTTGACACATGTTTTGTATTTTCTTCATATAAAACATATTCCACATGTTGGGAAAGTTTCCAAAAGAAGGTAAAAATTGATGTTTGGCGTCAACCATATTTATCCCTATTGCACCAATGGAAGGCTCTTGATCTAACTCAAGAATCAGCTCGTCAATCGAGTCCAATAATATCGTATCATTGTTTAGGAGTAAAATAGTATCGCCCATTGCGTGTTTTACCGCCTCATTATTGCCACGGCCAAATCCATAATTTATTTTGGATTCAATCAACCGAACGTTTGGATGATGGCTTTTTATATAGGAACAACTTTCATCTGTCGAATGATTATCCAATACAATAATTTCATAGGTAAGCGAACTTAATTTATCGTACAGACTTTGGAAGCAGTCGTCTAAAAAACGCAAGCCATTATAATTGACAATAATAACCGAAAGTTGTATGTTCATTTTATATAAAGGTATAAAACCCTAATTTCTTTTTTATAACCAAAACAAAAATACTGTTTACAATAACATTCACAACCAAACTGCTGATTGCGGCACCAAGATAACCAAATCTAGGTATTAATAGTAAATTTCCAACAATATTTATCAAAAAGCCTATAAACATAATGTTTCTAACCAATTTTTGGTGATTGGTCATGTTTAATAATTGATCTACATTCCCAGTCATGGCATTAAACAAAGCGCCTAAAGTAATGAGTTGCAATGAAAGGGCGCCTGCCTCAAACCCGGTTCCAAAATAGCTCAATATATATTGGCTAAACAAAAGAATGACTAACGCAACAGGCAAGGTGAGAACAATGACCATTCGGGTTGCTTTGCGAACGAATGTTTTCATGCGCAAATAATCATTTTGGTGATGGTATTCGGATATTTTAGGCACTACAAAAGAATTCATCATCGTCACAAAAAACAAGGCCAAATAACCTACTTTAAAAGCGGCATTATAAATGCCTATGTTTTCTTCAGTTTCAAGTTTTCCAAGCATTAATATATCTGTCCAATTCAATAAAATCAAGAAAAATCCACTCATCATCATCGGAACCGATTTATTCAAAAACTCTTTGGTAGAAACTGCAATCTTGCTGACTTTACCTTGTGAAAAAACAAAAGCGGAGGAACCTAATAGCACCAATAAATAAGTAACAACATAAGCCACCATACAGTAATTGTGGGGTAAATTCAACTTTTTAAAAAGAAAAAGGATTCCGATAAAAAGGGTGTTGGGCAACAAAAAATAAAATACAGAATATAAATCCTGTCTGTGTATTGATAGAAAATAATTGATGTTTAATTCAAATAATACTTGAATTAATATTCCAAATGCAGCTGTTTTAATATAAAAATCCAAATGGGGTTTAAGAAACAACCCAGCGACATACTCGCTCTGAAAATAAAGAAGCATGAGTGGTAAAATAGCTGTTATCAGTATGATTTTGTAGGACTTGATGAGTAAACCTTTGTTTTCTTCGAGCGATGAGAAGCCTCCAGTGAAGGCGATGAATGCCGAAGGGAGTCCTAATGAAAAAAACATGGTGGCGATTTGAAGAAGGGTTAATGAGAGTGAAAACAATCCGAAATCATCTCCCCCAAATTGATTGGAAATAAAGGTTAATGATAAAAAACTCATCCCCATACCCAACATTCTATACAATAATGTATAACCGCCTTTGTTAAAAAAAAGGTAGTGGACTTGGCTATATAGTTTTTTTATGGCAATCATTTATTTTATTTTTTCCGATTGTTCAAATTTTACAAACAACATCATGGTTTCAGTCTGCATGAACCAAACTTATAAACACAAATTTATTAAGGGTTTTTTATTCAATCCGATAGCCCAGGGAGATCATCCATGAACAGCATTTACTTTGTCGCAAGTTCTAAATATGATGTAAACTTATTATCTTTCATTATCATTTGATAAATCAAAAGGGGTTATATAATTTTAATGTACGTTCTCTTTATGATTACTTTACCATCTCCGCAATTGATTGGGCCCAATGATTCCAATTCAATGTGGACAAATACAAGGCTCTTGCTGACTCACTCATGTTTTGGTAGTGAGAAGGGTTTTCAATCAACTGACGAATCGTATGAAAGTAATCCGATGGCGTTGCATTTACATCCAAACAATATCCGTTTTCTCCATCAACCACCGCATTGGGTATTCCGCCCGTGTTGGTTGTAATGCTGGGAATTCCAAAAGCACTTGCTTCACAAAATACTATACCAAAACATTCTGCTTTGCTTGGTAAAAAAAGCAAATGCGTTTTTTGAAACAAGCTTGTAAAACTTTTCATTTGTGAGACATCATTCTTATTCAAAAATGGAATCACGTTCATTTTTGGATGTGTAACCGGAGGAATGCATCCGCAAACGGTCAAGTTCACATTGTATTGTGCTGATAAAAGCAAAAAGGTTTCAAAAACCTTATCTCCCCCTTTTCGAAACCACTCAACTCCCAAAAACAAAAGGTTGATTTCTGCGTCCTTATGGATTTTCTTGGGCACGTATTTTATTTGATCATCATCAATATTAGCGCCCATCGGAATTACCATTGGTATGGCATTCAATTGATAATTATCTTGCACGTATTTTTTTGCCCATTCGGATGGATAGGCATAATAAGTTGCTTTTAACAGTGCTTTCTGTTCTATGTAATTTGATTCTTTAGCCGAGAAATGAAACAAATTTGAAAACGATTCATAATATTCATTCAACTGTCCAAAAGAGGAATCGGTGTAATAAATAATAGGAATTGAGGTCTTTAAATATGCTATTTCTGTAGATGCTGCAGGAGCAAGGATATAATCATATTTTTTATCTTTTAATCGTTTTTCAAATATCTTTGACAAAATATAACTAACGACTATAGAGTTTTGATGATTATATCCTTTGTTAAAAAAAAAGCGTGTAATTTTATTTATAATCCCGAATGGTTTTACAATCCATTGGTTTATGGGTCCTGCAACCTCAACAACCTCAAATGATTCCGATAGGCTTCGGTACATTTGAAAATGGATCCCAGACCAAGAAACTTTATCAAGCGGATTGGTTTGGGTAACAATTACAATACTTTTATTAATTTTCATAGGAATAAATACCTTTAATTTGATATTTATTTAGACCCTGTAACTTTTAATAATTCTATATCCATTACTTCACGGCTACCAAATTGAGGATCATAATTTTTTTCGCCTTTTTTGAAGGTAGCAACCGCTTTTTTTCTATCCCATTCAACTTGCTCGTTTGGAATAAAATATTGATAGAACATTGTGTCTTTTACTTGAAAAGCTCTTTCTTTATACTTGATTGTAAATTTTTTAACTTCGATTGGGTCTTGTTCTTTGTTCTTTGAAAGATCTATTCTTAGTTTTGTTGGTAACACATCTTCAGGTAAGTCAAACAACACTTCTTGAGGTTCATCACTTCCTTTTACCGGTGCCCAAACAGTCAAAGCTCCATTGTATTCAGTTTCTCCGTGCTGAATGTAAAAAATTTGTAAACTATCATCTTTTTTAATTACTAAATCTAACGCTACTTTAACTGTTGGTTTTTTGGGTGCAGCTGGTTCTTCTTGTTTGTCGCTTTTACAAGAAAATA
>JAGNYR010000073.1 GCA_017984835.1 Flavobacterium sp. | reverse complement strand
ATTTTACCTGATTGAATACCTTCTTCTAATTTAATTCGGACTTTTCCGCTTACTGTATCAATCTCTTTAGAAATACCAAGAGCGGCTTCTGGAAAACTGATGTATAAATCATAATGTAGGTTTTCACCTTCACGTTTTAAAAACTCATGCTCCACCTCTTCCACAGCTACGATCAAATCACCCGGAATTCCATTTCCTGGCGCATCATTTCCTTTTGAAGAAACTTTTAATTGCATTCCGTCTACTACACCTGCAGGGATTTTGATTGACACGGTTTCATCTTCTAGCACCATCCCTTGCGCATCGGCATTGGCAGGTTTGCTTTCAATTGATTGTCCTGTTCCGCTACAAGTTGGACAGGTAGAAGCCGATTGCATACGTCCTAAAATGGTGTTGGTAACACGCATTACTTGACCTTGTCCGTTACAAGTTCCGCACGTTTTGTATTTTACTCCTTGCGCTTGTACTTTACGCTTTACTTTGACTTTTTTCTCTACACCGTTGGCAATTTCTTCTAAAGTTAATTTTACTTTGATTCGTAAATTACTTCCTTTCGCACGACGTTGACCTCCGCCACCGCCACCGAATCCGCCAAATCCACCAAATCCACCGCCGCCAAAAATGTCACCAAATTGACTGAAGATATCATCCATGTTCATACCGCCGCCGCCAAAACCGCCGCTTCCGTCAAAGGCTTGGTGCCCATATTGATCGTATTTGGCTTTCTTTTGAGCATCGCTAAGTACTTCGTAGGCTTCTGCAGCTTCTTTGAACTTTTCTTCTGCTTGTTTATCACCTGGATTTTTGTCTGGATGGAATTCAATTGCCTTTTTTCGGTACGCCTTTTTGATTTCGGCTTCCGAAGCAGATTTTGATATACCTAATATTTCGTAAAAATCTTTTTTCATTGTTGTTTGATTTTAATACCCAACCTAATAAAGGGTTGGTTTATTGTCCGATCACCACTTTTGGAAAACGGATAATTTTATCTCCCAGTTTGTATCCTTTTTCAAGAACATCTACAATTTTTCCTTTTAATTTATCGGTTGGAGCTGGAATTTGAGTAATTGCTTCCGCAAAATCAGCATCAAACGGATCACCGACAGCAATTTCAACCTGCTCTAGTCCTTTGGATGTCAAAGTAGATTTCAATTTTTCATGAATCAACTCCACTCCTTTGAGCATGACATCGTCTTCTGACTTTGCAATCTCGATCAAGGCTCTGTCAAAATCGTCAAGAACTGGCAACATGGCTTGTAAAACTTCTTGGTTGGCAGTTTTAAAAAGTTCGATTCGTTCTTTGGAAGTACGTCTTTTATAATTTTCGAATTCAGCAAATAGACGGATGTATTTGTCTTTTTCTATGGCTAAATCTTGTGTTAATTGTTCTTCAACCGAAAGCTCAACTACAGGTTCTTGTGGGTCTGTAACGTTTTCTGTTACGTTTTGATCTGCAATTTGTTCGTTTTCTGATTTTTCAGTACTCATCGTTTTATTATTTTTTTTATTTTGAAAAATAGTCTTGAATTTCATCGTTTTGTTTTGAATTGCAAAAGTACTGCCATTTGTTTAAAAATGTCAAATTGTCATTATTTATTTTTTTTGGATTGTGCGACAGCTATTGCTCACTAAATTTTATTTTCAAAATTCAATCGGTTAGCCCCGATTGCAATGAAAAGCCTAGCGATGCCACCTTGCTTTTTCTTGGCAGGCAAAAGCGACCAACGGAAGCTCTTTGTGTGCTTTTGAAAAAGAGATGGGGCAAGCAAGCTTGAAATGAAAAGCGGGAATGGCTACAAAAAACAAACCCCCTTAAAAATTTAATATAATTTTAAGACTATATCGATTTCGTTGTCTTACATTTGAGACATAAAAGGTTTACATTGCCCCACACTATTATAGCAAATTATTAATTCTATTTTGCATTAAAAAAAGTTCTAGTATTCACTAGAACTTTTTTTTTATTTTATGATTTCGTCCAGTGCTTCGTCGAGCGTTGGAAATTGAAAGCGGAAGTGGTTATCGAGTGCTTTTTGTGGCACTATCTTTTTTGAGTTAAAGAGCAAAATACTCATGTCGCCCAGCACCATTTTCATGACCCATTGCGGCACGTTGGGCAACCAAATTTTCCTTTTTAAATGCTTGGCCACTGCTCGTGTAAGTTCTTGGTTGGTGACCGTTTGAGGTGCCACTGCATTGACTACACCGTTGATTTCACTGTTGATAACAAGACTATACAATTGCACCAAATCTGTGAGGTGGATCCACGATTGTATTTGTTGACCCGAACCAAAGGCGGATCCGAAGCCCATTTTGATTGGTTTGATGATTTCGAGTAGAGCACCTCCTTTTGCAGAATACACGACACCTGTTCGAATTCGTGCTGTTTGAATGTTTAGAAAGTGAAACTTCTGAACGGCCTCTTCCCATTTTTGTACCACGTGGGACAAAAAACTATCCTCAACTTCACTCGAATTTTCATCGTAGATAGCGGTTAAACTATCAGGATAAATGGCGGTTCCTGATGCCGAAACTACTTTTTTGACTTGGTGTGGTGTATTTTGTAAGGTATTGAAAAGCAAATGGGTCGTTTTGATTCGGCTATCTAATACTTCTTTTTTATAACTATGGGTCCAACGCTTGGCAATAGAAGCTCCCGCTAGGTGAACAATGACATCCACTCCATCAAAGCACTTTGCATCGATCTCACCACTACTTGGATTCCAGTAATAACCCGAACAATTGGCCAGCTCATTTAACTTGCTTTTTTGAGTTGTTAAATAATGAAGGGTGTGGTTTTGATTTAATAGTTCGGCAACTAATTGTTTACCAATAAGTCCGGTTGCTCCAGTGATTAGAATTATCATTATTTTTTTTCTTTCAAAGTTACATTTTTATTGGATTGAAAAAAAATTTGATGCCTTGATTTATGGACAAAAAAAAACATCCCTTTCGGGATGTTTCCAACTAACTATTAAAAAAACTATTTAGTAGACACGGAACCTCCAGAAGATTCCTCTTTGTTGATGATGGTGGGCGTAGTTACCGATTCAATAGAAGATCCACTTGATGCTGTAGCTGTAAGTTCTTGCAATGCATTTACCGTGGTCGTACTTCCGCTTGACGCATCCGATTCTACTCGGTTTACCTCCAATGCTTCCGCGGTGATTTCGCTTCCACTGGATGCATCTGTAATCAAGGAAAGTGCTTTTCCACTTACAATGATCGAACTACCACTTGAACTGTTGGTACGCACTTCGTCATAAGCTAAGGCTGCTTCAATTTTACTTCCGCTACTGCTGTCGAGACGGATCGTTTTCCCTTTTAAGGTAGCATTGGTAGAGATGTGAGATCCACTTGTTGATGTTAATCCTTCTACAACAGGCATTTGAACACGAACAATAAGCGATTCTGCCGATTCGATGCTTTCATCCGACGTAATGATTAACGTTCCATTTTCTACTTTGGTAGAAATATGTTCCAATAAATTTTGATCGGCTTCTACTTCAATTTCTTTAACGTCAGATTGCGAAATTACCACTTCGAGACCTCTGTTGACTTTAACTCGTGTAAAGTTTTCACTTACTTCTCTTTTTTCAATGGTTACATTACCTGTTCCGTCTATACCATTTCCCCAGTCCACATTGTATTTGCAGGATGAAAAAAGAAGGGTAATCAACGTAATGATTATGATTTTTGTGAGTATTACTAAATACTTTATCATCTTAATTTATTTTAATTAAATTTCCATCTTTGTCTTTTACAATTTTCCCATTGGATGAATTGGTACTTCTTTTTTCTATAATTTCTGACCCATCCGTTTTGATGATGACTGTTTCTGTAGTATCGTTCGTTTGTTCGATGTCTTCTGTAATTACATCATTGTATTCATTTTCATAAGTTGGGCAGTTGATGCATTTTACTTGGGATTCAAAAACCTGGTAAGCATAAGCATCTGAAGAATAATGCAAGTTGAAATAATCATCATCCGAATGATCATAATTTTCTACTGAACTATCGGGTTTAAACAAGGTACCTTTTGGTAAGTACAAGAACAATTCAACACGTTGATCTCTCCATTTGCTAGCAACATCCGACAATAAGTAATTGTTTAAAATCAATTTATTCCCTCTAATTTGGTAGGCATATTTGATTCTTTCAGCCGTTTCTTTTGCGTCTTTTAACGTACCACCGCGTGCCAATCGTTCGATTTGAATGTAAGGCATTGGCTCATCGGTCTGCATGATTTCGATCGAAACTTCGTTAGAATAAATTACTTCTTTACCTGTTTCATCTGTTTTTAATCGAAAGTCTTCTCTAAGGTTTACATTTTTTGAAAACAAATCGTTGTTTTTGAATTCGATAAATAAGGTGTCTTTAGGATGAAGAGGTATGATTTCTTTTTGTACTGATTTTCCGTCGTAAGCAAACTGTGCTACTTTGTTTACAGCCAATGTGATTCCGATTCCCAAACAAATAATCCACAAAGCCAATAAGGTATATTTTACCGTGTTTCCAATCGTTTTATACGTATGATTGATCAATTTTAGTCCCAACAACAACAAAAAGAACAATGGAATTCCGAAAACAAAGAAAAACAAAATCCCTTGTACCCAAAGGGGTGTGTCTAAACCGATGGGAGTTCGAACATAATTAAATGTAAAATTATCAGGCATGGAAGAAGAAAAAGCTAAGAATACGGCTCCAATAGTTATTCCTAATAACGACAAGGCTGAAAACATGACCATAAAAAAGCCGATGATTTTGGCAAAAGCACTTAATAATACTTCGATCAATCCGCGAAGTTTTTCCCCTACACTTTCAGCACCGTTGCGCACTTTTGGACCTAAATCTTCATTTGCGTTTTTTAGTTTACTCGCCACCGAATCAAATTCTTCACGGACTTTCTTTTCAATATTTGAAATGGTAACCGGAGCACCCTTCATTTCTAACTTTTCTGAAGTTGTGATTGCTGCTGGCATTGCAATCCAAAGCACAATGTAGGCAATGAATCCCGTACCAAAACCGAAGAATAAAATTAAGAAAATGACCTTAATGATTACTGCATCGACTCCAAAATAGTGTCCTAATCCAGAACAAACTCCGCCAATAGATGCATTGTCGTTATCGCGGTATAACTTTCTACGATTTGAATTAAGGGTCGTATAGCTTTGTGTTTCACTCGCTTCCTCATCAATTCGATAATCTTCAGGTTGTCCCATGACTACAATTACTTCATCGATGTCTTTGCTATTGATGATGTGCTTGTCTGTGGCTTGCTTTGCTTGCAATAGCTCTGCGACACGCATCTCAATGTCTTTCATGATTTCTTCTGTACCAGATGAGTTAGAAAGCGATCTTTTTACGGCATCAAAATAACGCACTAGTTTTTGGTATGCATCTTCATCGATATGGAAGAAAAAACCACCTATATTACTGTTTACTGTTTTATTCATCGTCTTACTTTTGTTTAGTTATTATATTTACTGCGTCTGATAATTCTATCCAAGTGCCACTTAATTCTTTCAAAAAAGTCTGCCCTAAATCGGTTAACCCATAATATTTTCTGGGTGGTCCCGAAGTCGATTCTTCCCAACGGTAATTGAGTAATCCATCATTTTTTAGTCGAGTCAACAACGGATACACCGTGCCCTCCACTACCAGCAATTTGGCATTTTTTAGCGTATCCAATATTTCAGAGGTGTACGCATCGGTCTCTTTTAGTACGGAGAGAATGCAAAACTCTAAAACACCTTTTCGCATTTGTGCCTTTGTGTTTTCAATGTTCATAATTTATTTTTTAATTTTATTAAATCGTATTTCACAACAGAAACTAACAATACTATCTATAGACCATTAATTTCTTATGCAAAGATACAACCATAAAACAGTATTATGCATTACAAAGTACCTAATTTTAACATATATTTAACAAATACAGATAGGAAGTAAACTAATAAAAAA
>JAGNYR010000030.1:9730-20376 GCA_017984835.1 Flavobacterium sp. | reverse complement strand
TTATTGAATCAATTCAAAGCTTCTTTTTACAAAAGCTGTTAAAGCTTCCCCTTTTAACAATCCTTGCGAGATTTTGGCTAAATCAAGCGCTTGATTGATTAAATGTTCTTGTTTTGCTTTGTCTTCTGTGTTTAGGATGGTTGTGGCCAAATCAGAATTGGTGTTTACTACCACATTGTACATGTCTGGCATGTTGCCCATTCCAAACATTCCGCCACCGCCTGATTGACTCATTTCTTTCATTCTTCGCATGAATTCGGGTTGCGTGATGATGAAAGGTGCCGCCTGGCTATCCATTGCTTCTAATTGCACAGAGTAGGTAGGTTTTGGGATGCTGTTTTCAAGCGTTGCTTTTAATTTTTCTATTTCGTCATCTGACAATTTTGAGATTTGTGTCTCTTCTTTTTGTATTAATTTTTCGATCGAATCACCATCCACACGAACAAACGTTAGGTTTTCGTTATCAGACTCTAATTTTTGAATTAAATGCGAGATGATAGGAGAGTCTAGCAATAGTACTTCATAACCCTTGTCTTTCGCTGCAGCGATATAGCTGTGTTGCGTTTCTTTGTTTGAAGCATACAAGACAACCAATTTTCCATTTTTGTCTGTTTGATGTGCTTGTATGGCTTCTTTCAATTCATCCAATAGGAAATACTTGTCATCAACCGTTGGATAAAGTACAAACGCACCTGCTTTTTCATAAAATTTAGGTTCAGAAAGCATACCGTATTCTAAAACAATCTTGATATCGTTCCATTTTTTCTCAAAATCTTCACGATTCTCAGTAAACAGCGATTTCAATTTATCGGCTACTTTACGGGTGATGTAATTCGATATTTTTTTCACGTTACCGTCTGCTTGTAGGTACGAACGAGAAACATTCAACGGAATGTCTGGTGAATCGATCACACCTTTTAGCATGCCCAAGAATTCGGGTACAATTCCGTCCACATTATCCGTTACAAAAACTTGATTTTGGTACAACTGGATTTTATCTTTTTGAATTTGTAGGTCAGAACCCAGTTTTGGGAAATACAAGATACCTGTTAGGTTAAACGGGTAGTCAACATTCAAATGGATATTAAACAAAGGCTCTTCAAATTGCATTGGGTACAATTCGTGATAGAATTCTTTGTAATCGTTTTCAGTTAAATCAACCGGTTGTTTCGTCCAAGCAGGAGTAGGGTTGTTGATGATGTTGTCTACTTCAATTGTTTCTGGTTTTGCATCTTCTGCAGCCCCTTCTGGTAAAGGAAGTGTTTCTGTTTTGGTTCCAAATTTAATTGGAATCGGCATGAATTTATTGTACTTGTTTAATAATTCACGTATTTTATAATCTTCTAAGAAATCCAAAGAATCTTCTGCGATGTGCAAGATGATTTCAGATCCTCTTTCTTTTTTGTCATGTGCCTCTAAAGTAAATTCAGGGCTTCCGTCGCACGTCCAGTGAGCCGCAGGCTCGTCTTTGAATGATTTGGTAATGATTTCCACTTTTTCAGCCACCATGAAGGCAGAATAAAAACCAAGTCCAAAATGACCAATGATTCCCGAGTCTTTCGCTGAATCTTTGTATTTGTCTAAGAATTCTTCTGCGCCAGAGAAGGCAACTTGGTTGATGTATTTTTCAACTTCATCTGCGGTCATTCCGATCCCTTGATCGATGATGTGTAGTTTTTTACCTTCTTTATCGATTTTGATCTCGATGATTGGGTTTCCGTATTCTACGTTGGTTTCTCCAATACTAGTTAAATGCTTTAATTTTAGGGTAGCGTCTGTACCGTTAGATACCAATTCGCGTAGGAAAATTTCGTGATCACTGTAAAGAAATTTTTTGATTAATGGGAAAATGTTTTCTACTGAAACATTGATTTTTCCTGATGCCATAATTACATTTTTTATTGTTAAACTATTCTCTCTATTTCAAAATCGGTACCAAAACTATTTTTATGACAAATTGACGTAATTCTGCATTCAAGTTGGGTTTGTACGGAATTCACCGCGTTAAGGATAGCCGTAAAAATCCTTTTGTGAAGCGACAGCGAAGCAAAAGATTGGAACGAATAGCCTGGCACTCCATAGAAAAAGCCCATTTAATAGTTACTAAATGGGCTTTTTCTATGGGGTGAAACGCCCCAGTTTAATCGAATTTTATTTTTACGGTTTTGCTTTCGCCGTTGCGTGTAAACACCACTTCTACTTCGTCACCCGGATTGATTTTAGCCAAACTGTCCATGTAATTGTAAACGTCTTTGATGGTTGTTGCACCAATTTTTGTGATGACATCACCTTCCATGATTCCAGCTTTTTGCGCAGGTCTGTTTTCGGTTACCCCATCTACGTGCAATCCGTCTGGATGTTCGGTATAATCAGGCATGATTCCCATGGTAACTTTGTATTTCGGACGTGTTTTTCCTGCGTTTACTTTGGTTTTAGTGAATTCTACCTTTTCTAAATCGGCAATATCATGCGTAACTTTGAACACATATTCTACGATGTTTTTTACCCCTGTATAGTTGATTTTGTCTTCGTCATCACTTGGTTTGTGGTAATCGGTATGGGTTCCAGTAAAGAAATTAAGTACTGCAATGTCTTTTAGATAGAACGAAGTATGATCGGTTGGACCCACACCACTTTCGTCAAGCGTTACGTTAAATCCAGCGGGTTTATTTAATTCTACAATTTTTTTGAAATCGGGTGAAGTGCCAATGCCACCTACCAACAAATCTTTGGAAGCATTCAATTTACCAATCATGTCCATATTGATCATAGCCGTTACATTTGGATACAACGTTTTGATCGTTTCTGTCATGAATTTTGAGCCTTGTAAACCATCTTCTTCACCTGAAAACAAGGCGAAAATGTAGTTAGCTTTTTCAATTTCTTTGTTTGTAGAAAGAATTCTTGCTAATTCAAGCACACCGGCAACTCCTGATGCATTATCGTCTGCGCCATTGTGAATTTCGCCTTTTGAATTGGGTTTGGTCGAATTGTTATGCTCGTTTAATCCCAAATGATCATAATGTGCTCCAATCACAATTGTTTTGGATGCTTTGTTGTCTAAATATCCAATGACGTTGTGCGCTTCAATGTTGGTGATAGCTAGCGAATCTTTTGGGTTTAATTTTAATTTGTAATCAAATTTTTGAATGTAATTTTTTCCATTGTAGGGTTTTAATCCTACTGATTTCAATTGATTAGAAAGATAATCGGCTGCCAATTTTTCATTTGGAGAACCTGCCAATCTACCTCCCAATTTGTCAGAAGCTAAATACGATATATGTGATTTTAATTTTTCTTGATTAACGACTTCAGCTGGATCTGTATCTACCCAATCCGCAATAAATACATTGGTTTCTCTTGCAGCACCTTGTTGTCTGTTGCTAGAAAAAACTAATTTTTTTCCGTCTGGTGAGAACATTGGGAAGGCATTAAATTCACTTTCGTAAGTGATTTGTTTTACATTTTTTCCGTCGATATCAATGGTATATAACTGAAAGTCATACCCTCGGGTCGAATGATGGTTGGATGAAAAAATAATCTTTTTATCGGAAGGGTGGAAAAATGGCGCCCAGTTAGCTTTTCCAAGATGCGTAATTTGTTTGATGTCAGAACCGTCCACATTGCAGGTGTATATTTCCATTTCTGTTGGAGCTACCACGTTTTCAGCCAATAAGTATTTGTAATCGGCTATTTCAGCCTCTGTTTTTGGTCGAGAGGAACGGAATACTAGTTTTTTGCTGTCATGTGAAAAGAAACTACCGCCATCATATCCGAGTCCGAATGTAATTTGTTTCAAGTTAGTTCCATCAATATCCATGGTCCACAATTCTAGATCACCCGATCGGGTAGAGGTAAAAGCGATTTTTTTTCCGTCAGGCGAAACAACTGCTTCAGCATCATAACCAGGTGTATTGGTTAATTGTTTTACAATGTTTCCATTTAGATCGGCAATGTAAATATCGAATTCGGGGTAAACGGCCCAAAGGTATTTTCCGTCGTGTGGTTTGGGTGGAGCAGGGCATTCTGAACTTGAAGCATGCGTAGAAGCATAAATAATATGTTTTCCGTCGGGCATGAAATAAGAGCAGGTGGTTCTTCCTTTTCCAGTAGAAATAAGACTTAAGTTTTCAGTTCCGACCGTTTTTTTAGCTAAATCATAAAGAAAAATTTGATCGCAAGGTATGTTTGCCTTCGGATTGCTTATTTGCAGCGTTAGTTTTGATCCATCTGGACTAAAGTAAGCTTCTGCATTGTCACCTCCAAAAGTTAATTTTTGAATGTTTTTTAAATTGGTTTCTTGACCAAAACTTGTAATAACTGTTAAAAAGAACGTAATTTTTAATAATGACTTCATAGTATAATTTTTTTCGACCACTTTAATTTGTATAGCTTGTATGTTTTTTGAGGTGCGGGTATTGATTTATTTATTGTTTATTTTGTATTGGCATCTTCAAATTTTTCATTGACTTTATTCCAATTGATGATGTTGAAGTAATTGTCAATGTATTTTTTTCTGCGGTATTGGTAGTCCAGATAGTAAGCGTGTTCCCACAAGTCTAGCGCAAGAATTGGTTTTCCGGCAACCGTTGCTCTGGGCATTAACGGATTGTCTTGGTTTTGTGTGGTTGTTATTTGAAGTTTTCCCGCATTATCAACTACAAGCCAAACCCAACCTGATCCAACCAACGTGTTGGCTGTGCTGATAAATTGTGTTTTAAAATTTTCGAAAGAGCCAAAGTCTAGATTCATTTTTGCTGCCAAGGAATCTTTTGGTTTGCTGTTATTTCTAGGTCCAATGGTTTCAAAAAATAGGGAATGGTTGTAATATCCACCCATATTGTTTCTTAATTCGGTGTTGTTCATGTCTAGGCTCTTTAACAGATCCTCAATGGATGAACTTTCTTGTTCGGTATCGGCTAACGCTCTATTTAATCCATTGGTATAACCCAAATAATGTTTTGAGTAATGTGTCTCCATGGTTAATACGTCGATCACTGGAATTATCGCGTCATATTTATAAGGTAGAGCAACCAAATCGAATGCACCTTCATCTGCCGAAACATCTTCAGGTAATCCCATGGTGAGTTTTTCCTCATAAGTAGGTAAGGGTACATCTACAACCTCCGTGTATTTTTTTCTTTTGCAAGAAGTTGAAAGTGCAATAAAAAGGAGACTTATAACAAATAATGGGTATTTATTCATGAGTGGTATTATTTATTATTTTTTAGCGTGATATAATTCTAAAATACTTTCGATGTATAATTCTTTGGCTTCTTCGATAGACAGATGGCTTATTTGCATCCAAGCATTGGTCTTAAAGGCATTACGGATATCAAACAACGGTGCCTGACGATTGTCTATCGTTCCTTTTGTAGCTTGTTTGTAATAGGCATACAACCGCAATTGAACATCTTGTGGAAGCTCGGCTTGCGTCATGGTGTTAGCAATAGCTACAGCCTCATCAAATCGAGTATCTAAATCCTTGTTTTGCATTTTTATACAGAAGCAACTATTGTTTTATTTCCGATTGCTTTTTGATTTAATTCGACATTAATTTTTGTTCCTAGCGGAAAATATAAATCAACGCGAGATCCAAATTTAATAAAACCTGCATCCTCTCCTTGCACTACTTGGGTGCCTTCTTCGGCATAGTTTACAATTCGTTTTGCCAAAGCACCTGCAATTTGACGGTACATTACCTCTCCAAATACTTTGTTTTCAAGCACGATGGTAGTTCTTTCGTTTTCAGTACTCGCTTTTGGATGCCATGCAACCAAGTACTTACCCGGATGGTATTTACTATAATTTACTTTTCCGCTCATGGCGTATCGCGTTACGTGTACGTTAATGGGCGACATGAAAATGGAAACTTGCAGACGTTTGTCTTTAAAGTATTCGGGTTCAAAAACTTCTTCAATTACAACTACTTTCCCGTCTACTGGGGCAACAATTGTATTGGAATTAGGTACAATAGTACGGTTTGGATTCCTGAAGAATTGTAACACAATAATCAGTAGGAGTACAGTTGCTATTTGAACAGACATTTCAACCCATTTGATCGAAATAAATTGACGCGAAATGAGCAATATTAATATCGTTAACGATGTTGAGATAAGAATGATCTTACCACCTTCTTTATGAAACATAATTTAAAATTTGATAAAATAAATATATAAATGGTGCTACAAATATAACACTATCTAGACGATCTAGTATGCCTCCGTGTCCAGGCATTATTTTTCCACTGTCTTTCACACCCGCCAAACGTTTAAATTTGGATTCTATTAAGTCTCCAGTTGTTCCAATAATCCCTACCAATAAAGCGATAGAAGTCCAAATAAGGATTGATTTCTGACTAAAGTTTGGATTGGGTTGGATGTAAAGTTTGGAAATCAAAAAACCTGCAAAAATGGCAAAAACCACCCCGCCAATAAAGCCTTCGATCGTTTTCTTTGGAGATATTCTTTCGAATAACTTGTTTTTTCCAATGGATTTCCCAACCAAATAGGCAAAAGTGTCGTTGGTCCAAATTAAAATAAAAAGGCCAATGATGATTTTTGGGTTGTAATCATTAATACCGAAAGATATTTTAGTAATAAAAATAAAGGGCAATAGTATGTAACCAATTAGGTAAATGTATTTTGAAAAACTATCCAATGTTTGGTTTCGATCGTCAAATAGGAAAACGATGCATTTGATGGAAACAAACAAACAAATTCCTAAAAGGATTCGGTCCAATTGGAGGGCATCAAAATCAATGGTGATTGTTCGATTGAAAATTTGAGACAACTCTTTTTCGGTAGCTTGTTTGAAGTAATTGATTAACGAAAAGGAGGTGTAAAATCCGGTTGTAAAAAGTAAAGGAATGACTTTATTTACTTTGATCAATCCGCAAAATTCGTAGGTAGCAATAAATAAAAACAAACCAAAAAGCAGAATAAAACTTTCTGTAGAAAATAGGATGGAAGTAATTAATAATGCAATGTAAACGGCACCAGAAATCCCCCTTTTTAAAGTTTCATTCATCTTACAAATCCTCTAATAGCAATAAATATAGGTTTTTAGCTGAGCTTCCGTAGTTAAGAAAATCTTCTTCTGCTGCTTTTTCAAAATATTTGATTGTAGTAATATTGGTAGGATAATCGCGGTCGTATTTTTTCTTGATCACTCTCAAACCATCACTTTTATTTTCAACAATTTGACTTGTTGTCGCAAGTAAGATGATGTTGTCTGGAAGTTCGTTTGGTTTTAATTGTTTGATTTGATTTGAAGAAAAAAGGATAGATCCTTCATCGGCAATTAAATTCTCGCAACCTGCCAAGATAAAAGTAGGGTTGGTAACTTGGGTGTGATTTAACTTGTTGTCGTCCAATAAATGGAAAAGTTTTGATTCAAAGCACAATACATCTTTCTCGAACCAATCATTTTCTTCTAAAATATTTTCAAATTGATCTTTTACTTCATCTAAATTTTCACAATAAATAAATTTCCCACCATTTTTTTTAAATAAGTAGGTAAATTGTTCGTCTACAGGAAGTTCCGAGCTTTTGTTCGTGAAGTATTCACTTTGCTCATCTTCATGAGAAGCATCTTCGCTAGAACCAAATATTTTTCTAAAAAGACTCATATTTAAATGTAAAATTGGTAAATATCAATTGAAAACCTTCAAAGATAAAAAAATCTTAATTCAATTTTACATTTTGAATTAAGATTTTTTATAAATATTTAAAAAAGATATTTTTTAACTCTCGTTTTCATCCGCAACATCCTCTGTTTTTTCAGTTGTTGTTGCGTGAGTTATTTCATTCATTTCGTTCGAAATTTCATTTGCTACCTCATTGTTAGCACTATCAAAGGGTCTTTTTCCGAAAATAGTCTCCAAATCATCTTTAAAAATTACTTCTTTTTCAATCAAAATATCGGCTAATTGAAGTAATTTGTCTTTGTTTTCAGTAAGAATTTCAATCGCTCTTTGGTATTGACCTTCAATCAAACTAGAAATTTCTTTGTCAATAACAATGGCAGTATCTTCTGAATACGGTTTTGAAAAGTTATATTCACTTTGACCCGATGAGTCATAATACGTGATGTTTCCTAATTTTTCATTCAATCCGTAGATGGTAACCATGGCACGGGCTTGTTTGGTCACTTTTTCTAAATCGGATAATGCTCCAGTAGAAATGATGTCAAAAACTACTTTTTCAGCAGCTCTACCACCCATGGTTGCACACATTTCATCCAGCATTTGATTCGGACGAACGATTTGTCTTTCTTCTGGCAAATACCAAGCGGCACCCAAACTTTGTCCTCTAGGAACAATGGTTACTTTGATTAACGGGGCTGCATGCTCAAGCATCCAACTTACCGTTGCGTGACCGGCTTCGTGCACAGCAATGGCTCTTTTTTCGGCAGGAGTAACTATTTTATTTTTCTTTTCTAATCCACCTACAATACGATCCACGGCATCTAGAAAATCTTGTTTATCTACTGCCGACTTATTGTGTCGTGCTGCAATCAAAGCGGCCTCATTACATACATTTGCAATATCGGCACCCGAAAATCCAGGAGTTTGTTTTGCTAAGAAATCGGTATCCAATCCATCTACTTTTTTCAAGGGAGCAAGATGTACTTCAAAAATTTCTTTTCGCTCTCTAATGTCTGGTAAATCGACATAAATTTGTCGGTCAAATCGTCCTGCTCGCATCAAAGCTTTGTCTAACACATCGGCTCTATTGGTTGCTGCCAAAACAATAACATGGGTATTGGTCCCAAAACCATCCATTTCTGTTAACAATTGATTCAGCGTATTTTCTCTCTCGTCGTTTCCGCCCGACATGTTGTTTTTTCCTCTAGCTCTTCCTACCGCATCAATTTCATCGATAAAAATGATGGCAGGTGATTTTTCTTTGGCTTGTTTGAACAAATCGCGAACACGTGAGGCACCCACTCCTACAAACATTTCCACAAAATCAGATCCAGAAAGTGAGAAAAATGGCACTTTAGCTTCACCAGCTACTGCTTTTGCTAACAATGTTTTTCCGGTTCCCGGAGGTCCTACTAACAAGGCTCCTTTTGGGATTTTACCTCCCAATACGGTATATTTTTCTGGGTTTTTAAGGAACTCTACAATTTCTTGCACTTCTTCTTTGGCTCCTTCAAGACCCGCTACATCTTTAAATGTTATTTTGACATCTGCCTTTTCATCAAATAGTTTGGCTCTCGATTTTCCAATGTTAAAAATTTGTCCTCCAGCTCCACCGGCACCGCCCGACATTCTTCTCATGATAAATATCCAAACTCCGATCAGCAATATGAAGGGAAGGAATCCCATTAACATTTCTGACCAATCGCTTTTTTGTTGAAAATCGTACTCTTTGATTTTCTTTTCTTGTGCGGCTTTGATTAATTTATTTTCGAAATTTTGAGCATCTGCAATTTCAGATGTAAAGTGAGGTCCTTTGTTTGGATTTCCAAAAACATCTTTGGCAATTTTTTTGTTTTTTGGATCTTTCATCGCTTCAGCAGTAAGATAAACCTCTGCCTGAACTTTATTGAAAACGATAATTTTGGTCACATTACCAGAATTGATCAATTCATCCAATTTGGAAGATGAAATAATGGTTGGATCTTTCATGGTAGACCCCCCTGCAATATTTAAAATAATAAACATTGCGATAATAACTCCTGAAATCCACCATGGACTTAATTTAACCCCATTTGGTTTTTTATTTTCTGCCATTATTGATGTCTAAATTTAGTATTTGTTTTCGATTTTTGTGATTTTAGCATCACCCCACAAGCCTTCGATGTTGTAATATTCGCGTATTTCTTTTTGGAAAACATGCACCACAATGCTCACATAATCCATCAAAACCCATTCGGCATTATCAGTTCCTTCTACGTGCCATGGCTTGTCTTTAAGTTCTTTTGAAACCGTTTTTTGAACAGAGTTTACAATTGCGTTTACTTGTGTGTTTGAAGATCCATTACAGATGACAAAATAGTCACATACAGCAGTTTCTATTGCTCTTAAATCAAGTATTTCAATGTCATTTCCTTTTACTTCTTCTATCCCTTTTATTATGTTTGCTAATAAAATATCGGTATTCAATGTATTTTTTGTCATCTATTTTTTTTATAATTTACAAATGTATCAAATTTTGTCTTTAATTTTGACGCTTAACAAAAGTTTAAAGCTTTTTTACAATTATTTTTTCAATGAAGACAATCAAACTCGATGCCATAGATTCCACAAATGATTATTTAAAAAAATTATCTAAAAAAGAAGTGATTGAAAATTTCACGATGGTTCTTGCAAATTCTCAATCACATGGAAAAGGGCAACGAGGTGCTTCTTGGTCTTCTGAAGAAGGTAAAAATGTCATTATGAGTGTATTGCTCAAAGATTTATTAGTTTCAAGAGAGCAATTATTTGATTTGAACGTCCTTGTTTCTGTTTCTGTTTTTGAGGTTTTGGAAGAAAAAAATATCTCAAAACTACACATCAAATGGCCAAACGACATTATGTCAGATGCTAAAAAAATTGGCGGAATATTAATTGAAAATACTTTTAAAACTGACAATTCCATTGTTTCCATTGTTGGAATTGGGCTGAATGTCAATCAAACTGATTTTTCTATGTT
>JAGNYR010000030.1:0-9630 GCA_017984835.1 Flavobacterium sp. | reverse complement strand
ACCACTTTTGTAGGGGCTACTTTTTCGGTCAATCTAAGTTTTATTTCGGGCATTCCTTTTAATCCGAAAATAAAAGAATCTGCGTCGGTAACTTCAAATTTCGCAATGCTATCAGGCATCAATCGTTCAAAACTTTTGACATCGGTCATTGCATTAAATAAATAGGTCGCAGATTGATCAACTGTAACTTTTGGACTTTCTAAATTCATCGTTTTTCTTTCAATATTAATACATCTAAACTCCCCAAGTCGAAGGGCTTTCTCGCCATTCTTGTAAGGTATTTAGTTCTTCTTGAGTGATATAATCTTTTGCTAAAGCTAAAGTCAATAGGTTTTCATAATTGCTCAACGTAGTTAATTCAACATTTGCATTGGCAAAGTTTTCTGTAGCGATATCAAATCCGTAAGAGAAGATGGCAACCATTCCTTTTACGTTTGCTCCGGCTGCTTTCAAAGCTTCAACAGCAAGCAAACTACTTTTACCTGTACTGATCAAATCTTCTACCACAACTACCGATTGTCCTTTTTGTAAAAAACCTTCTACTTGGTTCTCTCTACCGTGCTTTTTTGGCTCAGGACGAACATAGACAAATGGAAGTCCCATGGCTTCTGCAACCAAAATACCTACACCAATAGCACCTGTAGCTACGCCAGCAATGACATCAGGTTTGCCGTATTTTTTTTCAATTTGTTTTGCGAATTCATCGCGGATGTAATTTCTAATTACTGGAAATGAGAGGGTTAGTCTATTGTCGCAATAAATAGGTGACTGCCAACCAGAAGCCCATGTAAATGGATTTTTTGGTTTCAATTTAATTGCATTAATTTGCAATAATGATTCGGCTGTTTTTTCTGCTGTGTCTTTGTTAAAAATCATACTACAAATGTATAAAGTTTTTGTAAACGACAAACCACTTTTTCTAACAAATAAAATTGTTAAGGAAACCGATTTTCAGTTATTTCTGCTAGAAAGCATTGATATAGAACAACTTATTATTAAAATGTTTAATAATAAAATTAACAAGGCGTACCTCTATTATCCTGATGAAAAGGAAATTTTAAAGAAAATGAAAGAGCAAATCCCTGTTCGCAAGGCAGGAGGAGGCTTGGTTTACAATAAAAAAGGCCAGGTTTTGTTCATTTTTAGAAATGGAAAATGGGATTTACCTAAAGGCGGAACCGAAAAAGAAGAACTCATTGAAGATACTGCTACACGTGAAGTCGAAGAGGAAACAGGCGTAGGAAACTTGACCGTAACTAAAAAACTTCAAAAGACCTATCATATTTTTAAGCGTAACGGGAAATACCGTTTGAAGATCACTTCTTGGTTTGAAATGACATCAGATTTTGACGGAATTCCGGTTGGTCAAGCCGAAGAAGGTATTGAAAAAGTAGCATGGCTTTCGCCAGAGGAAGTGAAAGAAGCTTTGAAAAATTCCTATGAAAATATAAAATTACTTTTTGAGGAAGGGGTTTAAGTCTTTCCTGTTGAATTTTACCCGCTAATCATTTTCTGTTTCTATAAAAATAGGCAGCCCAGTACTTTTAGATTACCTTTGCCCCATGAATTATACACATTCCAATAATTTACTGCTTAATTTAGGGATTGAGTCGCTAAATGAAATGCAAGAAGTGGCTCAAGAAACCATCCTGAGTCAATCCAATACGTTGCTTTTATCACCAACAGGTTCTGGGAAAACTTTGGCTTTTTTGTTGCCCATTTTTGAATTACTTGTGCCCGAAATCAATACAGTCCAATGTTTAATTCTCGTACCTTCTCGCGAACTTGCCATTCAAATTGAACAAGTTTGGAAGAAAATGGGAACTTCATACAAAATAAATGCGTGCTACGGTGGGCATTCTATTGAAACCGAATTAAAGAATTTAAGCAATCCGCCTGCGCTTTTAGTAGGAACACCCGGGCGTATAGCCGATCATCTTGATCGAGGTACTTTTGCTGTCAATGAACTTAAAACGCTCGTTTTGGATGAGTTTGATAAGTCGTTGCAGTTGGGTTTTCACGAACAAATGTCTTTCATCATTGCTAAGTTGAATGCACTGAATAAGCGAATACTTGTATCGGCTACGGCCAGCATCGAAATTCCAAAATATACCCGTGTGACTTCTCCAGTTGTATTAGATTTTTTATCCGAAGAGGAAGAAAACACCAATTTAAATACACGTCTTGTCGTTTCGAAAGATAAAGATAAGTTGCAAACACTTTTTGAATTGATCTGCAAAATAGGATCTGAATCGGCGATTGTGTTTTGTAATCACCGTGATGCCGCAGAACGTATCAGTGATACGTTGAATGAAAAAGGAATCATAACTACGTATTATCATGGTGGAATGGACCAAGAAGAGCGTGAGCGCGCATTGATCCAATTTAGAAACGGAAGTGTACCTTATTTGATCACGACCGATTTGGCAGCACGTGGACTCGATGTACCCGAAATGAACCATGTAATTCATTATCATTTACCTTCAAAAGAGGAAGAATATATACATAGAAATGGTCGTACGGCCCGAATGTTGGCAACAGGTACCGCCTATATTGTTTTGCATGAGAGCGAGAAAAAACTGGATTACATCAATTATGATTTGCCTGTTTTAGCGGTTCAAAATAGCATTAAACTACCTCAAAAACCTCAATATCAAACCATTTATATCAGTGGTGGTAAAAAGAACAAACTCAACAAAATTGATATGGTAGGTTTCTTTTTGCAAAAAGGAAATTTAGAAAAATCCGATTTGGGATTGATCGAAGTAAAGGATTTTATTTCTTTTGTAGCGGTCAAGTCGAACAAAATCAAAAGCTTTCTTACCGCCATTAAGGATCAAAAAATGAAAGGCAAAAAATACAAAATTGAAGTTGCCCGCAATGTAATTAAGAAAATAGAGGAGTAGTTTTTGGGGATTTACCCATTTTGTATCTCAGTTAAGAGGGCTCTTTTAGACTTATTTTTATTCAAGTTTAAAGGTTACTTTCACCTCAGATTCTATTTTTATTTTTTCAAATTCGATGTTAATCGGTTCGTATTTTTCTTTTTCTAAGCTACGGTTTCCTCGAATTTGAATCCCAGAAACTTTACCGTTCAATAAATTGATGTTATTGCTGTAATCAGAAATATAGATAGCATTCCCCAATTTTTGATTTAAAGGTTTTGTCATGGCAATGGCTTGATTTTTTGCTTTCAATATCGCCTCCCCCTTTAAAATTAAGATCATTTCTTCTGCTTTCGAATATTCGGTTTTTTCCAAAAAGACATTTGATATTTCTATTTCTTCCAATGCCAGGATTACTTTTCCAGCAATTTGCGCATTATAAACCAATAGGGTGTAGTTTTTGTTTTTTTGTACATCCTGTTGCTTTAAAAAGTATTTTTTATAGTTACTAGCTAAATCATTCAAAGTCAGCTGCTTTTCTGTGTTTATTCCGATTTCTTTTAATTTTTCATTCATTTTATTCTCGAGTTCTTCGACAGACATTTTTCCTTTTGAATCTTTCTCAAAAAATGAAATGTTTAAATAAATTCTGTCTGGAATCACTAAAGTATCCACTTTAGCTGCTGTTTCGATATAAGGTAAGTCAAGGAAATTTTTCGTTTGAGAAAAACTACTTGCTGAAATGATAAGTATAAAAAGTAGTGTGATTTTTTTCATATTATTGATTTAATTTGAAATTAATGTTATTAGGTAGGGTATGACCTTCAATGATGCTGTGATTAACATCTTTACATCCTTCGCCAATTAAGGTGTAACCAGGAGGAACTCCGCAACAAATTCTGTACACATACGTGTCGTTTTTTACAGTATAATTGTAATTTCCAGAGGCATTTGTGGTTAAAATTTCGTAATTTTCATAGCTTGGTCCAACATAATTCCCCCATTTTCCTCGTTGGATATATACGTTGATTCCAGGTATTCCATAGTTGTTTTGATTGATCACTCTTCCCGTAACATAAATGTCTAGATTTTGTTGCTCTATATTTGTACCGCAATTGACAAAAAGGGTTGCCATTGTAAGTAACCATAAGATTTTCTTTGCCATAGTTAGTTTTGTTATGTATCAAAAGACAATTAGGAGAATAGTGTCTTACGAATGATTAATTATTCAGAAAGGGTGCTTTTCTTTGCAGTAAACACAAAGTACAAACCAATGATAATGAACGGAATGCTCAACCATTGCCCTGTTGAAAAAGGGGTACCATCTCCAAAGCCACCCTGACTTTCTTTCACATATTCTACTACAAAACGGACGCTCCAAAGTAGCACTAAGAACAAACCAAATAGGAATCCAAGTTTTTGTTTTGTTTCCGTTTTCCAATACAAAAAGAACAGCAGTGCAAACACAAAAATATAGGATGTAGCTTCATACAATTGAGCGGGGTGTTTCAAAGGGACTTGCGCGAGAAGATCGGCAAATTGGGGTTGTGTTTCGATGGCTTTATAGGCTGCATCAGCATCGTTGATGTTTGTTTTGTTGATGGCTTCTTGTGGGCTAAAATAGTCACGTACAAATTGAATTCCGAACTGGGTATTGGACGTTTCTTTTCCGACAATTTCAGAGTTGAAAAAATTACCTAATCGTACAAAAACAGCTCCACTTGCAACAGGAATCACAATGCGATCTAGTACCCAAAGAATCGGTTTTTGGATGACTTTCTTACTGTAAAAATACATCACTAAGATGATCGAAATTGCTGCGCCATGGCTTGCTAAACCTGCAAAACCAGTAAAGTGAAATTCAGGTTCGAATTTAACGGGCAATAAGATTTCTAATAAATGATTTCTAAAATATTCCCAATCGTAGAAAAAAACATGTCCCAATCGAGCTCCAATTAAGGTTGCTAATACCGTCCAAACAAACAAGGTGTCCAATTTGTCAATCGGTTGTTTCTCTTTGATGAATATCCCTTTCATGATGCGCCATCCCAATGCAAAAGCAATGACGAACATAAGACTATAAAAACGGAGGTGAATGGGGCCTAGGTGTATTCCTTCAGATGGATTCCAAATCATATTGTGTTGTATTTTTTTTCAAATATAATGAGTAATTTATCAAACCATGTGAAAAAAATCTTAATTGTGTGTGTCTTTTTTGGTTGGCACTGGATCGTACCCCTTTTTACCCCACGGATGACAGCTTAAGATGCGTTTTATGCCAAGGAAACTTCCTTTGAATAAGCCATGAATTTGCAATGCTTCAATAAAATAGTGAGAGCATGTAGGTTCAAATCTACATGTGGCAGGTGTAAAAGGAGAAATGGCTTCTTGATAAAAACGAATCAAAAAATGCAAAGGAAGTATCGCTATTTTTGAAATCCATTTCATGATTAGAGAATGAAACCAGTGCCTTCTTTGCCATCTTTTAACTGGATGCCAAGTGCTAATAATTTATCTCTAATTTCGTCTGAAAGTCCCCAATTTTTATTTGCTCTAGCTTCGTTTCGCATCTCAATCAATAATTCGACAACTCCCGATAATTTTTCGGTATTGTTGGTGGACGTTTTTTCGTTTTTGATACCTAAAACATCAAATAAAAATCCTTCTAAAGTTGATTTCAATAGTGCAATGTCGGAAGCAGTAAGGGTTTCTCTTTTGTCGTTTACAACATTTACGAATCGAATGCCTTCAAATAATTGAGCAATCAAAATAGGAGTATTGAAGTCGTCGTTCATGGCTTCGTAACAACTTGTACGCCATGCATTAACATCTAGACTTGAGGTTGAGCTTGCTTCTAAATTTTTTAATAATTCCAAACCTTCCATCAAGCGGTTGAATCCTTTTTCGGCAGCTAATATCGCATCGTTTGAAAAATCCAACACACTTCTGTAATGTGCTTGTAACATAAAAAATCGGGCCACATTCGGTTCAAAAGCTTTGCTTAAAAACGGACTGTCACCGGTAAAAATTTCTCCTGGTAATATGTTGTTTCCAGTCGATTTCGCCATTTTTTTGCCATTAAGCGTAAGCATGTTAGCGTGCATCCAATAGTTTACTGGAGCATGTCCTGTACAAGCTTCGTTTTGAGCAATTTCACATTCGTGATGCGGAAATTTCAAATCCATTCCGCCACCATGAATATCAAACGTCTCGCCTAAGTATTTGGTGCTCATGGCAGTACATTCTAAATGCCATCCAGGAAAACCAATTCCCCACGGCGAAGGCCAGCGCATGATGTGCTCTGGTTCGGCACGTTTCCAAAGTGCAAAATCTTGTGAATTTCGTTTGTCACTTTGACCGTCTGTATCTCTTGTGTTGGCAAGCATGTCTTCAATATTTCGACCACTTAACTTACCATAATTGTGTGTTTCATTGAATTTGACAACGTCAAAATATACCGATCCATTGGATTCGTAACCAAAACCATTTTCGATGATATCTTTTACGATTTCAATTTGTTCAATGATATGACCCGTAGCAGTTGGCTCGATACTTGGAGGTAAAAAATTGAAGGTATCTAAAATGGAATGAAAATCAACGGTGTATTTCTGAACAATTTCCATAGGTTCCAATTGTTCCAGACGTGCTTTTTTGGCAATTTTATCTTCACCATCATCTACATCGTCCACAATATGACCTACATCGGTAATGTTTCTAACATACCTCGTTTTGTAACCTAAATGTAATAAATATCGGAAAATGACGTCAAAACTCATGAAAGTTCGAACATTACCCAAATGTACATTGCTATATACTGTTGGGCCACAAACATACATCCCAACATTTCCATCATGTACAGGTGTAAAAAGTTCTTTTTCACCCGAAAGCGAATTGTAAATTTTAAGTGTTTGCTCTTTGTATAACGACATATTTACTTAATTTAAGAAACTAATTTTTTGAACTTGATTTTCAAAAGGATGCTTGAATTTAAAAGGTTTATCGATTAAAATCTAGTTTCTAATTGAATGTATTCTAAAAATTCTTTTCGTACATTATCCTCTTTGAATTTTCCGCCAAATTCAGCTGTAACAGTACTGCTGTCGATGTCTTTTATTCCTCTTGAATTCACACACATGTGTTTGGCATCAATGATGCATGCAACATTTTCAGTGTTCAATACTTTTTGTAATTCTCGTACAATTTGAATGGTAAGACGTTCTTGTACTTGAGGTCTTTTGGCAAAGTATTCAACGATACGATTCATTTTGGATAACCCAACAACCGTTCCGTTCGAAATATAGCCAATGTGCGCTCTACCATAAATTGGAAGTAAGTGATGTTCACATGTTGAATAAACAACAATGTTTTTTTCAACCAACATTTCGTTGTATTTGTACTTGTTTTCGAAAGTAGAAGAACTTGGCTTTTTGGCAGGATTCAATCCTCCAAAAATTTCTTTTACAAACATTTTAGCGACTCTGTTAGGAGTTCCTTTCAAACTATCGTCTGTTAAATCAATTCCTAAGGTATCCAAGATGTTCTCAACATCTTTTTTTATGCGCTCTATTTTTTCTTCATCAGAAAGGTCAAATGCGTCCCTCCTTAAGGGCGTTTCTTCGTTTGTAGCAATATGGTTATTGCCTATTTCATCATTTAATTCGTCTCTGTTTATCATGTTGTTTTTGACTAATCTGATTTTTTGAAAAATATTAACTGCAAATATAATTAATAAATGAGTAAAAAGAAACTATTAACTTAAATTTAAAAAAAACGTATTTATGAAGAAAAGTTGGTCGATTTTTATTAAATTTAGCCCCTTTTAATATATAAATCAGATGAATAAAAATATTTTTTCGTTGTTATTTTCTTTGTTAGTTGTATCAACACTTTCTTCACAAAATTTACTTTTAAATGGTAGTTTTGAAGGAGGAGGAAACGGTGTTGGATTCAATATTAATGATGCAAATTACAATGTAGTTCCCACACTTTCAGGTACTTCGTTGAACGGAGATTATGCATTTACTGCAGACCCGCAATTGTTTAACAGCTCTTTTATTTCATCGGGTGATCATACATCGGGAACTGGAAAAATGATGGTTGTTGACGGTACAACCGTGGGTGCTGGCGCTCCAAAATTTTGGAGAGCAGGTAGTACCGGAACAGGTGTTTCTGGGTTAACGATCGGAAAAACATATACCTTCACTTATTGGATAAAATCTATTTCAAATGCAGTTACGGATGCTACGAATCAAGCCAATATTGTAGTTTCAATCAATGCCGCAGTAGCTCCGATTTTGGTTACAGGTACAGCTATAGCACCATTACCTGCTGCGGGTTGGCAAAAAGTAGTCTATACTTTTGTAGCCTCGGCAACGACCCATACCATTCAACTTTCCAATTCAAATATAAGTGCGACAGGAAATGATTTTGCAATAGATGACATATCATTGTTGCCTCCATTGACTTCTGCAACTTATTCTGCCGTTGCACCTACCTGTTCATCTACTAATAACGGATCCCTTGTGATCTACCCAAATGGGGGAGTGGCACCACTAACGTATAATTTATTTTCTGGCGCTACTTTATTGCAAACCAATGCAACAGGTGTATTTTTAGGTTTGGCATCAGGAAATTACAAAGTTGTCATTACAGATGCAACAACACCTACTGCAGGTACTTTTACAATCAATGTTGCCAATGTTGCAGCGGTTACCAATCCTTTGGTGGCGACTTTAGATTCGGCAATTTGTTCAGGTAGTACAAAAACATTATCGGTTTCAGGTGGTTCAACCTACACTTGGACTTCTGTACCTGTAGATCCTAGTTTAACAGCTCAGCAGACTAGTCCAAATCCAACGGTAGGCCCTACTGTTGCTACTACTTATACTGTTTCTTCAGATGTTACCATTACTAAAAATTTAATTTTTAACGGAAATTTCACAAACAATAACATAGGATTTACTTCTGATTATACCTATGCAGCTTCCGTTCCTTCGGGAGGAGTTCAAGGGGCTTATGGTGTGACTGCTAATCCAAGTGCTTGGTTCGTAGGATTTACTAATTGTGGTGATCATACCAATGGATTAGGAAGGATGTTGGTTGCGGATGGTGCAACGGTTGGTAATTTAAAAGTTTGGGGTCAAAAAGTACCCGTCAATGCCAATCAAAATTATTCATTTAGTTATTGGATTCAAACCTTAGCAACTCCTAATCCAGCTAATATTGAAGTGATGATAAATGGAGTGTCTGTAGGAATAAATTTGGCGCCGGCTACTGCATCTTGTGGTAACTGGACCCAATATACCTACACATGGAATTCAGGATCGAGTACTTTGGCTTCGATTGAATTATTTAATAGAAATCTTATTCAATCTGGAAATGATTTTGCGTTGGATGATATTATGTTTACGACCAGTGTTTCTTGTACGTTTACCAAAAATGTCGTCGTGACGCCGGTTGCGCAACCAACAGCTGCAATTTCTGGAGGAACGACTATCTGTCCTGGAAACACAACAACTTTAACAGTTATTGGTACCCCAGGGGCAACCGTAATTATTAAAAACAGTGTGAATACAACCTTTGCTACGGTTGTCATTCCTGTTTCAGGAACAGCTTCTTTTATTACACCCATCATTAATTCAACCACCATATATTCTATTTTCAGTGTGAATTCTAGTCCGGTTGGATGTTTGAATACTTCCATTACGAGTAGCACAACAGTCGTTGTAAATGTAAATGGATGTGC
>JAGNYR010000072.1:2339-6335 GCA_017984835.1 Flavobacterium sp. | reverse complement strand
GATTCCATTTTTTTGTAAGCCAAGAATCCTTTGATGTCTTCAAAATGTTCTTTGACGCGTTTGTTTCCAAATTCGAACACCTTTGTTGCCAATCCGTCAAGGAAATCCCTGTCGTGCGAAACCAATATTAATGTTCCGTCAAAATCACGCAAAGCGTCTTTGATAATATCTTTGGTTTTCATATCCAAATGATTGGTAGGCTCATCCAAAATCAACACATTTACCGGTTCTAGCAATAATTTGATCATCGCCAAACGGGTTTTTTCGCCTCCAGAAAGTACTTTTACTTTTTTCTGAACATCATCGCCTTTGAACATGAAAGCTCCCAACAAATCTTTGATTTTGGTACGCACATCACCCACCGCAATTTGATCGATGGTTTCAAAAATAGTCATCTCTCCATCTAACAAAGAAGCCTGGTTTTGTGCAAAATAACCTATTTGGGAATTATGCCCTACTTCCAATTTTCCTTCAAAATCAATTTCGCCCATGATCGCCTTGATCATGGTGGATTTACCTTCTCCATTTTTACCTACAAAGGCCACTTTTTGCCCTCTTTCTATCACCAGGTTTGCCTCCTTAAAAACCACATGATCTCCATATGATTTAGACATTCCGTCAACAACCACAGGGTATTGACCTGAACGTGGCGAAGGTGGAAATTTCAACTTCAAGGCCGAAGTGTCTACTTCGTCTACCTCAACCAAAACTATTTTTTCAAGCATTTTTACCCTTGATTGTACCGATTCGGTTTTTGAGAAAGTTCCTCTAAATCGATCAATGAAGGCTTGGTTTTCTGCAATGAATTTTTGTTGTTCATCATAGGCTTTTTGCTGATGAATTCTTCGGTCTTTTCTCAACTCTAAGTATTCTGAATAAACAGCCTTGTAATCGTATATTCGACCCATGGTTACTTCAATGGTTCGATTGGTAATATTGTCGACAAAAGTTTTATCGTGCGAAATCACCATTACCGCTTTGGCTTGGTTGATCAAGAAATCTTCCAACCATTGGATACTCTCAATATCCATGTGATTGGTAGGCTCATCCAGTAAAATAAGATCTGGTTTTTTCAATAAGATTTTGGCCAATTCAATTCGCATGCGCCATCCTCCAGAAAACTCAGAAGTCAATCGCGTAAAATCTTCCCGCTCAAAACCCAATCCTTTCAATACTTTTTCGACTTCCGACTCGTAGTTTACTTCTTCAATCGAATAATACTTCTCTGACAATTCAGAAACACGTTCGATCAGTTTCATGTACGCATCACTTTCGTAATCGGTACGAATGGTAAGTTGCTCATTGATTTCATCAATTTCCTTTTTCATGTCCAATACATCCGCAAACGCCTTAGACGTCTCTTCCATGACCGTACAATTATCGGAAGTCAATAAATGCTGCGGCAAATAAGCAATGACTGCATCACTTGGTGCCGAAATACTTCCGCGGGTAGGTTTGTTTTCGCCTGCCACAATTTTAAGTAAGGTTGATTTTCCAGCCCCATTTTTACCCATAAGGGCAATTTTATCATTTTCATTGATGGCAAAAGTAACCTCACTAAACAGGGTGGTTCCGCCAAATTCTACTGCAATATCGTTTACTGTAATCATTGTAATTAAAGGTATTTTTTTTATTGAAGGCGCAAAGGTAACTTTTTAAGTTGTAAAGTCAAAGGCCCGTAGAACGTATTAAAAGGAAAGGCAATCACAATTAAGCCCTGGTTGTTTCCTTATTTTATCTAATGAAACAAAGGAACTATGGAGGTATTAAATTGTAACTAATGGATTTTGGAAAGCTTGTAAGTAGAACTTTACTGCATCAACAAACGGTAGGCATCAATAACCGGATGGGCTTTGCCATAGTCGACTTCTTGAATGAAAAGTTCCACTGCTTTGTTGCTTTTTACACTTGGCAACACATTGGCTTGGTTGTTATTTCGGATAACAACAGAGATATTGGCTTGCTCTAATTGATCTTTCAATCCAACGGCAAGCGTTTCTTCTCCTGAAAATATTTTAATTAATCCCATCTTGAGTATTTATTTTTAATTATTGTAAACCTACTCTTCCATTTCGAAAAACAAAGGTTCAATCATTATTTTATCTGCTAATATTTCGACTCTTTCTGATATTTCGGAGCAGAAAAACAAACGTTGTGTTTTTTCTACACTCGCAGACAATCGCATGATTACAGCATCCAATCGACTTTTGAAAAGAATTTCTGCATCGTCTACCACAAACATTTTAATGGTATTCATATTGAATCCAGCTGAGGCAAACATCGCGTTGATCTTTGTAGTCGTTCCAATGATTACATCCATACCCAGTGAAATTTGATTTTTATCATAATCAATATCACCTTTGTCATGGGCTCCAATAACCCGAATATCCATGTAATTCCCCAATTTCTTGAACAACTCAACCATCTCTAATACCTGTTCTTTATCTTGAACAAAAACGAGTGCTCTGGTACTTTCGCCAACTTGCTTTTCAAGGCGTTGCAGTACATTTAGCACAATAGTTGTAGACTTTCCAGATCCTTTGGGTGATTGAATCACGGCATCTACTCCACTTTTAATAGTTGAAAACGTTTCAAATTGCATTTCGTTGGCTTCAGTCAAATTGTTTTCAACCAGCGCTTGTTGCAGTAAGGGATTTATTTTTTTTAATTGCATTTTTTTATAGCTGTAAGCCAAAAGCTGTATACACTAAACAATCGCTTGCTTATTGATTTATGCTTTAAGCATGATTATTTACTCGCAAACATGGTGACGTCTTGCTCTGAGATTTCATTTCCGCCTAAAATAATCAGTCGTTCAATTACATTTCGTAATTCGCGAATGTTACCTGTCCAATCATAGGCTTGTAATTGTTGGATGGCTTTGGGAGCAAACGATTTGATGGTGTTACCTTGTTCTTCAGCAATTTTCATTGCAAAATGAGATATCAACAACGGAATGTCATCCCTTCTTTCATTAAGTGAGGGCACTTTGATTAGAATTACGGCCAAACGATGGTACAAATCTTCTCTAAATCGACCTTCCTCAATTTCTTTTTTAAGATCTTTATTGGTTGCTGCAATGACGCGAACATTTACTTTAATATCTTTATCGGCGCCTACTCGGGTAATCATGTTTTCTTGTAAAGCTCTCAGTACTTTGGCTTGCGCCGAAAGACTCATGTCGCCAATTTCATCCAGAAAAATAGTTCCTTTATCTGCTGCTTCAAATTTACCTGCTCGGTCCTTTACCGCAGAGGTAAACGCTCCTTTGACATGTCCAAACAACTCACTTTCAATAAGTTCTGAAGGAATGGCCGCGCAGTTTACTTCAATCAATGGGTAGTCTGCACGTTCACTTTTTTCATGCAATTGATGCGCAACAAGCTCTTTTCCCGTTCCGTTGGGACCTGTAATCAATACCCTCGCATCGGTAACAGCCACTTTTTCGATGATGTCTTTGATATGGCTGATAGGTTCCGAAACACCTATCATTTCATAGTTTTTACTTACCTTCTTTTTCAGAATTTTGTTCTCAACGACCAATTGCTTTTTGTCCAATGCATTTCGAACGGTATTCAGCAACCTATTTAAATCAGGTGGTTTAGAAATATAATCAAAGGCGCCTAAACGCATCGTATTGATCGCTGTTTCCATATCTCCGTGACCAGAAATCATGACCATCGGAATTTCGGGCTTGATTTTCTTTACCTCTTGAAGTAATTCTTCACCGTCCATTTTTGGCATTTTGATGTCACAAAGCACCAAATCATAGTCGGCAGCTTTGATTTTTTCTAATGCCTGTAGGCCATCTTCAGCTTCTTCAACTTGATAGTTTTCGTTTTCTTCGGAAAGTATTTTACTCAATACCCTACGAATCGCTGCTTCATCTTCTACAATTAAAATTCTTGACATAAATAGTGGACTTGTCGATTAGACTTGGGCAAAGATACGCATTCGAAAAGAAGTAAAAAACTTAATCGCAAAGTATCCTATTTC
>JAGNYR010000072.1:0-2239 GCA_017984835.1 Flavobacterium sp. | reverse complement strand
CCAAAAACAGATGACATGATGGTGATGGCGGTCAATCCCAAGAGGGCCCAAATCAAAAATTGTAGAATTCCGGCCAAAGACGTTCCGATAATTTTACCCATCATCAATTGAAAAGGTTTAACGGAAGAAATGATCACTTCGATAATTCGGGAGGTTTTTTCCTCGATGACACTGCGCATTACCATGTTTCCGTAAATGACAATAAACATCATGATCAAATATCCAAAAGCGCCACCAATCCCAATTTTTATTTCGTTTAACCCTTTTAGTGCTTCTTCACCTGTAGCTTTTTCTAGCTGAATGGATACATCAGCTTTGGCTTTTTCAATAGAAAGAGTATCCAGCCCCGATTTGACATAATTGTCTTGTGTTATTTTATCAGAAATTGTAGCTTCTAAATCTTCAATGAACATCACACTTGGACTGTCATTTGAAATGTACTGCATGTTTTTTTGCAACAACACATTGTCGGTTGTTTTGGGCACAAACAAGATGCCTTCATATGCCTCCGAAACAATACTGTCTTTTAAAACCGTCATGGGAACTTGAGATAAATCCAAGTATTTGTATTCTTCGTCACTTTTTAATTCATTGAAAAAAAGACCCGATTCATCATGAACGGCAATGGTTTTTAAATCGGATTTCATCGAACTTAAAAAACCAACAAAAACAGAAATCCCTACAAACAGTAACGGACTTAAAAAAGTCATTACGATAAATGATTTATTACGAACTTTGGCAATAAATTCTCTCTTGATAATTAATATTAATTTGCTCATAGTCGTCTAGTTATTCGGTTACTGATTGAATGAAAATATCATTGACACTTGGGATCTTTTCGACAAAATGCGTTACTTGACCGCGTGGAACAAGCACACTCAACAATTCGTTTGGCGTCGCATTACCCAATTGGATTTCAAGTTTTAATTCGTCGTTTAATGATTTGAAATTGGTTTGTGATAAGGTGAATTTTTGCGTCAAATCATACATCAAACCTTCTACATTATCAGAAAGAATACCCACTTCAAAACTATTGGTACGGAATTGCTTTTTGACATCCGTTAATTTTCCTTCAATTAATTTATTTGATTTGTGGATGAGCGCGATGTGGTCACACATTTCTTCTACACTCTCCATTCTATGGGTAGAAAAAATAACCGAAGTCCCTTGTTTGTTGAGTTCGATGATTTCATCCTTTATCAAATTGGCGTTCACCGGATCAAATCCAGAAAAGGGTTCGTCTAAAATCAACAATTTGGGTTGGTGCAAAACCGTCACCACAAACTGAATTTTTTGCGCCATTCCTTTAGAAAGTTCTTGGATTTTCTTGTTCCACCATCCTTCAATTTCTAGGCGTTCAAACCAGTATTTTAGTTGTTTTTGCGCTTCTTGTTTGGATAAACCTTTGAGCTGAGCCAAGTACAAACATTGTTCGCCCACTTTCATCGATTTATACAATCCACGCTCTTCGGGCATGTAGCCAATGTACTGTACATCATTGGGCTCCAATGGTTTTCCGTCTAATAAAATCTGACCCGAATCGGGCATGGTGATTTGATTGATGATTCGGATTAACGAGGTTTTTCCAGCCCCATTCGGACCCAATAATCCGTAAATACTTCCTTTCGGAATGGTCAAAGAGACTTCATTTAATGCGGTGTAATCACCATAGGTTTTAACCACATTTTGTACTTCAAGAATTGCGCTCATACATGAAATTTTAGTAGTGTAAATTTAGTGATTAGTAGGAATAAAAAACGTTTTGTTACACGATTTTTTCACATAATCATTAGGTAAAAACGATCGGTTACCGATTTGGAACTATTTAATTAAAAATAAATAAAAAAGCCACCTAAATACAAAGGTATTTTGAGTGGCTTCAAAGTTGAGTTATTTTGACTCTTTTAAGAAAACATGTCTTTTACTTTCTCAAAAAAGGATTTGTCAGATTTTTCTGGTTTCGGAACAAAGTTTTCTTCATGGATGGCATTTTCAAAAAATTGACGTTGTTCTTTGCTCAGGATTTTTGGGGTCCAAACGTTTACATGTACCAATAAATCACCGTTTCCATAACTATTTAAACTTGGAATACCTTTGCCTTTCAATCGCAATATTTTACCTGATTGAATACCTTCTTCTAATTTAATTCGGACTTTTCCGCTTACTGTATCAATCTCTTTAGAAATACCAAGAGCGGCTTCTGGAAAACTGATGTATAAATCATAATGTAGGTTTTCAC
>JAGNYR010000029.1:16697-22154 GCA_017984835.1 Flavobacterium sp. | reverse complement strand
CCTTGAGCCGATCTGGAAAAATGAATCCTGACTTATTCAAAGAACTGAATGATTTAGCCTATTATAAAAAAGCGCATCCAAAATCGTTGGGGTTTGAATTTGTAAAAGAAATCATATTGCCATTAATCGAAAATCATGCGATTCCAACGGCAGATAAAATGCATACTTTTACAGAACATCTTGCTTACCAAACTTCATTGGCACTACCGCAACATAAAGGCAAATTACTCATTACAGGTGGCGGCGCCTACAACGATTTTATGGTGGAACGTATGCGATTCTATCTACCCACAATGAACCTCATAATCCCCGATCACAAAACATTGGAATACAAAGAAGCGCTTATTTTTGCCCTACTTGGACTGTTAAAACTAAGGAATGAAATAAATGTATTGAGCAGTGTTACAGGAGCTTCAAAAGACCATTCGTCGGGAATAATTTATACTCCAAATTAATTTTTATACCCTATATTTGCATCACAAACAAACAAAAAATGAAAGACTTATTACAAAAATTCGAAAATAAAAAACCTGAAATAATATTCAACTGGAAAGATGCTGAAACCGAAGCAGAAGGCTGGACAGTAATCAATTCATTGCGCGGTGGCGCTGCAGGTGGAGGAACCCGAATGAGAAAAGGATTGGACATGAACGAAGTACTTTCTCTTGCTAAAACAATGGAAGTGAAATTTTCAGTTTCGGGACCAGCTATTGGTGGTGCCAAATCAGGAATCAACTTTGATCCAAACGACCCAAGAAAAGAAGGTGTTTTGCAACGCTGGTACAAAGCGGTTTCGCCTTTGTTAAAAAGCTATTACGGAACAGGTGGAGATTTGAATGTAGATGAAATTCACGAAGTAATCCCTATGACGGAAGAATGTGGTGTATGGCACCCACAAGAAGGTGTTTTTAACGGGCACTTCAAACCAACAGAAGCAGACAAAATCAACCGCATTGGACAATTACGTCAAGGTGTGGTTAAAGTAATTGAAAACACAAAATTTTCACCCGATGTATTACGTAAATATACCGTAGCCGACATGATTACGGGTTATGGTGTAGCTGAAGCCGTACGTCATTATTACAACATCTATGGTGGAGAAGCCAAAGGCAAAAAAGCAATCGTTCAAGGATTTGGAAATGTAGGTTCAGCAGCCGCTTTTTACTTAGCTGAAATGGGCGTAAAAGTAATTGGAATCATTGACCGTGATGGTGGAATCATGAATGAAAACGGATTTACATTTGAAGAAATCCGTACTTTGTTTTTAAACAAAGATGGAAACAAATTGGTAGCAGACAACATGATCCCATTTGACGAAATCAACGAAAAAATATGGACCATTGGTGCCGAAATTTTCACACCCTGTGCGGCATCCAGATTGGTTACAAAAAACCAGATCGATCGCTTGATAACTTCTGGATTAGAAGTGATTTCATGCGGAGCGAATGTTCCTTTTGCGGATACTGAAATCTTTTTTGGACCTATCATGGAAGCTACCGACAGTAAAGTAAGTTTGATTCCCGATTTCATATCCAATTGTGGAATGGCTCGCGTTTTTGCTTATTTCATGGAGAAAAAAGTGCAAATGACCGACGAATCAATATTTCTAGATACATCTGAAACCATCAAAAATGCGATTGTCAAAGCTCACGCATTGAATGCGAATAAAACAAACATCAGCGCTACGGCATTTGAAATTGCTTTAAAACAATTGGTATAATTACATTGGCATACAATTTTAGCCAAAAATAAACGTTGATATTTTTATGAAAATAGATTCTTCAAATACCGAAAAACAAAAATCGTTAGCCATAGCGGTTCTTGTCTATGGGGTACTTTTGTTGCTTTTATTTTTTATACGTTTTTGGCCTCCCTCCAATTTGGAAGAATTAGTTGGCGGTGGCGGCGGTGGTGGTATGACTGTTAATTTTGGAGATACCGATTTCGGAAAAGGTGACGATTTTACCAGTAAAGAACTCAACGTTCAACAGGCGACTCAACCCATCGAAAAGCCCGCTCCAGAAGAAGACATTCTTTCACAAGAAAATTCAAACGACGATGTGATTTCAGTTCCCAAAAACGAGCCGAAAAAACAAACACCTGTCGTAACTAAACCGGAGAAAAAAGTAGAAACCGAAACCAAACCAGTTGTAAAAAAAACCGACGATGCTTTAGCCAATATCTTAAAAGGCAATAAAAAAGGCGGCGATGGAACCAGTAGTAAATCAGGTAACCAAGGAAAATCAGGTGGCGACATCAATTCGAATGGGTATTTAGGCACTGGTGGAAGTGGTGGCGGAAAAGGCGGAGGTAACGGAAACGGCAACGGAATAGGTTCTGGAGACGGATCTGGCTCTGGATCTGGTGGTGGAAACGGAAGTGGCAATGGTAAAGGTACCGGAGCAGGATATGCATTATCTGGTAGAATTGCCATTTCAAAGCCCAGACCCGTTTACAATTGTAACGAAGAAGGAACTGTTGTAGTTCAAATTACAGTAGACAAAAACGGAACCGTTACAGACGCAAAACCAGGCGCTAGAGGTACGACTAATTCGGCAAACTGTTTGTCTAGTCAAGCTAAAATAGCAGCTTTAAACACCAAATGGAACGCAAGTCCTGACGGCACTGAAAAACAAGTAGGAACGATTACCTATAATTTTACTATTAGAAATTAGTTCCAATTAATAAATTCACCTCTTGGTGGAAACTAAAAAACCTTTCTGAAGTTCAGAAAGGTTTTTTTATGCTGATGATTTTTGAAGTTATATGATCCACAACTCCTTGGCAAAGAATAAGTATTACTTCTGACTGGTGGCAATCACAAATTTTAAGTTGTTCTTGATGCCTATTTGGAGTACATCTACTAAATCTTGCACCTGCAAATTGAATGGAATACGCACCACTACTGTTTGCTCTTTCGACTTATCGATCATGGAAATTAATGTAGTTTCCAACGATTCAAAAGGAACTTCTTCTTTGTCTATGTAGAATTTCTTGTCTTCTGTAACCGATAGCGTTATGAGTTGTTTGTTGGTTTTTTCGTTGGTTTTCGATTTTGGCAACGTCATTTTAATCACGTTTGGATTAGCCAAAGTGGAAATGATTAAAAAGAACAACAACAAAAAGAACATGATATCGCTCAAAGACGATGTCGCTACTTCTGCATGAAATCGTTTATTTCGCTTTATGGCCATTTGGTCTCTGAATTATGTTAACAAAATCGAGTACTTGTTTTTGAACGGCTAATGAAAAATTATCAATTTTCCCATTGAATAAATGGTAGGCTGCATACGCAATAATTCCTACAATCAAACCCGATCCACTACTAATCATTTTCTCATACAATCCGCCCGAAATATTACCAATACTGATGTCTTCAGTTTGCGAAATGCTGTAAAATATTTTGATAACACCACCAATGGTTCCGATAAAACCCAATGTAGGCGCTATACCTGCGATCAAACCAAGATGACCTAAGCGTCGTTCCATTTGACCAATTTCGATATTGGCTGCACGGTCCATATTGGATTCAATTTCAGAGATAGGTCTTCCTATGGTTAAGATACCTTCTTTCAAAATAATTCCTGAAGATGAATTGGCACGCTCTGCAAACGAAATAGCACCGTCTAAATTACCTGCATTCAAATTATCTTTGATATCTCTCAACAAATTAGCATCTATCTTTGCCGCTTTATGGATAAACTGATAACGCTCAAAAATGATATAAAAAGTATAAAGCAATAAAATCCCAATCGGAATAAGGAAAAAACCTCCTTTTACGATGAATTCAAGAACCGAAATTTCTGTATTTGCTGTCGGAACATTATCAACCAATGCTGAAGTTGCCGCTTGAGAAAGTGTATCTGTTTGTAGTTTGATAAATAAATCAATCATATCGTAGTATTTTTTTATTTTATTGTAAAAATAAGTTGAAATTTGCAATAAAGATAATTTCGTTTATTCTATTAAACTAAAAAAATCGTAAAATATTTTATTCAGGACCTATTTTAGCTAAAAATGAATTACATAGAAACGACCGAATGGCTATTCAATCAGTTACCCATGTACCAAACAATGGGAGCTGCTGCATATAAGGAAGATTTGACCCATACACAATTGTTGTTGGAACATTTAGGAAATCCAGAAAATAAAATCAAATGCATTCATGTTGCAGGAACTAACGGAAAAGGCTCTACTTCCCACCTTTTGGCGTCGGTCTATCAAGAAGCGGGATACAAGGTTGGTTTGTACACTTCACCACATTTAAAAGATTACAGAGAGCGCATAAAAATAAATGGCGTTGAGATTTCTGAGCAATTTGTTATTGATTTTGTATCGGAAAACAAAGCGTTTTTCGAAAAACACCAACTCAGTTTTTTTGAAATGACGGTCGGACTTGCTTTTGCTTATTTTAACCAATCAAATACAGACATTAACATTATTGAAGTCGGCCTAGGCGGAAGACTCGACGCTACCAATGTGATCACTCCGTTACTTTCTGTTATTACGAATATTGGAATTGACCACGTTCAATTTTTGGGAGATACGCTAGAAAAAATTGCAATTGAGAAAGGCGGGATCATCAAACCTAATATTCCGGTCGTAATTGGGGAATACACCACTGAAACAAAAAAAATTTTTGATGACCTCGCTATTAAAAACTTGTCGCCGATTCAGTTTGCATCTAATCTGATCCATCCAGAATATCCATGTGAATTGCAAGGGGATTATCAAAAATCAAATAAAAAAACAGTCATAACTGCCCTACAATCCATTACTGATTTGCTTCCTATTACGGAAGAACAGATCAAAACCGGATTTTTAAATGTGGTCAAAAACACGGGGTTATTAGGGCGATGGCAACAATTAGGTTCCAATCCCAAAATAATTTGCGATACGGCTCACAATGCCCATGGATTAGAAATCGTCATGAACCAATTAAATAATGAACCGTTTACCCATTTACACCTTGTTTTGGGGTTTGTGAACGATAAAGATTTGGATAAAATACTGCCCTTGTTTCCAAAAAATGCCACGTATTATTTCAGCAGGCCTTCCCTTTCAAGAGGGTTAGACGAAACTTTATTACAAAAAAAAGCTGCAGCATTCAACTTAATTGGAAACGCATATAATTCTATTTCAGAAGCTTACGAAGCAGCCTTGAAAAATGGAACGGCCTCCGACTTTATTTACATTGGCGGAAGTACTTTTACCGTTGCAGAAGTTTTATAAAAAATGTTTGCAGAATAAAAAATAAGCTATATATTTGCACCCTGTTAAAGATAAAAGGGCGATTAGCTCAGCTGGTTCAGAGCACCTCGTTTACACCGAGGGGGTCGGGGGTTCGAACCCCTCATCGCCCACCACTTTTATCATTAGAAAAAATCTTTAACGAGCTATTTCAGAACCTACCGATGCAATCGGGAGGGTCAGGAATTAGAAAAGATTACAAATATT
>JAGNYR010000029.1:6355-16597 GCA_017984835.1 Flavobacterium sp. | reverse complement strand
CGAACCCCTTTCCGAAATTCGGAACAAGCTATCGCCCACAAAATCCTTAGAAATAAGGACTTTTTTTTATGCCAAAATTTTATGTATCAAATAGTTGATATTCTATAAAAAAAAGAATTTTACACTGATAAATGTAACAAATGTTACACTTTCATTCGTTTTCATATTTTATTTTTACTTTTTAAACATCTAAAATATGGCACATTATCAACTAGTTATCATAGGAGGCGGAACTGCTGGAATCATGGTAGCAGCGCAAATGCGCAAGGCAAATAAAGAAGTAACAATTGCAATTATTGAACCATCCGACAAGCATTATTATCAACCCGCATTTACATTAGTCGGTGCAGGAGCATTTAACTATAAAAATACGATACGACCTACAATTGATTACATACCAAATGAAGTCACATGGATCAAAGAGTTTGCCACAAAACTAAACCCAGAGTGCAATTCAGTCACAACTGAAAAGAGTGGAGATATTACATATGACTACTTAGTTGTAGCCCCTGGACTTGTAAATAATCTTGATGGAATTGAAGGTCTTCGAGAAGGAATCGAAAATGGAATTGTATGCAGTAATTATGTCGATCCCAACAAAACCTGGGAGCTATTACAGAAATTCGAGGGAGGAAATGCAGTTTTCACCCAACCAACTACACCAATAAAATGTGGCGGAGCCCCACAAAAAACTGCGTACCTATCTGCCGATTATTTTAGAAAAAAAGGAATTTCCAAAAAAACAAATGTGATTTTCGCAACTCCAGGTTCTGTTATTTTTGGTGTGAAAATTATTGCAGAAGCGCTCATGAAAGTAATAGGTAGGTATAATATACATTTAAAAACTTCTTACGCACCTATCAAAATTGACAGCGATAAAAAAATCATCTATTTTAAGCACACTGCAAATAATGAGAATAAATGCGTAATTAACGAAGATCCTCAATTAAATGAAAAAAGTGATGGTAATGGCATCATGGAAATTCCATTTGACTTTTTGCATTTAGCACCTCCTCAAGAGGCACCTGCTTTTGTGAAAAATTCATTCTTAGTAAATGCTGCTGGATGGTTGGATGTAAACATCAATAGTATGCAACACAATTCATATCCAAATATTTTTGGATTAGGTGACGTAGCCGCATTACCAACAGCTAAGACAGGAGCTGCCATAAGAAAACAAGTACCCGTAGTTGTAGATAATTTAATCAAACTAATGAATCATCAGAATGCAAATAACAATTCTTATGAAGGTTATTCATCTTGCCCATTAGTAACAGGTTATGGCGAAATGGTATTGGCAGAATTTAATTATAAAAATGAATTTACACCCGATCCCAAATTAAAACAAATGCTTGTTTTTAATAGCAACAAACCGCACTGGAGATTGTGGTTACTAAAAAAATACATGTTACCCTATCTGTATTGGAATAAAATGCTAAAAGGAATTAAAGTATAAATGATGAAAGAGACGAAACTTGGTTTTGTCTTTTTTTTTTAAAATTAAATGACGACTTTTACAATTCGATAAAACGAATCAACATTATGAAAGAATTATTACAACAAACCTATGGTTTTATTTTTGAAGACAAATTAATTGATGAAATAGAGAATTCATCAATACTCAAAGATTTTAAAGAAGGTGATATTCTTATCGATTTTAATGATTACATTAAAAAAATGCCCCTACTGATTTCTGGTGCGATAAAAATTTTCAGAGAAGATTTTGACGAAGGAGAGTTGCTATTGTATTTCATAGAAAAAGGAGATACTTGTGCCATGACCATGGCTTGTTGTATGGGCGAAACCAAAAGTGAAATAAAAGCAGTTGCTGAAAATGATGGACAAGTCATCATGATCCCTGTTGAAAAAATGGAAGAATGGTTAGGAAAATATAAGGGTTGGAGGAATTATGTATTTAACAGCTATAACAACCGATTGAAAGAAATGCTCAATGCCATAGACAATCTGGCATTTATGAACATGAATGAACGTTTACTAAACTATTTATTTGACAAAGCTAAAATAAACAAGTCAAGGGAGGTGTTAAATACACATCAAGAAATTGCATACGATTTACACACCTCAAGAGTAGTGATTTCAAGATTATTAAAAGCCTTAGAAAAAGAAAATAGAATCAAACTTCATAGAGCTTCAATTGAGATACTAGTGTAATAGTAACAAAAGTTACAGACTATCATTTTAATATATCGCACTTTTGTTAAATACTTATAAAGTAATATTTTGAATAAAAAAGCGATTTTAATTTTTGTCTTTAGTCTATTTATTGTGCCTCTCTATTACGCACAAAATGCCTCACATAATAATGTATGGACTAGACTTTCGTTTACCATTCCATTCACAAATAAAATTAAAACCGAAGCTGAATTTCAAAAAAGATTTCAAAATGATATTACGTTATCAAATAGTGGCAATCCATTTCAAGAAAATTTAATGAACAGTGTTCGTTTATGGGGTCATTTAAAAGTTAATTCAAAATTCATTTTTTCTATATCTCCCTTTGCATATTTCCAGCACTCATCTATTATTACAAATACTAACGAAAAATTAAAAAATAAAACGTACGAAGTAAGATATACTATTGCTGGCGACTACAAACAAAAAATTATAAATAATTTAACTGTTTTCAATCGATTAGGCATTGAATATCGTGATTTAAAAAATAATGGACAGGATAATATCATTAGATTAAGAAATAAATTAGGATTAAAATACGACATCAACAAAAAGTGGAATGTTTCTATATTTGATGAATATTTTGCCAATTTAAATAGCACAGACCAAGAGCATCTATTTGATCATAATAGAGTTGGAATTTTAGGTTCTTTTTTTGCTTCAAAATCAATCAAACTTGATGTTGGATTTATCCATATTTCAAGGTTGCCTAAAAACAAATTTGAACAACTGCATGATGATAATTTTGTAATCATGCTATATTATACATTTAATCAAAATAAAAAATAGATTATGGAATTTTCACAAATTATTGGCTACGTTTTAGCTATCATTGTAGGCATATCATTAGGATTAATTGGAAGTGGCGGATCCATACTCACCGTTCCGATTTTAGTGTATATTATGGCTGTAAACCCTATTCTTGCTACTGCTTATTCTCTTTTTATTGTGGGCTCAACTGCATTGGTTGGGGGAATTCAAAGTGCATTATTGAAAAAAGTGGATTTTAAAACAGTGCTTATATTTGGAATCCCGTCAATCATTGCAGTATATATAACAAGAGCCTATCTTGTTCCAATGATTCCGAGTTCAATACTGCAAATTGGAGGATTTGAAATAACAAAATCAATTGCATTAATGTTGCTTTTCGCTGTTGTAATGATCATGGCTTCAATATCAATGATTCGCCCTTCAAAAAACACCACAACAGAAGAGGAGCCAATGAAATACAATTATCCAATGATTTTGTTAGAAGGTACATTTGTAGGTGTTCTAACGGGGCTTGTAGGAGCTGGCGGAGGTTTTTTAATTATTCCAGCCCTAGTTTTATTAGCAAAAATGCCCATGAAATTAGCAGTTGGAACCTCGCTATTTATTATAGCAGCCAAATCATTAATTGGATTTATTGGTGATGTACAAAAAACTCCTAACTTAGACTGGACCTTATTATTAACATTTACAGGATTTTCAATATTAGGTATTTTTATTGGAATTGGATTGTCAAAAAAAATAGATGGATCCAAATTAAAAACTGTTTTTGGATGGTTTGTATTGTGCATGGGGATTTATATCATCACAAAAGAACTTTTCTTCCACTAAATTGTAACTAAAGTTACTTATCATATTATCAAATTAATTTAATTTTGAAAAAATAAAAACAATAAGCTATGAAAATTGAACAAATTTATACCGGTTGTATCGCAGAAGCTGCTTACTATATCACCTCTGGCAAAGAAGCCATTATTGTTGATCCATTGAGAGAAACCAAACCATATTTAGAAAGGTTAGAAAGAGATGGTGTTACCTTAAAATATATCTTTGAAACTCATTTTCATGCCGACTTTGTTTCTGGACATATTGATTTGGCAAAGAAAACTGGAGCAACTATAGTATACGGACCTACTTCAATGAAAACGGGTTTTGAAATGTATGTTGCAACCGACGGGGAAATTTTTGAAGTGGGTGGATCAAAAATAAAATTGATTCACACGCCAGGACATACAATGGAAAGCTCTTGCTTGCTGCTAACAGATGAAAATGGTGCTGAACAAGGAATCATTACTGGTGACACTTTATTTATTGGCGATGTTGGAAGACCCGATTTAGCTCAAAAAGTAATTGAAGACTTAACACAAGACAAATTAGCACGTCATTTGTTTCATTCGTTACGAACTAAAATAATGCCTTTATCAGATCATTTGATTGTATATCCTAATCACGGTGCTGGTAGCGCTTGTGGAAAAAACATGAGCAAGGAAACAACCGATACTTTAGGAAATCAAAAGAAAACTAATTACGCATTAAATCCTGAATTAACAGAAGATCAATTTGTTCAAGAAATACTATCCGGATTAGCGCCTCCTCCGCAATATTTTCCAAAAAATGTACTCATTAATATTCATGGGTATGACAGCTTAGAAACCGTAATGGAAAGAGGGAATAAAGCGCTAGATGTAAATGCGTTTGAAATGGTTGCTAATGAAACACGTGCTTTAATATTGGATACACGAAACCCAGAAAGTTTTGCAAAAGGATTTATCCCAAACAGCATCAACATTGGCATCAATGGTAGTTTTGCCATGTGGGTAGGTGAATTAATCATCGACATCAAGCAAGAAATACTTATTGTTACCGAAGACAATTCGGGTGTAGAAGAATCGATCACTCGACTTTCTAGAGTTGGTTACGATAACACCATTGGATTCCTAGAAGGTGGTTTTGCAAGTTGGAAAAATGCCGGAAAAGAATGTGATACCGTAAATAGAATTACCGCAGAAGAACTAGAAACTAAATACAATGCTGGTGAAACAACCATTATTGATGTTAGAAAAATAAGTGAATTCAAATCGGAACATCTTATCAATGCCGAAAACATTCCTTTAAATGAGTTAAATGATCACTTAGCCGAATTTCCTAAAGACAAAGATTTCATTCTGCATTGCGCTGGAGGTTATCGAAGCATGATTGCTGCATCCATATTAAAACAAAGAGGTTTTGATAATTTTGTAGATGTTATCGGCGGATTTAGCGTAATTAAAGAAGCGTCCATTCCAAAGACGGCCTACGTTTGTCCCTCAACATTATTATAATAAAAAAGCACCTTTTAAAAGGTGCTTTTTTTATTTAAATAAAATCCAATGTTCGTTCCAATGACATACCACGTGAACCTTTAATTAAAATCAAGGAATGATTCGGTTGGTGGTGTTGTATGAAATTTGAAAAATCTTCAAAGGTTTGATAAAAGAACAAATTGGGTTGCTCTATTTTATTTGCAAAAAAAGACTCCCCTACAAAAAAAGTAGTTCCGTCTTGATTTTGACGCACCAATTGAACAATACTTTGATGCTCTTGAGCACTTTCATCTCCAAGTTCAAACATGTCACCTAAAATCATTATTTTAGATTCGTTGTTCAATTGTACAAAATTGTCTATCGCAACCTTCATACTACTCGGATTGGCATTGTACGCATCCAAAATAATTTCGTTGGTTCCTTTATTGATTAATTGGGATCGATTGTTATCTGGTATATATCCTTCAATCGCAGATTTGATATCATCCTTAGAAACATCAAAATAAAGTCCCATTGCTATAGCTGCGTTAATGTTGTTTGCATTATACAAACCGATAAGATGGGAATGAATGGTCGTATCATCAAACTGTATCATCACCAATGGATTGGCAGTCACCTTTTGAACATGTAGAAAGGCTTCTTTTTTTTCTTGACTGAAAGTAGTTCTTTCCATAGCACTTGTTCTATCCGTTTGAATGGGATCATCAAGGTTTACAAAGACTTTTTTATGATTCGTTTTCAAATAATCATACATCTCGCACTTTCCTTTGATGACTCCTTCAACACCTCCAAAACCTTCTAAATGGGCTTTTCCAAAATTGGTAATATATCCAAAATCAGGTTGGGCTAACTGACATAAAAAAGCAATCTCTTTTTGATGGTTGGCACCCATTTCGACGATACCAATTTGGGTATCAGAAGTAAAAGACAAAATAGTCAAGGGTACTCCGATATGATTGTTTAAATTCCCAACAGTAGCTGTAACCTTGTATTTTTTTGCCAACACCGCGTGAATCAATTCTTTGGTAGTCGTTTTACCATTACTTCCCGTTAGCGCAACAATCGGAAGATGAAGATACTTTCGATGAAATGTAGCTAATTCCTGCAATGTTTCAAGGGTGTTTTTTACCAATATTGTTCGATGATCAATATAATATGCTTCTTCATCTATTAAAACAAATGCGGCGCCTTTTTCTAGGGCTTCTTTGGCAAATGTATTGGCGTTGAAACGCTCTCCTCTTATGGCAACAAAAAAAGAGTTGTCAATGACTTTTCGGGTGTCAATTACAACCGAACTACAGGTTAAAAATAAAGTATGAATTTTGGAAATCTCCATAGTAATTATTTTTTTAAACAATAAAAGCCCTAATCAAAGGGCTTTTATATGTATGGTAAACAATAAATTATTTTTTCTTGCTTCTTGCTGATTTTTTGAAATCAGATTTAGGACCTACTCTAGACATTGCACATCTAAATCCGATGTAGTCTGTTGCCATATCCTGTGGGAAATATCTTCTTTGAGCAGGATCTAACCAATAAGCTCTATCTCTCCAAGAACCTCCTTTGTAAACTCTTACTTCATCATTTATCAAAGTTGTTCTTTTGTTAGAACGGTCGTATTTACGAACCATATTCCCGATACTATCTGTAGAAACATTGTGTTTTGGTGAATCATACATTCTTTTGTTGTCTGCTAATTTGTCACCGTCTTCAGCATTTCCAAAATCAAAATATCTGGTAGATTGTTTGTCCCCATCACGGTAATTTCTCTCATCACTCTTGTCAAAGTTTTGTCTCAAATACGTTTCTTTTTCATCAACAGGAACTTGAGCTAATTGACCTGGGAAATTTCTTGCCATTACTCTACCGTTTGGTAATGTATCAAACTTTTGCGTTTCAGCAGTAACTAATTCAACTTTTCCGTCATCACCCAATTTATTTTTAGTGTAAACGTTTCCTCTAAAGTAGTTAAAATCATTTCCTTCATCATCAACGATAGGACGGTAAACATCGGCAACCCATTCTGCAACGTTACCTGCCATATCATACAGTCCAAAATCATTTGGAGCATATTGTTTCACTGCATTAGTAATATCTGCATTATCATCAGACCATCCTGCAATTCCACCGTAATCTCCTTTTCCTTGTTTGAAGTTAGCCAATTGATCTCCTTTGGTTTTACGTTTTCCAGATCTTGTATAACTTCCAGACCAAGGGTATTTCTTTTGACCTTTATAAATATTGTATTCTCTTTGTCCTATATCTGCTGCTGCTGCATATTCCCATTCAGCTTCAGTTGGAAGTCTATATTCTGGTAAAATCAAACCTGATTTTCTTTGAGCATAAACGTTTTTAGCTGGTTTAGTTTCTCCTTTAGCATTAGAAGTTGGTTTTCCTTTAGAACCTTTTTTACCTTTCAAAACAACTTGATCGTTTCCTCCAAAAGTACTTGTTGGAGTAGCTAAATATGTTTCTGTATCAAAATTAGCATCCGCTTTAACCTCTGTGATTTTTGCATCTTTTTTCAAATAACCTTCTCTTTCTAAGATCGATTCATTGACACGATTCGTTCTCCATTTACTAAATTCAACTGCTTGAATCCAGTTAACACCTACTACAGGATAGTTAGCATAAGCCGGGTGTCTTAAATAGTTATTCGTCATTGTCTCGTTGTAACCTAAACGGTTTCTCCAAACCAATGTATCAGGAAGAGCTCCTTCGTAAATGTTTTTGTAGTTGTCTTCTTCCGGTGGGAAAACGTTTTTCAACCAATCTAAATATTCTGTATACATTACATTCGTAACCTCTGTCTCATCCATGTAGAAAGACATTACGTGTTGTTGTGTCGGTGTATTATTCCAATCATGCATCGGGTCATCTTGAACTTTACCCATTGTAAATGTTCCTCCTTCTACCAAAACTAGGCCTGGACCTGTTTCTTGCTTCTTGAAATCAGAAGCATACTGGAAACCACCTTTTTTATCGTTTACTTTCCAACCTGTGGCTTTTGAAGAATTTTTCGTGCTAGATTTTTTACTACAACTAGTAAAACCAAGGGTTAATGCTAATAATAGCGAAGCCTTGAAAACCATGATTTTGTTAACTTTCATACTCTTAATAGGTAATAAATTTCGAGGCGCAATATAAGAATTAAGCTTTACATTGCAATAACTTTTTATTATTTAATTATATTTTTTTTTGTCACATCAATATTAACGAATCTAATTTATTTTTATTGTACTAAATGAAAATAATAATTTATTTTTACATGCTGTAATAATCTTACATATATTACGTTAAATCACTTCATGAGAAAATTACTTTATTTCCTATTAGTTACTAGCTTCGCTTTCGGTCAAAATTCGAATAAAATTCAAATTGATTGGAAAGGCTTGTCTGATGTAGAATATGGCACCACTAAATTTTCTCTCCCGCTATTTTCTTATGAAAATTTTCAATTTAACCCAGAGCTATCATCCCTTTCATTTGTAAAAAAAATAGAAGCCTCTGGTTGGATCAATGAAAAATCGCTCACCCTTTCTAATGTAGAATACACCCCCCTTTCTTCAGATGAATTGGCTGCAGTGCAGGTCTTAAAAATTCCCTCTGAAATTCAAGCTAAAATTGAAAACGAATCGGCGCGAGGAATGGTAAAAGGATTGCTGACTTTCTCACCTATCATTAAAAAAGACGGCACATTCTACAAAGTAACCTCCCTTAGTTACGACTTCGCACTGGATCCCAATTTCAATAAAAATACGCAAACAGCAACAAACTACAATGGCATTGTAAATGCTGCTTTAAGCACCGGAAATTGGTTTCGCTTTTATGTTGAAAAATCGGGCATTTATAAATTAAGTAAGAACTTTATTCAAAGTTTAGGACTGGATTTAAATGGCGTAAATCCGAAAAAAATAAAAATATTTGGAAATGGAGGCAGGATGATTCCGCTCGCCAATAGCAGCGATTACCCTATTGACAATGAAGAAAACACCATTCAAGTAATTGGTGAGGACGACGGAGTATTTAACGATTCCGACTATGTGCTTTTTTATGCTGAAGGTGTCGATACCTATAACACAGAAAGCGACACCCATCTCAACCTATATTCAGACAAATCTTATTATTATATTTCTACAGATGGAGGGAACGGAAAACGAATCGACGAGTACACGCAACCCACAGGAAACAGCACGTCAACCATTACCACTTCTGACGATTACCAATTTCATGAAGTAGATTTGTACAATATTGTAAAAACAGGCAGACGTTGGTATGGCGAATCATTTGCCGTTGATGACGAACAAGAATTTGAATTCAAATGCCCTGACATTTCAAATCCCAGTCAAGGAAAATTAAAAGTTCACTTAGCGAGTGCGTCTTCCAATTTAACCGATTTCACCATAAAAAGCAACGATCAAACAATTGGCACGCTTAGCTTTCCTGCTTTGACCGCAAATTCAGGTACCGAAGCCATAGATCTAAGTCTGAACAGTCAGATAACACCCAGCGAAACCACCAAAATAAAAATTACATTCGACAACAATGGAGTACCCAGTTCCAAAGGATATTTGGATTATATTTCCCTTGAATACAAACGCAAATTAGCCGGTACTACTTCGCAGTTTAAATTCCAAAACAACGCGGCAGCAACTAGTTTTGGTATTGGCGAATATCAATTTACAAACGCAAGCACCATAAAAGAAATTTGGAACATTACCGACATCTATCATGTAAGTAAAATTTCTAACACAACGTCTGCTAGCACATTCAATTTCAAAACTGTTTTAGGCGAAACCCAAAAATTCACCACTCTTGTGGAAAGCGATTTTTATGTTCCCAAAAGAGATGCACAATCTCGCGTGACCAATCAAAATTTGAAAGGCACTGTTTTCAAAGACAATCAAAATAATTTCAAAGACATTGATTATCTTATTATTACACCTAATTCGTTTGTATCACAAGCAGAAAAATTAGC
>JAGNYR010000029.1:0-6255 GCA_017984835.1 Flavobacterium sp. | reverse complement strand
TACCAGCAAGTAAGTTCTGCAGGAGGGGATCGCTACCCAAAAGCACGGGAAGAAATGTTCAATTCGTTTGAAAAAGGCGCGTTGGTTTTTAATTATTTAGGGCATGGTGGAGAAGACGGATTAACCGGTGAACGTATTTGGGAAAAATCGGACGGAGAAAATTTTTCTAACCAATACAGATATCCTTTATTTATCACGATTACTTGTGATTTTTCTAGATTTGACAATCCATTACGACCAACCGCTGGGGAATACACCTACTGGAATCCAAAAGGTGGTGCCATCTCCATGATCACAACCATTCGATCCATTGGTCAAGGAAGCGCGCAAATCTTCAACAATACGTTGGCCGAAAAAATATTTTCATACGGAAACTCAAATTATGTATCAATTGCCGAAGCGTTGCGTCAAGCAAAGTTTGCAAACAACAACAACTCCTCTACGCGAGTAGTTTTTTACCTTGGAGACCCTGCATTGATGCTTGCTATTCCAAAACCACAAATTGCATTAACCAAAGTAAATGACGCTCCACTAACTGGACCTATAGATGATTTTAAAGCATTAAGCTACATGAAGTTATCTGGGCACATTCAAGATGAAAACGGCACGCTACTAAACAACTACAACGGTGAACTTGCCGTGAATATTTTTGACAAAGAGTACACCAAAAATACCTACCGAAACGATGGTGCAGATGCGGTCATCGATTTTAATAATACCTCTGCTTCTACCCTTCCGTTTACCGTGATGGGAGAAACTATTTTTAGAGGGAATGCTTCAATTACAAACGGGCAATTTGAATTTGGTTTTGTAGTACCAAAAGACATCAAAATACCTGTTGGCAATGGAAAAGTAAGTTTTTATTCGAAAAGAAACCAACTATTATTAGACAAAACAGGCTTAAACACGACCATCAAAGTGGGAGGTATAAACACCAATGCACCTACTGACACAACAGCACCAACAGTACGATTATACATGAATGATGAAACCTTTATCAATGGTGGCATCACGAATGAATCTCCTTATTTTTTGGCATTCATTAACGATGAAAACGGCATCAATACGGCCAGTGGAATTGGACACGACATGATCGCGATTTTAGATGGTGACGATAGCAATCCTTATATTGTCAACGATTATTTCGAAACAGAATTGGACGATTACACCAAAGGCAAAATTAGATTTCCTTTCCGAAATTTGAGTCCAGGTCTTCATACCATCACTTTTAAAGCTTGGGATGTATACAATAATTTTGTGACCGCGGAAATTCAGTTTTTAGTGATCAATGATGACGAAATGGCGCTTACAAATGTGCTAAACTATCCCAACCCATTTGTTAGCTACACCGAATTTTGGTTTACGCACAACAAACCATTCGAGCCTTTAAATGTTCAAGTTCAAATCATGACAATTACGGGCAAAATCGTGAAAACAATCAACCAAACCATTACAACTGAAGGATTTTTATCACGCGACATTATTTGGGATGGAAAAGATGATTTTGGAGATAAAATTGGGAAAGGAACCTACATATATAAATTAACAGTTCAGTCATCCCTAACCAACAAAAAATCAGAAAAAATAGAAAAACTTGTTATCCTTTAATAAAATAGTATATTTGTTAATCTAAAACATGCAGGAAAAAATGAAAAAAATACTTTTTTTACTACTAATACTTCTATCACAACAGTCAATTTTTGCTCAAGAAAGAGTAATAACAACGGGCGTTCCATTCCTAATGATTGCGGCAGATGCTAGAGCGGCAGGTCTTGGAGATCAAGGTGTAGCTACAACTAGTGATGTATATTCTCAACAATGGAATCCTGCAAAATATGCCTTTGCCACTAGCAAACAAGGTATTTCTGTAAGTTACACCCCTTATTTAACTGACTTAGTTAATGATATTTCTTTAGGACAAGTTACCTACTACAATAGAATTAACGAAAGAAGTGCCTTCGCTGGAAGTTTGCGTTTCTTTGGTTTAGGAGAAATTGAGTTACGACAAACTTATGACGATATTCCGCAAATTGTAAAACCAAATGAAATGGCACTTGACGGATCGTATTCCTTGAAATTAAGTGATCGATTTGCAATGGCTGTAGGCGGAAGATACATCCGTTCTGCGCTAAGAATTCCAAATACAGACAACAGCAACTCAAAACCAGCCAGTACATTTGCCATAGATATTTCTGGATTTTTTCAATCGGAAGAAATCGCATTAAGTGATTTTAACGGGAGATGGAGAGCCGGATTTAACTTTCAAAACATGGGGCCTAAAATCAATTATGATGCCGGAACCTCTACAGACAATACAGCCAACTTTCTTCCAGCCAATCTTCGACTTGGAGTAGGATACGACTTTTTATTTGACGAATACAACAAAGTGGCAGTCAATTTAGAATTTGCTAAATTATTAGTACCAACCCCTCCCGCTAAAGTAACTGCAGTTGACAGCGATGGAGATGGCGAAATCAGTACAGTTGAACAAACAGTAGCCGATTCTCAGTATGCAAATTCATTACAAGATTACAAAAAGATTGGATGGGTTTCTGGCATGTTCAAATCATTCAACGATGCACCTGATGGTTTTGGAGAAGAACTAAAAGAGTTTACTTATTCGTTAAGTTCTGAATATACTTACGACAATTCATTTGCACTACGATTGGGTTATTTTCATGAAAGCCCACTCAAAGGAGCCAGACAATTCTTCTCTATGGGAGCCGGATTTAAATACAACACGTTAAAAGTAGATGTTTCTTATTTGTTCTCTGCGTCAAAAGTAAAGAACCCACTAGAAAACACATTGCGCTTTTCACTAACGTTTAATTTTGGTGATGAATACGATGAATATTAATTTTTTAAACTAGCAATACACAATCCAAATTTCAATTGAAGTTTGGATTTTTTTTCCTAAAAAAATATGATGAAAGAAATCACAATCGCAACAAATTTTGAAGTGTATGATGCCCTAACCGATCTACCTAAAGAAGTAGAAAATCTAATGCATCAAGCTATTGAAATCAGAAAAAAAGCGTATGCTCCATATTCCCATTTTAGAGTTGGAACAGCCATCTTAATGAGCAACGGGGAAATAGTTTTGGGTTCCAACCAAGAGAATGCCGCATATCCCTCTGGATTGTGTGCCGAAAGAGTTGCTATCTTTCAAGCCGGCGCTTTGTATCCCGAATCAAGTATACGCTGCATAGCCATTACTGCTGCATCCGACCACAATCCGACACTGAAACCTATTCCTCCTTGTGGTGCCTGTCGTCAATCTATGTATGAATACGAAGCCAAACAAGAGCCTCCCATACCGGTTTATTTTATGGGGGTGTCAGGAGAAGTATACAAATCAAATTCCATAAGTAATTTACTTCCCTTTTCTTTTGACAAAAAATCATTGTAAAGCTATATCGATGTAGTTAATATTTTTGATTAAAGTGATCAAAAAAGATTATAATTTAATGAATAGAAATTTTTACATCTACAACCAATAACTTACTTTTGCAATTCGTAATTATTTGAAATTTAAAATAATTGCCTAAAATTTAAATCTAGTAAAAAAAATATCATCTGTAATTCATCAAGAAATGAAAGAAATTACCAAAGAAGTCTATTTAAACTGGTATGAAGACATGCAGTTTTGGAGAAAATTTGAAGACAAATTAGCTGCCGTTTACATCCAACAAAAAGTGAGAGGTTTTTTACACCTATACAATGGTCAAGAAGCTGTATTAGCTGGAGCTCTTCATGCAATGGATTTATCTAAAGATAAAATGATTACTGCATACAGAAACCACGTTCAGCCAATTGGAATGGGTGTAGACCCAAGAAAAGTAATGGCCGAACTTTACGGAAAAGTAACAGGTACTTCAAAAGGAATGGGTGGATCGATGCATATTTTCTCTAAAGAACATGGTTTTTATGGAGGACATGGTATCGTTGGAGCTCAAATCCCAGTTGGAGCTGGAATGGCTTTTGGTGATAAATACAACAATACAGGAGGAGTTACACTTACCTATTTTGGTGATGGTGCTGCTCGTCAAGGTTCCCTTCACGAAGCATTTAACTTAGCTATGTTATGGAAACTACCCGTTGTATTCATCTGTGAAAACAATGGATATGCTATGGGAACATCTGTAGAAAGAACAGCTAACCACACAGATATTTGGAAACTAGGTTTAGGATACGAAATGCCTTGTGGACCCGTAGACGGAATGAACCCTGTAAAAGTTGCTGAGGCAATGTCTGAAGCAATTGAAAGAGCAAGACGCGGTGACGGACCAACGTTTTTAGAAATGAAAACATATCGTTACAGAGGACACTCTATGTCGGATGCTCAATTATACAGAACAAAAGACGAAGTAGAAGAATACAAAAAAATTGATCCTATTACTCAAGTATTAGACATCATCAAAGAAAATAAATACGCTTCTGACGAAGAAATTGAAGCTATTGACCAACGTGTGAAAGATTTAGTAGATGAATGCGAGAAATTTGCAGACGAATCTCCTTTCCCTGAAACTCCTCAATTATACGACGTGGTTTACGATCAAGAAGATTATCCTTTTATTTCTCATAGATTATAATACATATGGCAACAATTATTACAATGCCTCGCTTAAGCGATACAATGACAGAAGGAACTGTTGCAAACTGGCTTAAAAAAGTGGGCGATACAATCAAAGAAGGTGATATCCTTGCTGAAATCGAAACAGACAAAGCAACCATGGAATTTGAATCTTTCAATTCGGGAACGCTTTTACACATCGGAATTGAAGCAGGTCATTCAGCACCCGTCGATTCATTACTTGCAATTATTGGAAATGCAGGGGAAGACATTTCAGGATTATTACAAAATACCAATGCTCCTGTTGCCGCTGCCACTCCAGTAGAAGAAAAAACACAAACAACGACACCATCAGAATTACCTGCAGGTGTAAAAATAATTACCATGCCACGTTTAAGTGATACCATGACTACCGGAACGGTAGCTTCTTGGTTGAAAAAAGTAGGTGACAAGGTAAGCGAAGGAGATATTCTTGCAGAAATTGAAACAGACAAAGCCACTATGGAGTTTGAGTCTTTCAACGCAGGTACTCTTTTGTACATCGGAATCAATGAAGGACAAACAGCACCTGTAGATTCAGTATTAGCGATCATAGGACCAGCAGGCACCGATGTGAGCGGAATTGCTGACAACTATACGGCTGCACCAGCTGCTACATCATCGGAAAAAGCAGCAACTTCAGAAGCTCCTCAAGCACAAACATCTCATAGTTCAAACGAAACAACCTCGAACCAATCAGGAAGAGTATTTGCTTCACCTTTGGCTAAACAGATTGCAAAAGACAAAGGAATTAATCTTTCTCAAGTAACAGGATCAGGAGAAAATGGAAGAATTGTAAAAAGCGATGTAGAAAACTACAGTCCAGCTGCTGCAACTTCTCAAGCTGCTCCAGTAGCTATGAGTGCACCAACATCGGCACCCGTTACGCCGTTTGTTCCTGCAGGAGAACAATATTCAGAAAAAATACCAAACTCTCAAATGCGTAAAACCATTGCGAGAAGATTGGGAGAATCCTTATTCACTGCTCCTCATTTCTATCTTACAATAGAAGTAGCAATGGATGAAGCCATGAAATCAAGAGCTACAATCAACAACGTTCCAGATACGAAAGTGTCTTTTAACGATATGGTTATCAAAGCATGTGCGATGGCGTTGAAAAAACACCCAAAAGTAAACTCACAATGGAACGAGGATGCCATCACAATCAACCACCACGTTAATATTGGTGTGGCTGTAGCGGTAGAAGACGGACTTGTAGTTCCAGTATTAAAATTTACAGACCAAATGAGCCTTTCTCAAATTGGTGGAGCTGTCAAAGAATTAGCAGTAAAAGCTAAGTCTAAAAAATTACAGCCAGCAGAAATGGATGGAAGCACTTTTACTGTATCTAACTTAGGCATGTTCGGAATAACAGAATTTACATCAATCATCAACCAACCTAATTCTGCGATACTATCGGTAGGAGCAATTGTCGAAAAACCAGTTGTAAGAAATGGACAAATCGTAGTAGGAAATACCATGAAAGTAACTCTTGCATGCGATCACAGAACAGTGGATGGAGCTACAGGCGCACAATTTCTACAAACCCTTAGAACGTTTTTAGAAAATCCCGTAACCATGTTAGCATAAACATTAAAAAATAACTATAAAAAAACCTGTTCATCATCGAACAGGTTTTTTTT
>JAGNYR010000028.1:14814-22179 GCA_017984835.1 Flavobacterium sp. | reverse complement strand
ACATACAAGGCCGTTTCTTCTTCATCAGAAATCTGTACCCCTTTAAAACGAAGGGTTTGAACTGATTTTTGCATTAAGTGCATGCAACCAATTGCATGATGAAAACGCGTATGATGTGCTCCTGGATAAACGATGTAAGACAACCCCATTTGTGAAATTCTTCGCAATCTTTGAAAATAGGGATGCTGAATTAAATCGTAAATGAGAGTATTGGGTATAGAAATAAACCCATAAATGGGATCGTTAAATATTTTAAGTTTATTAGTTGAAATCAATCTTCAATCGTTTAAAAAAAACAAATATAAACATATTGAAAGATATATGCTAATTATGGGAACTGAGCTTGATTTGAGATCAAAAAAAAACCCATCCTTACGATGGGCTTTTATGTATTATTTATTTAGGATGTGGTATTCGATCAATCCATCAATGGGTCTTCTAAGCACATTACCTAAGGTGATTCCGTGTTTTTCAAGCACTTCGTTTAATTCATCCTTTAAATAAAAGGCAATCGAACCGATAAAGTGAACGGGCACTTCTTTGTAGTTTGAATACTGTTTGATGTAATTTTCTACAAAATCTTCCATTTCCATATAAATGAATTTTTTACAGAAATCGGTATCCTTGTGTTTGATTAAAAATTTAGCAAACGTGGCTAAATACGCATTTGGATTGGGTTCTTTGTATAAATTATGCTTGATATAATCAGGATCAACATTGTATTCGTCTTCAAATTCTTTTGCTAATTCGCTAGGCATTTGATTGAAATAATAACCTCTCAACAAGTGACGTCCAAAACGGTTACCCGAACAATCATCCATAGCAATATAACCCAGTGATTGTACTTTTTGATGCAATACCGTTCCGTCGAAAAAACTACAATTAGAACCTGTACCTAAGATACTTACAATGGCAGATTCGTTTTTAGGCGTCGTTGCATAAACCGCTGCATAGGTATCTTCGTGTACTACCACTTTTGCATTGGTAAAATAATCTTTAAAGACATCTGTCAAGAAAATTTTCATTCGATCAGTTCCGCATCCCGCACCATAAAAATAAAGGTGTCCGGCTTTTTCTTTGTTATGCGAAATATCAAACTTGTCGTCAAGACGATTGATGATTTCTTCTTTGTCAAGAACTTCAGGGTTTAACCCAAGTGTTTGTGTAGTAAATAAAACTTTACCATTATCATCAATCGCAATCCAATCGGCTTTGGTTGATCCGCTATCTACAAGTAATTTCATGTTGGTTAGTATTTAAATAATAGAAAAGCTCTATTGTAATGTTAATTTTGTTTGTTTGTTTGCTTTTAAAGCCCTAAGTTTTTTCTTAGCCCCGATTGAACCGATATCCTTGCGGAATTTATGAAGCAAGATACAGGTGAAAGCGGGAAAAAGGCGGATTGAAAATGCCCAAACCTTTTGCTTCAAATAAAAAAATCCTGCCTTCTCATTGAGAAAACAGGATTTTATATAATGGTATGTTATAGGCTTGAAATATGAACAGATAAATCAATCAATTTAGATGAATATCCGTACTCATTATCGTACCAAGAAATGATTTTGAAAAAAGTTGAATTTAATCCAATTCCAGCTTTTGCATCCACAATTGAAGTTCTTGAATCTGAAACAAAATCGTTAGAAACTACATCGTCTTCTGTAAAACCAAGAATACCTTTCATAGTTGTTTCTGAAGCATTTTTCAAGACCGCCATAATTTCTGCATAAGAAGTTTCTTTAGCCAATTTCACAGTTAAATCTACTGCAGAAACATCAACGGTTGGAACACGCATTGACATACCTGTAAGTTTTCCGTTTAATGATGGAATTACTAAACCTACTGCTTTGGCAGCACCTGTAGAAGAAGGAATCATGTTTACTAAAGCAGAACGTCCACCTCTGAAATCTTTTCTTGAAGGTCCGTCGTTTGTCATTTGCGTAGAAGTTGTAGCATGAACAGTTGTCATCAAACCTTCTACAATTTCGAAATTATCGTGAATTACTTTCGCTAATGGTGCCAAACAGTTGGTTGTACATGAAGCATTAGAAACTACTAAGTCGGTTGCTTTTGCAGATTCGTGATTTACTCCCATTACAAACATTGGTGCATCTGAAGATGGCGCAGAAATAATTACTTTTTTAGCTCCCCCTTTGATGTGCTCATTTGCAGTTTCGATGGTTGTAAAGAAACCTGTACATTCAGCAACAACGTCTACATTTACTTCATTCCATTTCAAGTCGGCAGGATTTCTTTCTGCAGTTACTCTAATGTGTCTTCCGTTTACAAAAAGTTTTCCTTCTTTCACTTCCACAGTTCCGTTAAATCTTCCGTGAACTGAATCATATTTTAATAAATAAGCTAAATGTTCTACTTCTAATAAATCGTTGATAGCAACTACTTCAACATTGTCTCTATTAAATGATTCTCTGAAAACGATTCTACCAATTCTACCAAAACCGTTGATTCCTAATTTTACTTTTGACATTTTTTTAAATTTAAATTGAGCTAAACATATAGCCGATTATAGTTTTTTTTTTATTTTTTTTATGTTGACATGATGTCGGAAACTCGAACCAATTCCTGGTCAATTTCAGAACTTCCTTTAATTGCTTGTTCTAATGGCGTAAGAGCAATTTTATCTTGAATAATCCCTACCATAAAGTTAGATTTACCTTCAAGGATTGACTCTACAGCCTTTACTCCTAGTCGTGAAGCCAAGACTCTATCAAAACAAGAAGGTGAACCCCCGCGTTGCATATGACCCAGTACTGAAACTCGTACGTCATATTCTGGAAGGTGTTCTTCTATATAGTCTTTTAATTCAAAAACGTTTTTACCAATCTTATCCCCTTCGGCAATCACAACTATACTTGATGATTTTCCTGAAGCTTTACTTTTCTTTAGTGAATCCAACAAACGATCAAGACCTAAATCTTCTTCTGGAATAAGAATTTCTTCTGCTCCCGCGCCGATACCTGCATTTAATGCAATATGACCTGCATCACGCCCCATCACTTCAACAAGAAAAAGGCGGTTGTGCGAACTAGCTGTGTCTCGAATTTTATCGATCACTTCCACAACTGTGTTCAAAGCAGTATCATAACCTAAAGTATGACTTGTTCCAAAAATATCATTGTCAATCGTACCAGGTATTCCCATTACCGGAAAACCATACTCTGCATTGAATACTTCTGCACCTGTAAAACTTCCGTCTCCACCTATTACAACAAGTGAATCAACACCTGCTTTCACCAAGTTATCATAAGCTTTCTTACGTCCTTCTGGAGTCATGAATTCTTTTGATCTGGCCGACTTTAATATCGTACCTCCTTTGTTGATGATGTTGTTTACGGAACGCGCATTCATTTCTTTGAAATCGCCTTCGATCATTCCTTGGTAACCTCTATAAATACCCAGACATTCAATATCATGAAATGCACAGGTTCTTACAACCGATCTAATGGCAGCATTCATTCCGGGAGAGTCACCACCCGATGTTAATACCCCAATTTTTTTAATTGTTTTAGACATTTAGTTTTATGTTTAAAGTGTAAAATTAGCAAAGTAGAATTGAATATTTAACAGTTTACAAATGCAAATCGCACTATTGGTAAAATTCAATCGTTTTCGTTGATAAGTTTATAATTTTTAAGTAGTTAAATTGTATTATTAATAATTTTAGATCTATTAATAATCATCTGGCGGAATGGCCTCTCTATTTGGTGTAGTTTCCTCTTTCGTATTTTTCTTTTTTTCTTTTTCCATGATGATAAAAGAAGGCAACATATTGGAATCTACATCCTCGCTATTGATCGTTTTAGTGGCATTTTTAGTGCTCTTTGAAAATATCTTTTTAATGAATTCATTAAAGGTATTAAAATCAACTTCATAAGAAACTCCCAATCCTTGTGTATAACCAATTCCTTGTCCGACATAAGTAATGTCATTCTCTCTATTAAAAAGGCGTAAGTTTAAAGTACCATCTTCATTAACTCTGTATTGTATTTCTACATTCCCTACAATAGCCGATTGATTGATTCCGCCAACTGGTACTCCCACATTCCCGTTGATGGTAATTTTATCATTGATCCTTGAAGAAACAGAGACCCCAATTCTCCCATCTGTTTCTGCTCCTGGAGTTTTATCAGCATTCACAAAATCGACATTCAATTGAATTTTCCCATCTTCCTCTTGAAAAAGCTGACTGAATAACGCACCTGCTTTTTCATAAAAAACATTGGTGATTTGGGATTGATTCAAACCTTCTTTACTTAAAAATCCACCGTATGCCAACAAATTAAACGCCTGCTTTTGACGGGTATCTTTATCGCTTAAAATGGTTTCAATTTCGGAACGAACTACAGAACTCACCTTCGGGAAATTGATTGTGAAATCGGGTTCTGGATTTGAAATATTACCTTTGATATCTATCACCACTTCTACATCCGTCTTTTGATTAATTGTAGAACTGTTCAACAACACACCCGGATTTGCCTTGATATTGTCTTTAACAGCTTGGATATTTAAGGAAGCTTTTAAAGGATCTCCATCCCAAACTATCGAACTGTTGTTTTTTACTTTGAATTTTTTATCAATTAATCCGGCGTACTTATAATTATATATTCCGTCCCAGATCACATAATCTCCGGTCATTTTGAATTTTCCATTGGTATTAATTTCAAACAAAATACCTCCTTTTCCAGTACCTTTCATACCGTGTTTGGTATTTCGATCCAAAATTACCTCCATGGTAGCATCTTGATCAATATTGAAATCAAAATTCATCTCCAAACCATTGTAGTTTCGAGCATTTTTTGCTTTTGAATCCGTGATATTATACTTTTCGTTTTTTGTTAGAAAATGAATGTAATTACTTTCACTAACGGCCTCAGCATCGTTAATCGGGATTTTGATATCGGTTCCTTTTTCAGACTCGGCAGTCACATTGATCGTTAATCCGTTGGTTGGGCCAAAAATAACAGCACTTCCCTTAATGAATGCCGTTCCAAAATAAGGTGCGTCTTCATAATCCTTTGTATCCAAAGCCAAAAGCCTAGTGGAGCGAACGCTAAGATCGAGCTCCCAATCTGCAAATTCGTTATGTTTGATTGTTCCCTCAACAAAACCTTCTGTATTGTATTTGGTATCAATCATTTTTGATCGCTGCACAATGAATTTGTTTTTAGCAATATCCACAACCGAATTGTCTTTTAATTGGTAATCAACATTTAGATAAGGAATGGTAAGTCCGGTTCCTTCGGTAAACAATCTTCCATTATAATCAATATTCGATAAGTCACCATCGATTCGAGTCACCCCAGAAGCAAAGCCTCGAATATTTGTAAAAACATCTCCACCTAAATTGCTCAATACACCTAAATTAAATTTTTGGAAGGTTAATTCTAAATCTAGGTTTGTTTTGTCGTTTACAATGTTGAGTCCCCCTTTTGCTTGAAATGATTTAAAATTATCATTCTGTATTTCTGAGTTGATGGTGAAATTTCGAAACAACTCATCTCCGGCAATATCCAAATTTAGATTACCTAGTAAATGATCATTTACCTCAAAATCATTGATGTTTAATTCGGCGGTAGGCTGGTACACATCGTTTTCCTGATTGATAAACACATCACCGTTTAGATTTCCCTCAAATTTAAACTGCGGGACATCGGGGGTAATTTTATTTAAATTCACATCTTTAAAACTAAGATGTAAGTCCTTGTTTTGGGATCCATTGAGAAAACCATTCAAAGATATTTTTTGATTTTCGTGAGAAACCACAAGTTGTTCAAAATTAAAATTGTCTAATTTTTTATCGAAAATGATTTTGTTATTTTGATTTTCTGATGCATTGATGAACCAAACAAAGTCTTTAAACATCATCTCCGATTTATTAAATCCGACCACATTTTGGTTGTTTTCATTGATGGTATGATACAAATTCAGATTGTAATAATCTTTTCCTTGTTCGCCCCCTTTGAACTCTGTTCTAAACGAGAGCGTATCATTAGAAGTAACATTAATCAATGAAAAATCTCGTATTTTGTAATATTTGTTTTTTACGCTGTCAATTTGAAAATACGTATTGTACAACGGATTTCTGTTGTTTATTTCCATTTGTACTTGATCAAAATCAGTTTCAAATGCATTGATTTTCTTAGAAAATAGTTTCAATTTAAAATCATTGGAATCAGCATTGATACTTCCGCTCACAGCTGTTGATTTGTCCAGTGTGATTTTTGGGTACACAATTTCGATTAGTTTATTGAACTCCGTAAAGTTAAATTTGACATACTGTCCTTTTCTAAGTTGATGTGATTTGTAATTGGCATACAAACTCCCTAAAGAATTCTGAATCATTTTATCGATTTGATACACATCAAATTTTCCAACGATACTGGCATTGATGGCATCCGACGATTGAATTTCAATTTTACGCTCATTATCTGAACTAAAATTAGAATTCACCTCCAAATGATCGAAAAAATACAAATCCTTAGAGTTTTGATACGAAGCATTAGAAACCGTAACATTCCCAATTAAATTATTTGCCGAGCTTCCTGCCACATTCACATCTACTTCTCCTTTAAACACGGAAGTTTTATCATCTGAAAAATGTAGGTTATACAAATTAACATAATCAAAAACAGCTTTAAAATCATAACTGTTTTCGCGCTTACTCAAATCTATTTTCCCTTCAAAGTCTAAAAACAAATTTGGATCGTTGCTATTTAGTTTACCATTGAAAATTGGTTTCTTAAAATTACCCTCACATAAAATGTTTTGGTAAGTGTAATTGTTGTAACGAATACTTTTAAAAGTTCCTTCAAATTGGGTGTCCAAATACTTTTCAATAAAACCAATCCCTTCAATGTTAGCATCTCCGGTGACTCTTCCTAGTTTCGGATTACTTATAAATGTTCCTAAGTCAAAATTATTCAATGCAATTCGTCCTTCATAACTCGCATGATCAATAAAATCAATATTTGACATATTTATAGTAGCCAATACTTGACCAATTTTCGTGTTCAACACAAAATCAGACTGAATGTTCTTTTTTGTCAATTCAACATCTCCTGCTAAATCAAAATTACCTAAATGACGTAATTCAATAGGTAATTTTTTTCCTAAAACATTTGGCAATAATTTCACTAAATCTGGATACGAAGAAGTTAACTTCTGAAAATTACCTTTCATATAAAATCTTCCTTTTCCAGGTTTTGCTAGGGCGTTTTTAAAATTAATTTTACCAATTATGCGGGTGTTTTTCCCATCAAACATAGAAAGCTTGGTGAAAAATAGGTTGTTTAATGTTCCGGTAATTTTGGAATGAAACTGAAACACATGATTTTTAGCAATTTCATT
>JAGNYR010000028.1:10162-14714 GCA_017984835.1 Flavobacterium sp. | reverse complement strand
TATTGTTTGTTTATTTTTTCAGTAAAATAATGGGCTAGCTTTGTTTGAACAACCGGCAATGAAAAAGTAATCCCCAAAAGCAGCAAAAAAACAACAAACGAAAGAAGAACCCGAAAAAATATTTTTCTAGCTTTCAGGAACTTAAGATTTGTTTTTTGTTCTTTCAAAATTTAATGACACTATTATTTTAGATACCTAAGAAATTAGTTACTTTTGTAATTGTTGTAAAAATAATCGTTTTAAAGCGGTTTATCAAATATTATTCAAAAATTGTTCCAAATGCAACCTAACAATCTTTATATTTTAGCAATTGAGAGTTCCTGCGATGATACTTCGGCAGCAGTTTTATGTAATAATCGGGTGCTTTCCAATGTAGTTGCGGGTCAAAAAATTCACGAACAATATGGAGGCGTCGTACCCGAGTTAGCTTCAAGAGCACACCAACAAAATATTGTACCTGTAATTGATGTCGCATTACAAAAAGCCGGAATTACTAAAGATCAATTGCACGCCATTGCTTTTACACAAGGACCTGGATTGATGGGATCTCTATTGGTGGGATCTTCATTCGCAAAATCCATGGCACTCGCATTAAACATTCCTTTGATTGCCGTCAATCACATGCACGCTCATATTTTAGCCCATTTTATAGAAGAAGAAGGTTACCCACAACCTGAATTTCCGTTTTTAGCCTTGACTATTTCAGGTGGACATACCCAAATTGTGAAAGTTTCTAGTTTTTTTGATTTGGAAATTATTGGGGAGACTACGGATGATGCCGTCGGAGAAGCCTTTGATAAATCTGCAAAAATAATGGGACTCCCCTATCCAGGCGGACCTTTGGTTGATAAACATGCTCAAGAAGGAGATCCGAAGAGATTTACTTTTACCAAACCAAAAGCTCCGGGCCTCAATTTTAGCTTTTCAGGGTTAAAAACGCAAATATTATATTTCATTCAGAAGAATGTTGCTCAAAACCCTGATTTTATTACCGAAAACAGAAACGACATTTGTGCATCCATCCAACATACAATCATCGAAATTTTGATGGAAAAACTCAAGTTAGCTGTGGCTCAAACGGGTATCAATCAAATTGCTATTGGTGGAGGCGTTTCTGCAAATTCCGGAATTCGAAGTACCCTTAAAAATGCTGAGTCCAAATACGGATGGAAAACTTTCATACCGAAATTTGAATATACTACAGACAACGCTGCAATGATTGGCATTGTAGGATACCAAAAATATTTACATAACAAGTTTGAAAATACATCTGTTGTATCAAAAGCTAGAATCGAATTTTAACATGCAATTATTTTACAATCCAAACATAAAAGCTCAGGATACACTCTTCGTTTTTGACAAAGAAGAGAGCAAACACATTATTAAAGTATTACGTAAAAAGGAAAACGATATTTTATTTGTAACCAATGGTTTAGGATATCTATTTAAAACAAAAATAAAACTTGCTTCTGATAATAAGTGCACAATCGAAATTGACTCTTATGAATTTCATGAAGCTACAAAATTTCGTCTACATTTAGCCGTAGCGCCGACCAAAATGAACGAACGATTTGAATGGTTTCTTGAAAAAGCAACCGAAATTGGTTGCCATGAAATCACACCCATAATTTGTGATCATTCCGAGCGAAAAATTATAAAAGTAGATCGTTTTCAAAAAATCATTGAATCGGCAATGAAACAATCTGCGCAGTATTACTTGCCTATTTTAAACGATCCTATTTCGTTTAAAGATTTTATTTCAAAAGAATGTTCTGGTCAGAAATTCATAGCCCATTGCGAAGAAACCTCGAAGCAAACCTTAAAATCACTTGCGAAATCAAATGAAACGTACACGCTATTAATTGGCCCTGAAGGAGATTTTTCTATCAAAGAAATTGCAACTGCAATAGAACATAAATTTCAACCCGTTTCATTAGGAAGCACAAGGCTCCGAACAGAAACAGCAGCTGTTGTTGGGTGTCACACCTTGGTACTAATAAACGAATAAACTATTCTACTATGAAAAAATTATGTTTATTTCTCATCGCCTTTTCTCTTCATACTGGTTTTGCACAAGAAATTGGATTACTCAAGTACAATGGTGGAGGTGATTGGTACGCCAATCCGACTTCATTGCCGAACTTAATCAAATACTGCAATCAAAACATTAAAACCAACCTGAAAAACAAACCCGCAACAGTAGATCCTATCAGTCCCGAAATATTCTCGTATCCTTTTATTCATATGACCGGACACGGGAACGTCGTGTTTTCTGATGCTGATAGTTCCAATCTTAGAAATTATCTGCTTTCAGGAGGTTTTTTACACATTGACGATAATTATGGAATGGATGAATATATTCGAAAAGAAATAAAAAAAATATTACCAAATAACCCGCTCACAGAAATACCTGCATCCCATGCTATCTTTCATAAACCAAATAATTTTCCTTCAGGATTGCCGAAAATTCATGAGCACGACGGAAAAAGACCACAAGCATTTGGGGTGTTTGTCGAAAACAGATTGGTATTGCTTTATTCCTACGAATGTGATTTAGGAGATGGTTGGGAAGATGCCGAAGTCAACAACGATCCTTTGGAGGTTAGAGAGAAAGCATTGAAAATGGGAGCCAATATTATTCATTATATTTTCAACAATTAATCAGAATGGATTCAAAAAACATTGCATTAGGAATCATAAAAGCATTAGGAATCGTGACCGCAATTGGCATGGGATTGTATTTTATTACACAAATCCACACAATATTGGTATATCTAATGGTATCATTGATTATTGCATTAATTGCCAATCCGATGGTAGAATTACTTCGAACAAAATTAAAATTCTCCAATACTCTTGCGGTTGTTGTTACTTTACTTCTCTTTATTCTGTTTTTTTTAGGACTCCTTTTATTGTTTGTTCCTTTAATTATTTCGCAAAGTAAAAATTTATCTTTGCTAGACATCGAATCCATCAAAGCAAGCAGTTTAGAACTCTACCAACAAATTGACACTTATTTAAAAAATAAAAACATTGATTTGTCTAATTTCATCAATCAAGATGATATTATTGCTTCATTAAAAATCAATCAATTCTCATTTTTTTTCACTTCAATAATTGAAATCATCAGCAATTTTGGAATCGGGCTGGCTTCTACTCTATTCATCACTTTTTTCATTCTTAAAGATAAAGCGCAATTTATTGTTGCTATTAAAAAAATCCTTCCCGATGACAAAGAAAATAGAATATTAAAATCTGCCGACAAGATCAAAACCCTATTGACACGATATTTCATTGGACTCATCGTTCAATTAACCATAATTTGTTTGTTATACCTTATCGTACTGTTGATTTTTGGTGTAGAAAATGCAATTGTAATCGCTTTTTTATGTGCTATTTTGAATATCATTCCGTACATCGGACCTCTAATCGGTTCCGTATTAGCAGGATTACTAACCATGTTGAGCAATATTAATAATGACTTTCAAACAGTTACACTTCCTACAACCATCTATGTAACCATCGGTTTTTTCATTGTTCAATTGATTGATAATAATGTATCATCTCCAATCATCTTTTCCAAAAGTGTTCATTCGCATCCTTTGGAAATTTTTCTTGTTGTTTTAATTTCCGGCACATTGTTTGGCATACTCGGAATGATCATTGCGGTGCCTCTATTTACATGCATCAAGGTGATTGCTAAAGAGTTTTATCCTCAAAATAAAATCGTGAAAGTCATTACAAAAAATTTATAAATTTTCTGTTTTCTTTGAATTTCCATATAGAAAAATGTTTCTTAATTTTTTATCATTTCTACCTAAAAAACGTTTTTCAAATTATTCTAGAAACACTATATTTGTAACCTTTACAGAAATCCTCATAAACAAATGAAAATATCATACAATTGGTTAAAACAGTTTTTAAAAATTGATACGAATTCGGAAGATGTCGCATCTTTATTAACCGACCTAGGTTTGGAAGTAGAAGGTGTAGAAAAGTATCAATCTATAAAAGGTGGATTGGAAGGCGTTGTGGTTGGCCACGTGCTTACCTGCGAAAAACACCCAGATGCAGATCGACTTAACATTACCACAGTGGATCTAGGCGACGGTACACCAGTTCAAATTGTATGTGGTGCCACCAATGTTGCTGCTGGGCTAAAAGTACCTGTTGCTACTATTGGTACTAAGTTGTATGACAAAGAAGGTAATTCATTTGAAATAAAGAAAGGGAAAATTAGAGGCCAAGAAAGTCACGGAATGATTTGTGCAGAGGATGAACTTGGACTAGGAACTTCACATGAAGGTATCATGATATTGGATACAAACCTTGCTCCTGGAACTCCTGCAGCCACTGTTTTCAATATTGAAAATGATGAGGTTTTTGAAATTGGATTAACACCCAACAGAGCCGACGCCATGTCACACATGGGAGTGGCACGTGATTTAAGAGCTGGATTATTACAAAAATCATATTCTTTAGAATTAATAACTCCTTCTATATCAGCATTTAAAGTTGATAAAAGAACTTTAAAAATAGGAATTGAAAATGT
>JAGNYR010000028.1:8795-10062 GCA_017984835.1 Flavobacterium sp. | reverse complement strand
GCAGATATTATTGATGTCTATCCAAAAAAGATTGAGGATTTCACTGTTTTCTTAAATTATGAAAAAGCATTTAAGTTAATTGGGGAAGAATTGCCAAAAGAAACCATAAAAAAAATCGTGGCTTCTTTAGACATCAAAGTAAACAATTCATCGGATGCTGGATTGGGATTGATTATTCCATCTTACCGTGTGGATGTACAACGTGAAGTCGATGTGATTGAAGAGATTCTGAGAGTGTACGGATATAACAACATTAAAATTTCGAACAAAGTCAATGCAACCGTTTCAAAAGCTGCAAGAACCGAGGATTACAAAATCCAGAATATAGTTGCCAGCCAATTGAATGCGCAAGGATTTCACGAAATGATGGCTAACTCATTAACCACGCCAGAATACATCAAGTTAACTGATTCGTTAAAAGAAGAATTTAACGTACATATTTTAAATCCGTTAAGTACCGAGTTATCTACCATGAGACAAACACTTTTGTTTTCTGGATTGGAAGCTATTTCGTACAATATCAATAGAAAAAACTCCGATTTGAAATTGTTCGAATTTGGGAAAAGTTATAAAAAGTCATTTACAGGTTACAGTGAGAAAAAGTATTTATCCCTTTTTACTACGGGTAACAGAACGGCAGAAACTTGGAAAAATGACAGCAGTCCGGCCGACTTTTTCTTTTTCAAAGGACATGTAACCAGCGTATTAAATAGATTGGGGTACCAAAATATTACCAACACTCCTACAACACTTGATTATTTCAGCGAAGGTCTTGCCTTAAGTTTAGGAAATGATGTTTTAGTAGAAATGGGATGTGTAAAAAAATCCATCCTGAAACAATTTGATATCAAACAAGAGGTTTTTTATGCCGAGTTCAATTGGGATCTGATTTTGAAAATGTTATCTACCAAAATTAAATTTACGGCCATTCCTAAGTACCCAGAAGTTCGTCGCGATTTATCGTTATTACTTGATACGAATTGTACGTTTGAAAACATCTATTCGATTGCTCGCAAGACTGAAAAGTCGTTGTTAAAAAACATCAACTTATTTGATGTGTATGAAGGCAACAACCTACCGGAAGGAAAAAAATCGTACGCGCTAAGTTTTATCATTCAAGACGAAAGCAAAACATTGACCGATACACAGATTGACAAAATCATGAGTAAGCTCCAACAAAATTTTGAAACAGAATTGGGCGCAACCCTTAGATAATAACAACAGTAAAGAACTCAAATCCAAAATTAAAAAAGCGAATCTACTTGTT
>JAGNYR010000028.1:2684-8695 GCA_017984835.1 Flavobacterium sp. | reverse complement strand
AAACCCATTTTTTTAAAAGGATTCGTTTTTAATAAATGAAATGTGAAAATAAAATTTACTATACCCGTACTTACAAAATTGAAAAATAATCCATGGGTTCTTCCAACAAAATTAAAGTAGTAAAGAACTAGGATGAGAATGAAAAAAATTATTTTGTGCTTCATAATAATTTAGTAAAGAAAACATTAACACTAGTGGATCACTTTTAGTCAAAAAAAGAAACATCTACTTTCAATACTATTTCAAAAATAAAATATTTTAATATAAATATCGTGTAGAAATTTTTCTACAAAGACTAGGAGATATACTACAGAAAAGTATTGACATAAAAAAAGCCCCACATTACTGTGAGGCTTTTTAATTATTGAGAAGTTAGAAACGATTAGTTTCCTCCTTTTTCCATTTTAGCTTTTAATTCAGCAAGAATATCATTGTTGTCTCCTAAAGTTGAAGTTTGATTGTTGTTATTGTTTGAAGTAGCAACAGATTCTGAAGCAGCTTTAACATGTTTTTCTTCTTCTTCACGGAAAATAGCAGTGTGAGATGCTACAACACGTTTGAATTCTTTATTGAATTCGATCACTTTGAAATCGGCAGCTTCGCCTTTTTTCAATTTTTTACCGTCTTCTTTTTCTAAGTGACGAGTTGGGATAAATGCAATTACATCATCACCAAAGTCAACTGTAGCACCTTTGTCAACAATCTCAGCGATTGTTCCGTTGTGGATGGTTCCAACAGCAAAAGCATCTTCATGCTTATCCCATGGGTTTTCAGTTGTTTGTTTGTGACCTAAAGATAATTTACGTCCTTCAACATCCAATTCCAATACAACTACATCTAATTTGTCACCAACGTTTACAAATTCTGATGGGTGTTTGATTTTCTTAGTCCAAGATAGATCAGAGATGTACACTAAACCGTCAATTCCTTCTTCCAATTCTACGAAAATTCCGAAGTTTGTAAAGTTTCTAACGATACCTGTATGTCTAGAAGCTACTGGGTATTTAGATGTGATATCTGTCCATGGATCTTGGGTCATTTGTTTGATACCAAGAGACATTTTTCTATCATCTCTGTCAAGTGTTAAAACAACCGCTTCAACGATATCTCCTACTTTTACGAAATCTTGTGCAGAACGTAAATGAGTTGACCATGACATTTCAGAAACGTGGATTAAACCTTCAACACCTTCAGCAACTTCAATAAATGCACCGTAGTCAGCAATAACCACTACTTTACCTTTTACTTTATCACCTACTTTAAGATCAGCTCCAAGAGCATCCCATGGGTGAGCGTTTAATTGTTTCAATCCTAATTGAATTCTTGTTTTCTCATCATCGAAATCAAGGATTACAACGTTTAATTTTTGATCTAATTCAAGAACTTCACTTGGGTGATTGATTCTTGACCAAGAAAGATCTGTAATATGGATTAATCCGTCAACTCCACCTAAATCGATGAAAACACCATAAGAAGTAATGTTTTTAACAACACCTTCTAATACTTGTCCTTTTTGTAATTGACCGATAATTTCTTTTTTCTGTACTTCGATATCTGCTTCGATAAGCGCTTTATGAGAAACTACAACGTTTTTAAATTCGTGATTAATTTTCACAACTTTAAATTCCATCATTTTGTTTACATAAACATCATAATCACGGATTGGTTTCACATCAATTTGTGAACCTGGTAAGAATGCTTCAATTCCGAAAACATCTACAATCATACCACCTTTCGTTCTACATTTAACAAAACCAGTAACAATTTCACCTGTTTCGTTAGCAGAAATAACTCTATCCCAAGATTTAATGGTTCTAGCTTTTCTGTGAGACAATACCAATTGACCTGTTTTATCTTCACGAATGTCGATAAGCACTTCAACTTTATCACCTACTTTTAAATTTGGATTGTAACGGAATTCGTTCAATGAAATAACACCTTCCGATTTAGCATTGATATCAACAATAGCGTCTCTATCTGTAATTCTTACAACTACACCTTCCACTACTTCTTCTTGATCTGTAGAGATAAAAGTTTTAGTAACTAAATCTTCAAACTCTTGTAAGTTTTTTTCGTCAACCGCATCAATTCCTTCTGCGTAGTTGTGCCAGTTAAAACCTGCTAAAAAATCCTGTTGTTCTTTGTTTAATTCAGACATGCTGATAAAAAATTTGTATTCTGTTTTCCTTGAGTTTCTTTAAGCGATAGAAAAACAAAAGTGTTTTACATAAATAATTGATTTCCAAACGAAACTCTACTCTGCATTTTGGACTGCAAAAGTAAGTATTAATTATGAATTACAAAAATAATTAGTACAAATATTACCAAAACAAAATACCCTTTCAACACCAGGTATGGAAAGGGTATTTTGAAAAAGTGAAGTCGTTAATTAATGACTTTTATTCAATATCTCATTTGGGTCGTGTTTGTGCTTAAAGAAAACTGCAAACAAAATAGCAATTACAAGCGAATATCCAGCAAAAGCAAGCCAAATGGTATGCCAATCTCTTGTTCCGTCATGCGTAAAGAATTGTTCTATAGCCCAACCCGATGTAAAACTTCCTAAAACCGCTCCAAACCCATTGGTCATCATCATAAACAAACCCTGCGCTGACGAACGTATTTTAGAATCTGTTGAAGTTTCAACAAACAAAGAACCTGAAATATTAAAGAAATCAAATGCCATTCCGTACACAACACAAGACATAATGATCATCCACAATCCATCGGTAGGGTTTCCATAGGCAAACAAACCAAAACGCAATACCCAAGCCACCATTGAAAACAACATTACTTGTTTGATACCAAATCGTTTCAAAAAATAAGGAATTGCCAAGATAAATAGCGTTTCTGAAATTTGAGAAATCGACATGATGATGGTTGAATATTTTACCACGAACGAATCCGCATACTGAGGCACATTTTTAAATTCATCTAAAAACACATCTCCATAGGCATTTGTCAATTGAAGTGCTCCTCCCAAAAACATGGAAAAAATAAAAAACAAAGCCATTTTGTAATTGGCAAACAACCTAAATGCTTCGAGACCTAATGTTTCAAACAAAGGAGTTTTTTCTGATTTAGTTCGTTGAGGCGGACACTTAGGCAAAGTAAAAGCGTAAAATCCTAGCAAAATAGCCGCAATTCCTGCAATATAAAATTGATAAGCTGTTGCTTTATTACCTGATAAATTGGTCAACCACATTGCTGCAATAAATCCAACCGTTCCCCAAACACGGATCGGCGGAAAATCCTTCACCACATCGGCGCTATCGCTGTTCTTTAATCCGGTGTAGGAAATGGAATTTGACAAAGCGATCGTTGGCATATAAAAACACATCGCCAGCAACATGATATAAATAAAAGTATCCGGAGTTGTGATTTGCGGTAAAACGAACAAAACCAATCCGTATAAAATATGCAAAACCCCATATAGTTTTTCTGCATTGATCCATCTATCTGCAATGATTCCAGTGATGGTAGGCATAAACAAAGAAGCGATTCCCATGGTTCCAAAAACCAATCCGAATTGCGTGCCTTCCCAATGTTTTGTTCCAAACCAAAAATTAGCTATTGTAATCAACCATGCTCCCCAAACAAAAAATTGGAAAAAATTCATGGCAATCAATCGGTTCTTAATATTCATAGTTTTTTTTATTTAGAATAATAGAGGGTAAATCTACTATTAATATTGAATTTTTCAAATAACAAATCAAAAAGTAATCTATTCGTTGATGATTTCCTCAACCAACTCAAGCACAATTTTAAATTGTTCTTCTCGACTTAGGTACGAATTATCTATCTCGAGGGCATCATCGGCAATAACAAGTGGCGAATCTTCTCTATGGGTATCTATATAATCCCGTTCTTGCACATTTTTCAAAACATCTTCATAAGAGACATCATCTCCTTTTTGAGACAATTCATCAAATCTGCGCTGAGCACGCGTTTCTGCACTGGCTGTCATGAAAATTTTTAGTTCTGCATCCGGAAAAACAACTGTACCGATATCGCGTCCATCCATCACAATGGCTTTGTTGACCCCCATGAGTTGTTGTTGCTGCACCAATTTGGCACGCACTTCTGATATTTCAGCTATTTTACTTACAAAACTAGAGACTTCAATGGTTCTGATCTCTTTTTCTACATTTTGATTGTTCAAATACATTTCGGCATACCCAAGCTCTTCATTGAACTCAAAATGAAGAGAGATTGAAGGCAAATTTTTTACGAGAAGTTCTTTGTTGAATTCAGTTGGAGTGATGCATTTATTCTGAATAGCATACCATGCGATAGCTCTATACATTGCACCCGTATCTACAAACACATACCCGAGTTGTTTCGCAAGTTGTTTTGCTAAAGTGCTTTTTCCAGTAGACGAAAAGCCATCAATGGCTATTATTATTTTCTTCAAAACGTGTTCAGTTTAAAAATATTTTTACCCAATTTTATCTGCTCTTCAATACAAGCCTTCAAATCGGTTGGTATTTACTAATGATTATTACTAATGAGGTTCAAAAATACAATATTATTCTTGAAAATTGATGGTGAGTCCAAACAAACTAGTATTTCCGGCAAGTGAGTATCGGGAGTACGAATAATTAAATTTTAACTTGTTCATTTTGAGACCAAAACCTACAGATATTCCCGAAAAATTTCTTTGATCTTCGATTCTTAATTCTTCTCCTCGTCTAAAATTATATCCCAGTCGCAAATTAAATCCTTTGGTTGGAAAAAGTTCCGCGCCAAGCACCAAGTGACGTAACGCATTATTAAAAAAAGAGATTTTTTCTTCAGACGAGCCGCCATTTATACTACCGAGAGTTCGATTAGGATTGGAAAACCCAATCTTCCATTGTTGCAAATTCTCAAGCGTAAGATGCCAGCGAATGGGCACATTTTCAACCTGTTGCGAAACTCCTATCAAAACTTCAAGCGGTAGTTTTTCGTGCGTTCCTGCATAGGTTGTGATTTGGGTTCCAAGATTTCTAACAACCAAAGCCCAATTAACATCGTTTCGGGTATCAATAAAAAGCGCTCCAAAATCGGCAGCGACACCAAAAGAATTATAAGACTCTAAAGTGGAAGAGATCAATTTTGCATTGGCCCCAATGTATAAATCAGTTCTCGGCACATTGTAGGAATAGCCGAACGAAAGCGCAGTTTCACTTCCTGTAAAAGAAGAAGTAGCTTGCCCGTTTTCATCAAAACCTTCTATTTTTCCATAATTGACATAATTGACTCCAACCTGAAACGTTTGCACATGTCGGTCATAAGAATAAGCATACGAAGCTGTTCCGTAGGTGACTGCTCCCAAATAATTTCCATAATTCACCGCCAAATGATTGTCCATTTCTGGATTGATTGCAGCCGGATTAAAATGAGCTTGATTAACGTCTGAATCGACAATGGTTAGCACCTTCCCTCCCAGCGCAGCTTGTCGTGGTGAAGTTACTAAATTCAAAAATTGATATACTGATTGACCTCCTATTTGACTGAAACCTTCAGCACAAAGAAGAACAACAACAAGTACAATCCATTTTTTTATTGTCATATGTAGCATAAAAACTGTTGATATAACGAGAATGCGAAGATATTATTTTAAATACGATAATGAAAGGAAATAAAAAAAGCACAAGCGTGAGGCTTATGCTTTAGTTATAAGTAGCAACCAATTAATCAATAATTTTTGCGTTTTTTACTTTTTGATCGGTAAGAGCAATAGCAATTACTTCACTCATTTCTTTTACATAATGAAAAGTCAATCCGTTTAAATATTCCGATTTGATTTCGTCGATATCACTTTTGTTTTCATGACAAAGAATAATCTCCTTGATGTTTGCTCTTTTGGCAGCAAGAATTTTTTCTTTGATTCCTCCAACCGGCAATACTTTTCCTCTTAAAGTAATTTCACCAGTCATTGCAAGGCTCTTTTTGATCTTTCTCTGAGTTAACAAGGAAACCATTGAAGTCAACATAGCGATACCAGCACTCGGCCCATCTTTTGGAGT
>JAGNYR010000028.1:0-2584 GCA_017984835.1 Flavobacterium sp. | reverse complement strand
TTTGATAAGTCAAATCCAACTTCTAAAAAGTTATCATAAAATTCGTTGTTTTGCTCAGGATCCAAGACTTCTAATAATGCTGAAGAAGGATCACCATGATTGGAAACCGATAATTTATCAATCTCATCCAACACAAAAACAGGATTGGACGTTTTTGCTTTTTTAATACTTTGAATGATACGGCCTGGCATCGCTCCAATGTAGGTTTTTCTATGACCTCTAATTTCAGCTTCATCTCGAAGTCCACCCAAAGAAATCCTAACATACTCTCTACCTAGCGCTTCAGCAACCGATTTCCCGATAGAAGTTTTACCTACTCCTGGAGGCCCTGTCAAACAAATGATAGGCGATTTCATATCGTTACGTAATTTTAAAACCGCTAAATGCTCAATGATGCGTTTTTTTACATCATCCAAGCCAAAATGATCTCTGTCTAAAACTTTTTGAGCGTTTTTTAAATCAAAATTATCTTTTGAATACAAGTTCCATGGCAAATCAAGATACAAATCCAAATAGTTACGCTGAATTCCAAAATCGGGTGACTGTGGATTCATACGTTGTAATTTTGAGAATTCTTTTTCAAAATGCTTTTGCGCCTTTACATCCCATTTTTGTGATTTTGAACGTTCGCGCATTTCTTCAAATTCTTGCTCATTAGATACACCTCCCAATTCTTCTTGGATGGTTTTCATTTGTTGATGCAAGAAATATTCACGTTGTTGTTGATCTAAATCAAATCGAACTTTGGATTGAATGTCGTTTTTTAGTTCCAATTTTTGCAACTCCACATTCATATAACGAAGCGTTTCCATTGCCCTGTCTTTCAATACATTCATAGAGATCAATTGTTGCTTTTCTTCAACTGAAAGATTCATGTTTGAAGAAACAAAATTGATCAAAAAAGATTGACTTTCAATATTGCGAATTGCAAAAGTAGCTTCGGTTGGAATGTTTGGACTTTCCTTGATTATTTCAATAGCAAGTTCTTTGATTGAATCTACAATGGTATTGAATTCGGTATCCTCCTTATCCGGACGAATATCTGGAATTTCTTTAATTGTAGCTCGAATATAGGGTTCTTCCGTAGTGATCTCATCAATTTCAAAACGTTTTTTACCTTGAAGAATAACCGTAATGTTTCCATCAGGCATTTTTAATACACGTAAAATTTGAGCTACTGTACCAATGGGATGAATGTCGTTTTTAGAAGGTTCTTCGATGTCTTCATTTCTTTGAGCTACTACTCCAATGATTTTATCTCCAGCATATGCCTCATTGATCAACTTGATCGATTTATCTCTACCAGCCGTAATCGGAATGACAACACCCGGAAATAATACGGTATTTCGCAAAGGCAAAATAGGAAGCGATTTTGGGAGTGTTTCATTACTCATTTCTTCTTCATCTTCCGGAGTAAGCAACGGAATCAAATCGGCTTCTGAATCCAATTCTTGAAGTGACAAATTGTCAATAGTAAGTATTCTATGGTTCGACATAATATAGTTTGGGTCAAATTGACATTAATTAATAAAAAAAAGTTACTTAAATAAATTGTAAATAATTTATTATCAGAACAATACAAACAAATAATCGTGCCGACTATTAGTTATATACAACATACTGACAATCATTATGCCATAAAAAAAATCCGCCAAAACGACGGATTAATATTTATTTTATGTAATTATTATTCCGTGTAATGAATGTTCGTAAAAATTCCATTACTAAAAATTTTAGAGGAACTGATCGTGCCTGTAACTGGATCTTCCATATATACAGTGCAATTAAAAGTACCCGAAATTAATTTATTTGCTGTATCATTTGAAGTGACATTAATTTGTCCTGTATTCAAAATAATATTTGCGTAATTCACCGAGGTAAAAACTGCAGTGGGATTGGAAATATTTTCCATATACGAAACAGTAGCGCCACCTCCCTGATTAAAAGGAACTCCACCTGTTAAAAAAGTATTGGTACCATTTTCAGTAAAAGATAAGGTAACTACTTTGGTGGTAGATCCAGATAACGTACCCGATATTTGATAAGTAGCATTTCCAGAAACTATTGTTTTGGTAGCTGCAGTAGCATCTGATACAAATACTTGGCCATCAAAATTAACTTGTAAACTACCATTTTCAGGTGTTTCAACGATTACAATAGCAGAATCAATCGGTTCATTATCACACGATTGAAATAAAAAAGAGACAAATAAAAATAAAAATAGAGTGGTTTTTTTATAATAATACATGGGGAATATTTTTCCCAAAGATAATTATTTTTTAGAAACCCTCGTCAGTAAGAGCATTCCAATTAGAAAAAATAAAGCCAAGAATACGATCGCAAAACGCGGACTACCTGTTACCTGGTCAATAATTCCGTAAACCATCATTCCAATTACAATTCCTACTTTCTCGGTAACATCATAAAAACTAAAATACGAAGTAGTATCCTCTGTAGCTGGCAAAAGTTTAGAATATGTAGACCGTGCCAATGATTGAATTCCTCCCATAACCAATCCTACAAAACCAGCCATTATATAAAACTCAATGGGTTGCGTAATAAAGTAAGCAAACAAACACAAAAC
>JAGNYR010000006.1:44130-60748 GCA_017984835.1 Flavobacterium sp. | reverse complement strand
ACAAAACTAAACTGAAGGGTGTGTTTTCCAGCGCTTAAAGAAAGTGAGTACTTTCCGTTTTCATCTGTAGTCACTCCAACTGCAGTACCTTTAACAAGTACATTCGCATAAGGTAAAGTTGCATTGTTAGCATCTTTGTCTGTAATAACTCCAGAAATTGTACCTTTGCTTTGTGCAAAAGATAGTACACTAAATAATAGGAATAGAAATGATAATCTTAATTTCATTTTTGTTGTTTTTTATTGGTGCAAAGAAACTGCCTCAGTGTAAATTCGATGTTACATGAATTTTATCATTTTGTATTTTTAAGTTTAAGTTAATGTTACCAAATTAAATTTGGGTTAATAGTTTTTGAGAAAAAAATTGAATCCAATAAAATAGTATATTTACAGACGATAATAATTTTCACACCTTATGAAAAAGAAAGAGATAAAAATTTTACTTGTAGATGACGAACAAGACATTCTTGAAATTGTTGGTTACAACCTATCTCAAGAAGGATATAAAATTGTAACAGCCTCTAATGGTAGAGAAGCGATTGCTGTGGCAAAAAAAGAACTTCCTAATCTTATCATTATGGATGTAATGATGCCCGAAATGGACGGAATGGAAGCCTGTGAAGCAATTCGAAAACTCCCAGAATTACAGAATGTGATCATTACCTTTTTAACAGCACGTAGCGAAGATTATTCTCAGGTAGCCGGATTTGATGCTGGAGCCGATGATTACATAGCCAAGCCAATCAAACCAAAATTATTGGTAAGCAAAGTAAAGGCGCTTTTAAGAAGACTTAAAGAAACAGAAGGAGCTACTACCGAAAACCTTACCCTTGGCAACATCATCATCAACAGAGAAGAATACAAAATCATAATTGACGACAGAGAAATATCACTTCCAAGAAAAGAATTTGAATTGTTTTATCTATTAGCCTCAAAACCAGGGAAAGTATTCAAACGAGAAGAAATTCTTGACAAAGTTTGGGGTAATGAAGTAATTGTGGGCGGTAGAACCATTGATGTTCACATTAGAAAATTACGCGAAAAAATTGGAGAAGATTTGTTCAAAACAATCAAAGGAGTTGGATACAAATTTGAAAACTAAATCGGACGAATTGAATGACTTCAGTTAATTTTAAAAAAACCTATCGTTTTGCCATCAAATCAGCATTCTATGTAATGCTTTTTTCTACTGGTTTAGTAGGTATATTATTAGCTGTTTTCTTTACTTTCTCCTGGCAATTCTGTTTGTTGTTTGCCTTTTTCATTGGTGTTTTTTCCTTTTTTGTCATACAATACCGTGTGGAACACTTTATTTACAAAAGGGTCAAAAAAATCTACGACGACGTTTCGCTTTTGGATTCAACTACATTAAGAAGCCAACCCATTACGACTGATATGGCAACTTTAACACGTGAAGTAAAAAAGTTTGCTACTGATAAAAAACTTGAGATCGAAACCTTAAAAGTACGTGAAGAATACCGACGCGAATTTTTAGGAAATGTATCGCACGAATTAAAAACTCCTTTGTTTACCGTACAAGGCTACCTTTCTACTCTTATTGATGGCGCCGCAAATGATAAAATTTTGCGAAAAAAATATCTGGAAAGAGCAGAAAAAGGGGTGGAACGATTGGTTTATATTGTAAATGATTTGGACATGATTTCCAAATTTGAAATGGGAGATTTACATATTGAATACTCAACTTTCAATATCATCGAATTGATTCAAAACGTATTTGACTTACTTGAAATGCGTGCCGACAAAAAAAACATCATCTTGATGTTTGACAAAAAATACAGAAAACCCATCCATGTTTATGCCGACAAAGAGAAGATCGAGCAAGTAATTACTAACTTGGTCATGAACTCAATTAAATACGGTAAAGAAAACGGAACCACCGAGGTGACCATCGAGGATTTGATCAAAAACAAAATCATCATCCGAATCACAGATAACGGTGAAGGAATAGAAAAACACAACATTCCAAGGCTCTTCGAACGTTTCTTTAGAGTCGATAAAAGCGGCGCTCGAAGCGAAGGTGGATCAGGTCTTGGCCTTTCCATAGTAAAGCACATCATTGAAGGTCACAATGAAAAAATATACGTCGAGAGCGATTTTGGAAAAGGATCCGAATTTTCATTCACCCTTGAAAAGAGCGAATAATTGCGACCAATTTACCTCTGTTTTTAATTTAGGCAATCCTCTAAACATATCGATTTGTTTCAAATCAGCAATGACAAAATCGTCTTGAGAAGCTGTCGGAACCAAATTTACTTCATGATATAATTTTGCCAAATACTCTTGCTCAAATTGACCCGGAGTTGGAATAAAAAACGCCTTTTTTTCTAGCTTAGCCAAATCCATAACCGTGGTGTAACCCGATCTACACAGTACTTTATTACTCGAATTAAATGCCTTCTGCAATTCTTCTGAAGTCATGAAATTATAAAAGACAATATTATCTATTTTCTCAATTTTTTGTTCAGCTTCAACTTTACCTTTTACAAATAAAACGGGCTTAGAAAACGCATTCAATTCTGAAATTAATTTTTCTTCCAATAAAGTTCTTTGGGGCTCTGGCCCCGAAATAATCACCATCAAATCATACACTTCTGGTACTACTTCTTTTTCAAGCCGACTCAACACACCAATGTATTTTAAATTGATATTGAATTTCTTTACATGCCCTAATTTTCCTGACAAATTAGGAAAACCTTCCACGTCTGGCACCCAACATTCTGTGTATTTTTTTATTAATTTTTGGTGGATCTTGGAAGAAATCCAAGTTGTTTTACCCGACATAACGCGAATTTGATGCGTGATAAAAACCGAAGGTACTTTTTTACTGTACACCCCTAGTCGGTTATCCGAAATAATACCCGAAAGATTGTATTCTGACACCCATTTTTTAACTACTTTCTTTTCGTTAACAATTGCATTGATGGTATTGGGACTGTTTTTTAATAATTTCCACTTGAAATTTTTCCCTTTTTTTGCATATTCTATGTTATAAGAAGGCAATTCCAAAGCCAATAAATCTGGAAACTCTTTTTTTAGCAAAGCCAAAGCCACACCGTCTGAAGCAATAATGGGCGTATAGTTATTCTTGATCAATTCGTTGATGATCGGTATACAACGAGTAGCATGACCAAGTCCCCAATTTAAAGGAGCTACGAGAATATTTTTCATAGTATAATTTTAAGCAAATTAATTATTTAACATGGACAAAAAAGAAGCCTGTATGGATCGTTCCTCCAAATCTTCATCTTCATGAAAAACAGGATTGTCGTGTTCACTGTATTTATACATTTCCCAAGACTGATCATTGTATTCTAAAGCGGTTAGATTTTCTATCCAATCGCCCGAATTCAAATACATGGTTGCTCCTTTTTCATTTTCAACATATTCCATTTTGGGTTCGTGAATATGACCACAAAGCACATAATCGAACTTATTATCTATTGCCAGGTCGATACAAATGGTTTCAAAGTTTGAAATAAATTTTACTGCCGATTTGACATTTTGCTTGATTCGCTTCGATAATGAGTAAGGAGGCTTGTTCATTTTTAACAACAACCAATTAATAAATCGGTTAATTAATATCAGTAAATCATAACCCCAACCACCTAATTTAGCTAACCATTTGGCATGGGTTATCGAAGCATCAAAAACATCGCCATGAAAAATCCACGCTTTTTTTCCGTCGATTTCTAATATTAATTTATCGAGCAGACTAATGTTACCAATTTGTAAATCCGTAAACTTTCGTAATAGCTCATCGTGATTGCCGGTCAAATAGTAAACATCGGTTCCCTTGGTACTCATGGCTATGATTTTCTTTAAAACTTTTAAATGAGTAACCGGGAAATAAGACTTTCTAAATTGCCATATATCAACGATATCTCCATTAAGAATCAATGTTTTAGGCTTGATTGTAGACAAATAATGCAACAATTCTTTTGCATGACAACCATATGTTCCGAGGTGAACATCTGAAATAACAACTATTTCAACATTTCGTTTTTTCAATTGTATTGTTTTGAGCAAATAGATACAATATTTTTAAACAAGATGTTATTATAACATTACTAAAACTTTATATACAACTTTATTTCACTAATTTTGCGAAAATAAAATACAATAATCCGGTGGGAAGCAAAAACAAACTTAAACGATTTAAAGAAAACGAAACTTTCACAAATGTATTCCAACCTACGCGCGAAGAAGTCGTTGGAGATTTATTCATTCACAAAGGCAAATGGGCAAGCGATTTTTTCAAAAACGACCATCCTATTGTGGTGGAACTTGGCTGCGGAAAAGGAGAATACACCATTGGTCTTGCTGAAAAAAATCCGGGTGTAAATTACATCGGAATTGACATCAAAGGAGCTCGCTTCTGGAGAGGTGCAAAAACAGCCGTAGACAATAACCTACCGAATGTAGCTTTTGTAAGAACCCAAATCGAATTGGTCAACCACATTTTCGACAACCAAGAAATAGATGAAATTTGGATCACGTTTCCAGATCCGCAAATCAAATACAAAAGAACCAAACACAGAATGACCAATTCGGAATTTCTGCAATTGTATAAAAAAATATTAAAACCAAACGGATTAGTTAACTTGAAAACCGATAGCGAATTCATGCATGGCTACACCCTGGGTCTTCTCCATGGTGAAGGACACGAAGTTTTGTATGCCAATCACAATGTATACAAAAATGAAGGCGCTCCCAATGAGGTAACTTCCATCCAAACTTTTTACGAAAAACAATACTTAGAAATAAACAAAGCCATCACGTACATTCGTTTCAAAATAAAATAAATTCATGACATCTGTCTTGCCTTTCTTTTTCGGTTTCATTGCAGCCATCATCGGGGTAACCCCGCCTGGGCTCATCAATTTGACTGCCGCAAAAGTGAGCCTTTCCCAAGGGAAAAAGCAAGCGCTGCAATTTGTGCTGGGTGCAACAATTATTATTTTCATTCAAACGTTTATCTCCGTGCTATTTGCACGTTTCATCGACAAAAACCAGAACATTGTCCTCCTTTTTCGTGAAATTGGACTGCTTGTTTTTGTAGTGCTAACGGTCTATTTTTTAAAATTTGCTAAAAAACCGACCCTCCAAGATCACGAAAACAACCATAAAACAAGCAACCATCTGGCGGCAGGAATGGGTATTTCGGCCATCAATTTATTTCCGATCCCATATTATGTGTTCATCAGTATCAGCTTGTCTTCTTACGGTATGTTCAATTTTCAAATCGAACAAATAATCGCGCTTGTTTTGGGTGTCGTAACTGGTTCGTTCCTCATTTTTTATGGGTACGTCGTATTCTTTAACCGAATGAAAAAAAATGCGTCGGCAACCCTACAAAACATGAACAAAATAATCGGATCCATAACCGGAATAGTTGCCTTATTGACGCTCTATAACATTCTGAAATACTACTTTAATTTCTAAAAATAATGGCGCAAAACAAGTTAGAAGAGCCTAATTTCTTTGAACGGGTGTACCAAATTGTACGTCAAATTCCGTACGGAAAAGTAACTTCCTATGGCGCTATCGCCAAGGCACTCGGCACTGCAAAATCTGCCCGAATGGTAGGTTGGGCCATGAATGCTTCCCACCTGCTAGAGGATGTTCCGGCACATCGCGTCGTGAACCGCAACGGACTATTGACAGGAAAACACCATTTTGACGGCACTAACCTGATGCAACAACTTCTTGAAAACGAAGGAATTATAGTAAAAAATAACCAAATCCAAAACCTTTCAGACCATTTCTGGGAACCCACTACATTTATTAACCTTTAGGGCGCTACCCTTTGGGTCGGGCTATTCGCTTCAAGTCCTCGCCTCTTTTCGTAAAAACTTCAAAGTGCTACGGGCTTTTCACTGCTATCCCTAGCGCCGCTTTCAAAACAAACATTTCTTTTAAATTGGGCATACATTTTCAATTCTTTAACTATTGTTTCCCAAGAAATCGTTATATCTTTGCAATTCATATTCAGTTTAAATAAAAGTTGAATCACATCTCATGAAATTAGATAGAAAAGAAATACTAAAAGCGTTAGAAACAATTACCATAGCTGGCGAAGGAAAAAACATGGTAGAAAGCGGAGCGATTCAAAACGTGATCACGTTTGGCAACGAAGTAGTCATCGATTTAACCCTTTCAACTCCTGCCATGCACATCAAAAAACGTGCAGAAGACGACATCAAAAAAATCATTCATGAAACCTTTTCTACAGACGTTGTGGTGAAAGTAAATAGCAAAGTCGAAGTCAAAGAAAATGAAAACCAAATAAAAGGAAAAGCCATTCCGGGGATAAAAAACATCATTGCCGTTGCATCGGGTAAAGGAGGCGTTGGTAAATCAACCGTTACTGCCAATCTAGCCGTTTCGCTAGCAAAAATGGGCTTTTCTGTAGGTGTGTTAGATGCCGATATTTACGGTCCAAGCATGCCCATCATGTTTGATGTAGAAAACGAAAAACCAATTTCCATTGAAGTGGATGGTAAATCAAAAATGAAACCTATCGAAAGCTACGAAGTAAAACTACTTTCTATTGGCTTTTTTACCTCTCCTAGCCAAGCAGTTATTTGGCGTGGACCCATGGCAGCAAAAGCTTTAAATCAAATGATATTTGATGCCAATTGGGGCGAACTCGATTTTATGTTGATTGACCTTCCTCCTGGTACAGGTGATATTCATTTATCAATCATGCAGTCACTCCCTATCACAGGAGCTGTAGTAGTCAGTACACCTCAAAATGTAGCGCTTGCTGATGCCAAAAAAGGAGTTGCTATGTTCTTGTCGGAAGCCATCAATGTGCCTGTATTAGGAATCATCGAAAACATGGCTTATTTCACACCGGAAGAACTTCCTGAAAATAAATATTATATCTTTGGAAAAGAAGGCGCAAAAAACCTTGCAGAAGACTTAAATGTACCGTTTCTAGGTGAAGTTCCGTTGGTGCAAAGCATCCGCGAAGCCGGAGACTACGGTAGACCAGCCGCATTGCAAGACCAATCGATTATTCAAGGCGTTTTTGCCGAGATTACAAAAAATGTAGTCCAAGAAACCGTGAACAGAAATGAACATTTAGCCCCAACAGAAGCCATCAAAATCACCACAATGGCGGGTTGTTCTGCGGTAAAAAAATAACAAATCAGATCCTGATGACCTCTAATTAATGCAATCGTATCAAAGTATGACACACAACGAATTAACTGAAAAAATAGAATTTGCACTAGAAGAAATTCGCCCTTTTTTGAATTCAGATGGCGGAGATATTTCACTGGTTTCAATCGAAGAAGGCAAACATGTCAAAGTTAGATTTGAAGGTGCTTGCACGGGATGTAGTGTGAATCAAATGACCTTAAAAGCGGGAGTTGAAACTACAATTAAAAAATATGCCCCACAAATTGAAACCGTAATTAATGTTGCATAACATGTTACTCCTTTGTAACATTTGTAACTGTTACTTTTGCATTTTGTAAGTACTTTTACAAGACAATTAAGAAAAGATGATAGAAACAGATATACTTATTATTGGCGCAGGTCCAACGGGTCTCTTTACGGTTTTTGAAGCTGGATTGTTGCAATTAAAATGCCACATCATAGACGCTTTACCGCAACCCGGAGGTCAGTTAGCCGAATTATATCCCAAAAAACCTATTTTTGACATCCCTGGATACCCATCGGTATTGGCTGGAGATTTGGTTGAGAATTTGATGGAACAAATCAAACAATTTCAACCTGGTTTTACATTAGCCGAAACTGCCGAAACGATTGATAAACTTGAAGACGGAACGTTTATCGTTACCACAAATAAAGGCACCAAACACCATGCAAAAGCAGTGGCCATTGCGGGTGGTTTAGGTACTTTTGAACCGAGAAAACCAGCGCTTGAAAACATTGCATTTTACGAAGAAAAAGGAGTTGAATATTTTGTAAAAGACCCCGAATTATTTCGAAACAAACGAATAGTCATTGCCGGTGGTGGTGATTCTGCTTTGGATTGGAGTATCTTTTTATCCAATGTCGCCTCTCAAGTAACTTTGGTGCATCGACGTAACGAATTCAGAGGTGCTTTGGATTCGGTTGAAAAAGTACAAGAGTTGAAGAAGTCAGGAAAAATCAATTTGATTACGCCTGCAGAAGTAGTTGGCATTCAAGGAAAAGACCATGTGGAAAGCATCGTTTTAGAAAACGAAGGGATCCAACAAGTTTTTGAAACAGATTATTTTATTCCACTTTTTGGTCTTACACCAAAATTGGGCGCCATTGCCAATTGGGGATTGGAAATTGAAAAAAACGCCATCAAAGTCAACAATGCCTTGGATTACCAAACAAACATTGACGGAATTTATGCCATTGGCGACGTGAATACGTATCCTGGAAAATTAAAATTAATCCTTTGTGGTTTTCACGAAGCTACTTTGATGTGTCAAAGCATCTATAACCGAATCAACCCTGGAAGGAAATATGTATTAAAATACACAACTGTTTCGGGTGTGGACGGATTTGATGGCACAAGAAAAGAAGCAGAAAAAGCAGTAGTAAAATCGATCGAATAATGCCACAAGACGTTACCCTATACATTACCGACAGAACCGGAAAACGACACGAAATTGTCGCTCCTACCGACATGAACATGAACATCATGGAAGTCATTCGTGCCTATGAACTTGCTGAAGAAGGAACTGTTGGAATTTGTGGCGGAATGGCCATGTGTGCCTCTTGCCAATGTTATGTCTTAAACGATGTCATCTCTTTAGAAAGAAACCCTGACGAAGAAGCCATGCTAGACGAAGCCTATCATGTAAAGGAAAACTCAAGATTGGGTTGTCAAATACCTGTTACCGATCAAATTGCAGGATTGGAAATAGAGATCGCACCAGAACAATAAAAAAAGAGAAGCAAATGCTTCTCTTTTTTGTTATACCATTTCTAGTTTATGTTCGATTTGTTGCTCGATCGCATCCCAAAGACCCAAGCGCTTTTCTAAAGCTTGTAGGGATACTTCTTCTACTTCTTTCCATTTGGTTGCGTTATCTCCACAAAGTTCTGTAATCATTTGCATTGCCATCGGACCATGCTCATCGGCATCCAATTCGATGTGTCGCTCAAAATAATAAATCAATTTAGACAAATCTGTTTCGGGGAAATTGGTTTGAAAATTTCTCAATATTTCGGTAAACATACTCGGAATCAAATCTTCTCTTCCAAAAGTAAAAGCCGCGGCAATTTTATGTGGTTTTCCTTCTTCAATCACGCGAAACGTAAAATCCAAGAATGCTTTAACATTGGGGTGCAATTCACTTTGCTTGATGGAAACAAAAATATTTTGCGTCGCATTCACATTCTCCAAAAAGTGGCTTACCGGAATCGTATTTGCTTTGCATTGCTGCATGGCATCGAGGTACATTTCAAAATGACTTTGTCTTGTACCATCAAAGGCAAGATCTGTTTCTTCGGCTACTACAATTTCGTTGATTAAATAACGAACCTGTCCGTTTCCAATGGGTTGCCAAGGAGTGGTGGTGCAAGTTAGTTTTTGTTGCAACGCTTTGAGCAACGACATAAAATCCCAAACTGCATAAATATGATTTTCCAAAAAACAATGTAACTCATCAATCGACTTCACTTTTTCGTACAATGAATGCTGCAATAATTGATTTTTATACGCTTGAATATTTTGGTGGATGGTTGGAATGTTCATCTTGTATTTTTTCTGTAAAAATAAAAAAGCTCCTCGAAAACGAGAAGCTTTTTGTATCAATTTTATTTATTGTTTAATCTTTTATTTAAATGCAGGAATTCCAGTTATATCAGCTCCCGTAATTAACAAATGAATGTCGTGTGTTCCTTCGTAAGTAATGACTGATTCTAAGTTCATACTATGACGCATGATAGAATATTCTCCAGTGATTCCCATTCCGCCAAGAATTTGTCTTGCTTCACGTGCAATGTTAATTGCCATGTCGACATTGTTTCTTTTTGCCATCGAAATTTGAGCTGTAGTAGCTTTTCCTTCGTTTCTTAAAACACCCAATCTCCAAGTCAATAATTGTGCTTTGGTGATTTCCGTAATCATTTCAGCAAGCTTCTTTTGTTGTAGTTGTGTTCCTGCGATAGGTTTGTCAAATTGAATACGTTCTTTGGCATAACGCAAGGCAGTATCGTAACAATCCATAGCGGCACCAATGGCACCCCAAGCAATTCCATATCGTGCAGAGTCCAAACATAACATAGGAGCTCCAAGACCCGATTTTCCTGGTAATAAATTTTCTTTAGGAACTTTGACGTTATCAAAAATTAGCTCACCTGTTGCTGAAGCACGAAGTGACCATTTGTTGTGCGTCTCAGGCGTTGTAAATCCGGCCATACCACGTTCTACAATCAATCCATGGATTCTACCTTCTTCATTTTTGGCCCAAACCACTGCGATATCTGCAAATGGAGCATTGGAGATCCACATTTTGGCACCGTTCAATAAATAATGGTCGCCCATGTCTTTAAAATTGGTAACCATCCCGCTTGGATTGGAACCAAAATCAGGTTCTGTCAAACCAAAACATCCCATAAATTCGCCGGTTGCCAGTTTTGGAAGGTATTTTTGTCTTTGTTCTTCTGTTCCAAATTTCCAGATAGGATACATCACCAAAGAAGATTGAACCGAAGACGTAGAACGTACTCCAGAGTCACCTCTTTCGATTTCTTGCATGATCAATCCGTAGGAAATTTGATCTAAGCCTGCTCCACCGTATTCTTCTGGGATATACGGACCAAAACCTCCGATTTCCCCTAATCCTTTGATGATTTGCGTAGGAAATTCAGCACGTTGCGCATAGTCTTCAATGATAGGTGAAACTTCTTTTTTAACCCATGCTCTAGCAGAATCTCGTACTAATTTATGTTCTTCTGTAAGTAAATCGTCTAATAAATAATAATCGGGAGCTTGAAATAAATCTGGCTTCATAATAATGGTTTTATATTTTTTTCAACTTGTTTCAATGTAGTTACGAAAACGTTTTCAAAGGTAATGAAAGAATATTGTGTAAAAAATATTATTTAAAATTTTATTAATTAATCAATTGTTAAATTTCGGGTATTGATTTTATTGCATAAAAAAACCCATCTAAAAAGATGGGTTTTAATTTATTTACCTGAGGTAAAAATTATGCTTCAAAAGGAATTACAGAAACATAAGATTTATTTTCACCTTTTTTCTGAAATTTCACTAATCCATCAACTCTTGCATGTAAAGTATGATCTTTACCCATGTAAACGTTTTCACCTGGATTGTGTTTTGAACCTCTTTGTCTTACGATGATGTTACCCGCAATAGCAGCCTGACCTCCATAAATCTTAACGCCTAAACGTTTCGATTCTGATTCTCTACCATTCTTCGAACTACCGACACCTTTCTTATGAGCCATGACGTATAAGTTTTAAGTTATATTATTCTTGATTATCTGCTTTCTTGGTTTTTTTTGGAGCTGCTTCTTTAGCTACTTTCTCCGCTTTTTCTGCTTTAGGAGCTGCTGCTTTTTTAGGAGCTGCTACTACTTCTTCAGTGGCTGCTTTCGGAGCTGCTTCTTTTTTTGGAGCTGCTTTTTTAGCGCCAGTTGCAGTAATCCCTTCAATTAGGATTTGCGTTAAATACTGACGGTGACCGTTTCTCTTTTTGTAACCTTTTCTTCTTTTCTTTTTGAAGATAATTACTTTATCACCTTTTAAGTGTTGTAACACTTTTGCTTCTACAGAAGCACCTTCTATAGCTGGGGCGCCTAAAGTTACATTTCCATTGTCGTCTAATAAAAGAACTTTATCAAAAGATACTTTTGATCCTTCTTCATTAGCTAAACGGTGCACATAAACCTTTAAGTCTTTGCTTACTTTGAATTGTTGCCCTGCTATCTCTACGATTGCGTACATAACAAATTGTTTATTAATTTTTAAGGTTGCAAATATATAACTTTTTTTTGTTTCTACAACACTTCTTTAAAAAAGTGTTTTTCTTTTTTGACAAAACCTCTGCCCCAGACAGGCGCGGCAGCCCTGAGAGTGGGTTTTTGATTTTTTTATGGGTGCAAAACAGCGACTCCTGGAGCTCGTTTTGTGCGCGCATTAAAAAAAAAACCCACGGAAGGCTATAGCAAATGGCTGGAAATGGCGTTAAAAAAATAGCTTTAACTTAAAATTAAGGATTGGGTATTCATTTATTTTTATTTTTGTGTAACATTTAGTATCATGGGGTTACTAATGTAATTGTCAACTAAAATTTATAGTTATTTATGAAAAAATCACTAATCGCTTTAAGTACTTTGCTTATGCTAGGAGGAACTGCTTTTTCTCAGAAGGTTGCTTTTGAGGAATATGATTTAGAAAACGGTATGCATGTTATTTTACACAATGATAATTCGGCTCCGGTCGTGATCACTTCTGTAATGTACCATGTAGGTGCCAAAGACGAACAACCAGACAGAACTGGATTTGCTCACTTTTTTGAGCATTTATTGTTTGAAGGAACAGCAAACATCAAGCGTGGTGAATGGTTCAAAATAGTAACAGCCAATGGCGGTACAAACAATGCCAACACAACTGAAGACCGTACGTATTATTACGAAGTTTTCCCTTCAAATAATTTAGAAATGGGCTTGTGGATGGAATCTGAAAGATTGTTACACCCTGTGATTAATCAGATTGGTGTGGATACTCAAAATGAAGTTGTAAAAGAAGAAAAAAGATTGCGTTATGACAACAGTCCGTACGGTCAGTTGATTCCGCAAGTAAAGAAAAACATGTTTAAAAACCATCCTTACCGTTGGACAACCATTGGTTCTATGGATCATTTAGACGCTGCCACTTTGGAAGAATTCCAAGCTTTTAATAAGAAATTTTATATTCCGAACAATGCCGTTTTAGTCGTTGCAGGAGACATCAGCAATGTAGCACAAACGAAAGAATGGATTCAGAAATACTTTGGATCGATTTCGAAAGGAGCCCCAATTGTACGTCAAACATACAACGAAGATCCGATCACAGAAACGATTAAAGCGCGCTTCGAAGATCCGAACATTCAGAAAGAAATGGTGGTTGCTGCCTACAGAACTCCCTCAATGAAAACAAGAGATGCTCGAGTATTGGACATGATTTCTACCATCCTATCGGAAGGAAAAAGTTCAAGATTGTACAAAAAAATTGTAGACGACAAAAAAATGGCGTTACAAATTGGTGCCTTTAGCTACAGTCAAGAAGATCACGGAACCTACATTCTTTATGGATTGCCTCAAGGTGAAAACACTTCGGCTGATTTATTGAAAGAAGTAGATGAAGAAATCGTGAAACTACAAACTGAATTGATTTCTGAAAATGAATTGCAAAAATTGAAAAACATTTACGATAACAATTACGTAAACAGCAATTCGAGTGTAGAAGGTATTGCAGATAATTTAGCAACATATTATATGTTGTACAAAGACGTAAACTTAATCAATACAGAAATTGAAATCTACCGCTCGATCACTCGTGAAGAGATTAGAGACATAGCTAAAAAATATTTGAATCCAAATCAACGATTGATTTTAGATTACGCGCCTGCTAAAGACAAAGCAGAGTCTAACTCTAACGAGCAATCTAAATAATTCATTTGATGTATCAAAATAGCAACAAAATTAAAACTTATAGTATGAGTAAAAAAATAGCATTACTAGTAACAAGTTTGTTCTTTACCGTAATTATGCAAGCACAAGACAGACCGCAACCTCAATCAGGACCTGCACCAAAAATCAACATCAACAAACCCCAAACTTTTACCCTTCCGAATGGATTAAAAGTATTGGTTGTTGAAAACCACAAACTTCCAAGAGTATCGTTCAATTTAACAATTGACAACACTCCGTATGCAGAAGGCAACAAAAAAGGAGTAGACAATTTAACCAGTAGTTTGATAGGAAATGGTTCACTTACCGTTTCAAAAGACAAATTCAACGAAGAAATTGACTTTTTGGGAGCAAACATCAACTTTTTCTCATCAGGAGCTTCGGCTTCGGGGTTGTCTAAATATTCTAAACGAATTTTAGAACTTCTTGCCGATGGTGCTTTGAATCCAAATTTCTCTCAAGAAGAATTGGATAAAGAAAAAGAAAAATTGATCGAAAACTTAAAAACACAAGAAAAAAGTGTTACTTCTGTAGCCGGAAGAGTGGAAGGCGTTCTTGCTTACGGAAAAAACCATCCTTCGGGAGAATATCTTTCGGAAGCAACGATCAAAAACGTGACCCTAGAAGACGTAAAAAACAACTACACTTCTTACTTTGTTCCTGAAAATGCTTACTTGGTGATTACAGGTGACGTAAAATTGAAAGAAGTTAAGAAAGCCGTTGAAAAATTATTCAACCCATGGGCAAAAGCAACAGCTCCTAAATTAACGTATTCAAATCCGAAAAATGTAGAATCCACACAAATCAATTTTGTGGACATGCCCAATGCGGTTCAATCAGAGATTTCTGTGATCAATACGGTTGACTTAAAAATGGCAGATGCTGATTTCTTTCCAGTTATCATTGCCAACCAAGTGCTTGGAGGCGACTTCAACAGCTACTTAAACATGAATTTAAGAGAAGCACACGGGTGGACTTATGGTGCGCGTTCAAGTGTAGGATTTGACAAAAATCAATCGAGCTTATTCAAAGCCAATTCGCAAGTAAGAAACATGGTTACCGACAGTGCAGTGGTTGAATTCATGAAAGAAATCAACAAAATCAGAACTGAAAAAGTAGCCGACGAAATGCTTAACAACGTAAAACAAGGTTACATCGGACGATTTGTAATGCAAGTTGAAAAACCAGCAACCATTGCACGTTATGCTTTGAACATCCAAACACAAGGATTACCCGCAGATTTTTATGAAAACTACATCAAAAACATCAATGCAGTAACTGCAGAAGACGTGATGCGAGTAGCCAACAAATACTTTCTTGCAGACCAAGTTCGTATCGTAGTGGTAGGAAAAGGTACCGATGTGATTCCAGGTTTAGAAAAATTGAAAATGCCTATTTTCTATTTTGACAAATACGGGAACCCAACCGAAAAACCAGCTATGAAAAAACCAGCTCCTGCAGGAGTTACAACCAAAACAGTTATCGATAAATACGTAGCAGTTATAGGTGGTGAAAAAGCAATCAAAAACGTAAAAACCATTGCCTCAACAGGCACGACTTCTATCCCGCAAGCGCCCGCACCTTTGACTTACACGTCTAAATCAGACAGTAAAGGAAACATGAGTGTAGAACTAGCCATGGGAGGTATGAGTTTGATGAAACAAGTTGCCAACCAAAAAGGTGGGTATGCAGTGCAACAAGGTCAGAAAAAAGCCATCGAAGGAAAAGACCTTGAAGACATGAAAGAAAATGCAATCCCGTTCTCAGAAACGCTTCTTGCTACAAAAGCAGGTGTCATTCTATCTGGGGTTGAGCCAATCAACGGTAGCGATGCGTATGCTGTAGTAGACGGAAATACAACACATTATTTTGACGTAGCGAGCGGATTAAAAACTGCCGAGTCTAAAACAAGTGAGCAAGCAGGTAAAAAAATGACAGCTACTACTTACTACAACGAATACAAAGATGTAAAAGGAGTAAAAGTTCCTTTCAATATCGTGATGAACATCGGAATTGAATTGAACATCAAACTATCTGAAATCAAAATCAACGAAGGAGTTTCCGACAAAGATTTTGAATAACCCCAAACAAATCAAAACTAAAACCGTCAGCAATGGCGGTTTTTTTTATGGCATGCCGGTAAGAACCGTCGGGCTTTCGGCTGTATCTTTTGCCGCGCTGCACGCCACAAAAGGATGTCGCCTTGATCCCTCATGCAGACATGTGGTAAGTAGAGATAATTATTTATAGATACTTGAAGCTTTTTTGTTATTTTTGACCAATGTCAATAATGATGCATTGAATGAAAGTTGTTGTTGTATTTGACTATAAAAATGAAAATTTATTACTTAATAAAAACCATCAGATGAGAAAAATAATTTTAGCCATGATTAGCTTGTTGTATATTACTACCATCCAAGCACAACAAAAAGCAGTTACTGAAAACGGTGAAGAGGTATTGTTGTATGAAGATGGAACATGGAAATACCAGAATGAAGAAGAAATATCAGATAATGAAACTCCAACCAATTCAATTAGTTTTAAAAAAGACAATGCATCCACTTTTTTATTAAAAAGCAACAAGTTTAATGTCGGGTTTTGGTTGAACCCAAAACTATGGTCTTTTAAGAAGGCTACCGAAGCTTCAGAAGCAGAATACAAACTGATTTTGAAAAGCGGCGATATTTATGGCATGATCATCACCGAAAAAGTAGAAATTCCATTAGAAACACTAAAATCAATTGCACTGGAAAATGGTAAGACAGCAGCTCCTGACCTTAAAATTGTGAAAGAAGAATACAGAGTAGTTAACGGTAACAAAATACTTCTTCTACAAATGACTGGAACTATAAAAGGTATTAAATTTTCTTATTACGGCTATTATTATTCAAACAAAAACGGAACAGTACAATTCATCACTTATTCGTCAAAAAGTTTATTAGA
>JAGNYR010000006.1:8116-44030 GCA_017984835.1 Flavobacterium sp. | reverse complement strand
CCCGGATGGTTTAAAGCACCATTTACAATCAGTAATAACGTTCCGATTAAACCAATCACCACTCCCACTATTTGTGTTCGTTTAAATGTAAGTCCAAATGCCAAGGCACCCAGTAATAAGGTATTGAGTGGCGTCAATGAATTGAGAATCGAACTCACCGAACTACTGATTTGAGTTTGCGCCAATGCAAACAAAAATGCGGGGATAAAGGTGCCGAAAAAAGAAGTCAATACTATGTATTTCCAATGATTTCTTTTTATTTCGGTAAGGCTTCTAAATCCGATAAGGATCAAAAAAACAGCTGAAAACAATACCCGCAACGATCCGAGTTGCATGGGCGTAAGTCCAACCAAACCTCTTTTTATCAATATAAAGGAACTTCCCCATATCAGCGAAAGCGCAACAAGCAATACCCATTTCAAATTTTTCAACTCCATATCTAAAAAATTTTGTGATAAATTTACCATCTATCACATCAAAAAACTTTAACTTTGTTAGGATAATAATTACGAATTACAAAACCCCAATACCATGACTATTTTTAACAAAATTGTGTGCATCGGCTTACTTTCTGTTTCGTTAATTGGTTGTAAAGATACAGCAAGCCAACCAACAAAAGATGCTACGGCTGTAAAAACTCAAAAGGCACCTGCTAAAAATCCGGAGACAGCTTCTTTTCATATTGAAGGCATGACTTGCGCCATTGGTTGTGCTAAAACAATTGAAGAAGATTTATCCAACATGGATGGTGTACAAACAGCGAGCGTTGATTTTGAAAAAAAACAAGCAACAGTTCAATTTGACGCAGATAAATTATCCGCTGATGATTTAGTGAAAAAAGCTGAAGCTGCAGCAGACGGAGCTACTTATAAAGTTTCTGATTTAAAAGTGGGTAAATAAGTTTACTTCCACTGAATGGTTTCCATCAAATGTTGCATATCATTTCTGATATAATCTGCAGCGGGCATGATGGAGTCATAATTGGGTTTGGTATAGAAATATACCGAACCTGTTACAAAATGTCGTAGGCTATCCGTAACATAAAATTGGGCATTCGTTGCCGCATTCCCTCCCACTCGATAAAACATTCCGTAGACCTTTTTTTCTGGATTTAAATAAGGCTGCTCCACAATATCATCGGCTTTAATTACGTGCTTGTAGGTAAGATTTTGAGCATCTTTCAACAAGGAATCAATATCCCCATGAACTCCTTTGTAGGTTAAGTAAATCGTCGCTTTCATTTTTGGATATGAAATAGAAAAACCACAAGTACCATCTTCCTTGATAAAAGCATCGTTATTCATTTCGAAGGTAACCGGACAATGATTTTCAAAAAAAGCATATTCAGCAACCGGATAATCAAGACGTAATTGACTTGAAGGCTTAGGTAATACCTCGTCTTTACAGCTCACTAAAAGCAGTAAAAACAACACACTGGCTGTTCCAAAGAAATATATTTTTTTAGGCATCGATGAGTACTTTTATTTGTTTTATTCTTCTTTTATCAATTGATTCGATGGTAAAAATACAATTTTCAAAACTAATTTTTTGCCCTTTTTTCGGAAAATTCCCTATTATTTCTAGGATGAATCCTGCCAGAGTTTCTGCTTCTCCTTTTCTAGTTTCAAACAACGAGGAGTCCACATGGGTCATTCGGTAGAAATCTTTCAAGTTGATTTTCCCTTCAAACAAAAACATGTTGTCTGCAAGCTTCAAAAAGTTGATGTTGTCTCCGTCAAATTCATCACTGATGTCTCCTACTATCTCTTCAATTATATCTTCCAACGAGATGATTCCAGAGGTTCCACCGTATTCATCAACCACAATGGCCAAATGACTTTTCATGCCTTGAAAATCTTTGAGCAAGTTGTCGAGTTTTTTATTTTCTGGGACAAAAAACGGGTCCCGAATCAATTCTTGCCAATTAAAATCGGTTGCATCAATATACGGAATCAAATCTTTCACAAACAGAACGCCTTTGATCATGTCTATATTATCTTGATACACCGGAATTCTAGAAAAACCTTTTTCAACAATTCGCGGATAAATTTCGGCAAATGTGGATGCCATGTCGAGCGCAAAAACATCCACCCTTGGGCTCATTACTTGCTTGACATCGGTATTCCCAAAAGTGACGATGCCTTGTAATATTTTTTGCTCTTCATCTGAAGTCGCTTCTGATGAAGTAAGTTCCAATGCTTGAGAAAGTTGATCAACCGAAAAACTAGTTTTTTGCCTCCCGAGTTTATGGGAAACGTACTCAGAAAAATTGCGTAAAGGAACGCTAATTGGTGCAAACAGTTTGTCTAATAGACCGATGGGATAAGCCATAAACAGAACCGATTTTACCTTGCTTTTGTGAATCGCTATTTTGGGAACTACTTCTCTAAACAACAACAATAACAAAGTAACACAAGCTACTTCTGCGATCCATCGCAACGTTGTTGAACCAATAGCGGTAAAAAATGCAGGGCAATAATGAAAGAAAAATAGTACGACTGAAAGGGTAGTAAAATTATTGGCAATCAAAAGCGTTGCCAATAATTTTTTAGGTGTATCTAGTAATTTAATCACTAGGTTTGCACGCGGATTAGCCCGATGAGATAAGTCTTCCAAGTCTTTTTTTGTTAACGAAAAAAAGGCCACTTCTGCAGCGGATAGCATCGCTAAAAGAAACAAAAAAACAACGATAGCAAGGGCTCCAAAAAATAAATTGGAATCAATTGTTTTTAAAAGTGAAAAACTGGGTTCAGGATCCAAGCAACCTATTATTAATTAAACAATAAATTAGTAGGGTAAATCATTGATGGGTGCATCGGCAGAATCATAATCAACCGATTTTGACTCATTCGAATTATTTCTATTGTTTTCCATTTCCTTTTTAACATTCAAAAAGGTAAATTCAGTTACCTGAATCTCTGTTGTGTATTTAGTAGTACCATCTTCAGCCTGCCATTGACGCGACTTGATTCTACCTTCTACATATATTTTGTCCCCTTTGGTTAAGAATTTTTCACAAATCTCAGCTGCTTTGTTTCGTACCACAAGATTGTGCCATTCTGTAGAGGTGATTTTTTCATTCGTTTGTTTATTGATATAAACTTCATTCGTTGCCAATGGGAATCGACCGATGCAATTTCCTCCTTCAAAATAATGCATTTTAATATCATCACCTAAGTGACCGATTAGCATTACTTTATTTAACGTTCCTGCCATAATTGTTTGGTTTTTAATAATTTCAAAAATACAAATATAAATTTAATAAATATACTTTTGAATAAAATTATGAATGACTATTGGAAACGGGAGTTTCTCTAGATCATCCAGATGAATTCCGTTTGCAAGTTTATGTTGCACTTGAATGTTATAAAAACGCAAGGTTAAATTTTGGTGCGACAATTTATGCGTGATTTTTAAATCATTGAAGACATAAATATCAACCATTTCATGCTCGGTAAATTGTTGCTCAATTTGTGCTTTTATTGCTTCAAAAGTAGGCTCTGAATCTGTTTCAATCACCGGAAACTCATACAAGTTGTGCCAAATGCCTTTTTGCGTTCTTTTGTTCACTAGTGTTTGATTCTCATCGTCTCTAAAAACCAAGTAATTCAAAAAGCGGTTGGAGACTTTGGTTTTTTTCAATTTAACAGGTCGTTCGTTGACTTTGTTTTTTTGATATGCCAAACAAGCTTCCGAAAAAACACATTGCATACAATTAGGATTTTGAGGCACACATTGGATGGCTCCAAAGTCCATGATGGCTTGATTAAACAAAGCGGGTTGCTCTTTAGAAATGAGTAATTGGGCAATCTCAAAAAACTCTTTTCTTGCTTTTGAGGAAGAAATATCCGTATCAACATCAAAAAACCTTGATAAAACGCGGAATACATTTCCGTCTACAACCGGTACCACTTCATTAAACGCAAAAGAGGCAATCGCTGCTGCAGTATAGGGTCCGACACCGTTTAATTTTAATAAATCTACATAGTTGTTCGGGAAAACACCTTGGTACTCATTGACGATTTGTTGCGCCGTTTTGTGCATGTTGCGTGCACGAGAATAGTAACCCAATCCTTGCCAAAGTTTTAAAATAGCTTCTTCGTCTGCTGCAGCAAAATCAAAAATGGTTGGATATTGATCTGTGAATGCTAAATAGTAAGGTAGTCCTTGCGCTACTCTGGTTTGTTGGAGAATGATTTCTGACAACCAAATTTTATATGGATTTGTGGTGTTTCTCCAAGGCAAATCGCGCTTTTCTTGTAAATACCAATGCAATAAAGAGTTAGAAAAATCCATAAAATTAAATAGCTTACAAATATAAAAGATTATCTGATTAAATTTTAATCAAATATCCTTGAAATATTGCATTTTTAATTCATATATTTGCACTCTCAAAAAAAATTACACATAATATAAATACGAAAGAAAATGACGAAAGCAGATATCGTAGCGAAAATTTCTGAAAAACTTGGACTTGAAAAAGGAGACGTTCAATCTACAGTTGAAAGTTTCATGGAAGAAGTTAAAAACTCTTTAGAAACAGGAGATAACGTTTATTTAAGAGGATTTGGAAGTTTTATCATCAAAACAAGAGCTGAGAAAACAGGTAGAAATATTTCTAAAAATACAACTATTAAAATTCCAGCACACAATATTCCAGCATTCAAACCAGCTAAAGTATTTGTTGAAGGAGTAAAAACAAAAACAGAAATTGCAGTATAAAAAAAATATTTATTAATCATAAAAAACATAACCTATGCCAAGCGGTAAAAAAAGAAAGAGACATAAGGTAGCGACGCACAAACGTAAAAAAAGAGCGAGAGCTAACCGTCACAAAAAGAAAAAGTAGTTTATAAACTACTTTTTTCTTTTTAACGTTCATTGAAAACGAATTTATAGAATCCCTTTGATAGCGAATCGTCTGAATTTCAGATGTGTTTTTTACCAAGACAATCTATAAAATTCTTCGGGTAAATCCTGTAAAAAAATTAATGTTTAATCCATCCTTACAATTAATTACGAGTTGAAATCAACAGTAATTATATGTTTGGATAAAAATTTACAATGTGAATAAAGAACTGATTATCAGATCTAGTGAAAATAGTGTAGATTTTGCCTTATTAAAAGATGGAAAACTAATTGAATTACACAAAGAGAAAGAAGAAAAAAACAACAGTTTTTTAGTAGGTGACATTTTTGTTGCCAAAATTAGAAAACCTGTTGCCGGCTTAAACGCTGCTTTTGTAAATGTTGGCTTTGAAAAAGATGCCTTTTTACATTACCACGATTTAGGCCCAAATCTTGCCTCTTATTTGAAATTCATAAAACTTGTAAGCGCAGGTAAAATAAAAGATTTCTCCCTAAAAAACTTTAAGTTTGAAAACGAGATTGACAAAGACGGTTCAATAACAGATATATTGAGCGCTAATCAATCCGTATTAGTACAAGTAGTCAAAGAACCTATATCTACCAAAGGACCCAGAATAAGCTCTGAACTTTCCTTTGCCGGTAGATTTTTAGTTCTCGTTCCTTTTTCAGACAGAGTCTCTGTTTCTCAAAAAATAGAAGACAAAGCCGAAAAAGACCGATTAAAAAAACTTGTCCTAGCGATCAAACCAAAAGGTTTTGGTGTTATTGTGCGAACAGTAGCCGAAGGCAAAAACGCAGCCGAACTAGAAAAAGATTTGCAAAACCTAAATGATAGGTGGATTGCAATGTGTAAAAAATTAGTAACTGCTCATCATCCATCAAAAGTATTAGGCGAGCTTAGCAAAGCATCGTCAATATTAAGAGATGTATTTAATGATACCTTCACAGGTATTCAAGTAGATGAAGAAGAGTTATTCAACCAAACAAAGGAATATTTGAAAGAAATAGATCCTTCAAAACAAAACATGGTCAAGTTTTATCAATCAAAAGACACCCCATTGTTTGAGAAATACAATATCGAGAGACAAATAAAAACCTCTTTTGGTAAAACCGTTTCGATGAGCAAAGGAGCTTATTTGATTATTGAACATACAGAAGCTTTGCACGTAATTGATGTGAATTCTGGAAATCGTTCAAACAAAGCCAACAATCAAGAAGATACAGCACTTGAAGTGAACATGATTGCCGCTGCCGAGATAGCAAGACAATTACGACTACGAGACATGGGTGGAATCATTGTTGTCGATTTTATCGACATGCAAAATCCAGAAAACCGTCAAGTACTGTTCAATTTCCTTCGAGATGAAATGAGCGACGATAAAGCCAAACACAAGATATTGCCTCCATCAAAGTTTGGATTAGTCCAAATAACGAGACAAAGAGTGCGACCAGAAGTAAATATCAAAACAAGAGAAGAAGACCCAAATAATTCTAACGGTGAAATTGAAGCTCCGATATTAATTATTGATAAAATAGCCTTCGACCTTGGAAGAATTGTAAAAGACCACAAAAAAATTGTACTTCATGTACACCCATTTGTGGCAGCCTATTTAACAAAAGGTTTTCCTTCGATACGTTCAAAATGGTTTTTTGAACATAAAAAATGGGTAAAAATCATACCACGAGATGCATACACGTACCTCGATTATCGATTTTTTGACCAAAATGGTACAGAAATCAAAGAATAACTAAAACCGCCTTCTAGCAACAGAGGGCGGTTTTTTTATACCTGCTAATTTGGTTAAAATTCCATAAATTCTATTAAAATCTATTTTTTAATTTCAAATATTTTATGATTTTTAGCACAAAAAAATAGGTGAATTAGAAAAAAATACCAGCCTAAAATCAAGATATTGATTTTTCTATTACATTTGTAACATAAAATCCCCCCACGATTTTTATTTGTTTAACGAATACTGTATCAGTATGAAATTAAGAAAAAAAATTGTGGGGGCTTTTTTATGCTCTATCGTTACTATTCCTTTTTTCTCACGAAACCGTCTTGGGGAAAAATACTGTGGCGGTTTTCATGACTTCGCGTCGAATTCTACTCTCAAAGTAGCTAAAAATGGAACTAAGAATAAGATCCTCATTCTATTTACAATAACACGATCCCCAAATAATGATGTGATCTTAACGGGTACACACGACAAAGAAGCCTTCGATCAATTGCAAAAAGCAGTAGGTACTCAACTTACTCTTACAATGGATCACAAAGGAAAAGTAGCTTACCAATTAAACCCAGATCAAGTTATTTCTGAAGAGGTTTCCTTGTTCATCTGTGCGATGGATGATCACTCGGTTATTGCGATCATCAACACAACCGATAATTTATCTTCTTCCGTTACGGGTTCTATCTTGCAAGGCGAATTTCAAGGCAGTACACTGGATGCAAAAACGGGTATTGCAACTGCGAAACAAGAAGTAAATGTGCGTGTTTTAGAGCGTGCTGATCGAGTGAAAGGAACACCAGGCGAAGGAATGCTGCACGAAGTAATTGAAGCCTACAACGGAGCTAAAATCAATCAAAGAGATCAAATTGGCGTGGTTCCTCCTGCCCTAATCGGCGGAACAAATCCGGTTTATCAAGAGGCACACGCTAATGCACCTGGGGGCCAAAACGCAGATGAAGTTGTGTACGAAAAAAATCCACCCGCACCGGGTCAAATCATTTACAATCCTGCTACTGAGGGGTGCTTGCAAGCAAAGGGGGTAATCATTCAAACTTTTCCTAACAAATTCTAACATGAAAACAATTTACACCCTTGCATTTACATTGGTATTATTACTATGTGTATCGATAGAAAAACTGCTTGATTGAAACACTACTCATAATAAAATCGCAAAAAAAAAGCTGTCACTCAAGGAGGACAGCTTTGATATTGTTTTAGGATAGAATTTATGCCAATAAGTTGGTCACTAGGGTTGGATAAATTCCGATGATGATATTTAATACAATAGCAACAAATGCAACAATTACGTATACAAAAGGTGCTTTTTGTTTTTCTTGCGTGTTCTCTTTCGTGTACATCGCAATAATCAGTTTAAAGTAATACCCAACACTAATGATGGAATTAATCACTGCTACAATCACAAGAGATAAGTAACCCGATTGAATGGTTTGTGTAAACAGGATGAATTTTGCAAAAAACCCAGAAAAAACAGGAATTCCAGCCATCGAAAGCAAAGAAGCTGTAAGTATTGCAGCCATTAACGGGTTGGTTTTTGCAAATCCGTTGAAAGATTCAATGTCTTCATTTCCTTTGTACTGCGATACAAATACAATTACTGCAAACGAAGCGATCCCAGCCAAAGCATAGGCAGCTGTGTAATACAACAAGGTGTTGGCAGCAGTAGAAATACTAAGCAACGCCATCAACATAAATCCTGCATGAGAAATACCTGAGAATGCTAGCATACGTTTTACATTCGATTGACGCAAAGCCATGATGTTTCCAATGGACATCGACAAAATAGAAACAATTACAATCACCATTTGAAAATGATCTGATAATTGCGGCATGAAAGAACTCATCAATTTATATAATGTAGCTACAGCCACAACTTTTGCCAATGTGCTCATGGTAGCTGTTGTGATAGCAGGCGAACCTTCATAAACATCCGGTGCCCAAAAATGAAAAGGAGCAGCTGCAATTTTGAAAAACATACCAATCAACAACATCACTACGCCGATAGAAAACCAAATGGGCATTCCAAGACCTTGTGATAAATCTTTGATTTCTGCAATATCAAAATATCCAGTAGCACCATAAATTAGGCAAATTCCGAAAAGCAATATTCCTGATGCAAAAGATCCCATAAGGAAATATTTCATCCCTGCTTCGTTGCTTTTTACATTTAATCTATTGCTTGCTGCAAGAATGTATAACGAAATCGAAAGAACTTCGATTCCTAAGAAAAACATGGCCATGTTCCCAAAAGAAACCATAGCAACGGCACCTGACAATAGAAATATTTTGATGGCGATGAAATCAGAAATCTTTGTTGGATGATCTTTGTAAACATCCTGACTAAGGGTTACCAAAAACACCGTTAGAATAATAAACAAACTTGAAAAGGCCACCGAAAATTTATCGACCACAATCATGTTATTGTAAAAACTTGCTGGAGTATTGAACTCGGAAATAGTAAGTCCTAAAATAGCTAAAAGCCCAACCACTGCGATGGGAACAATTAATTTTCTTAGGTTAAAAATTTCGGCAATTAATGTAAAAATACCTAAACCTACTATTGCTAATAATGTATTCATTTTTATCTACTTTTTTAAGCCTTATGATGCGCTATTGATAACTACTAAAATTTCTTTTAAACTGGGTGCCACAAAATCTACAATTGGTTTTGGATACAATCCGAAGAAAAGTAAAAAGGCAATGATCACCACAAAAACGATGGTTTCGTTCATGGATACATCTTTAAACGATTTTGCGTTGGTTTCGCCAAGCATAACTCTTTGAAACATTTTAAGCATGTAATAAGCTCCTAAAATGATGGTTGTTCCTCCAATTACAGCGTACCCTAAATTAATTTGAGAAAGACTGTACAAAACCGTAAATTCACCAATAAAGTTGAATGTTCCCGGTAAAGCTACAGAAGCTAGAACAAGTATCATGAACAACGATGTAAATTGAGGCGCTTGCGAACGAATTCCGCCCATTTCATCTACATTATTCGTATCAAATCTTCTTGAGATAATTTCGGCTGCAAAGAAAAGACCAACAATTACAAATCCGTGCGCGATCATTTGCGATACAGCACCACTAAGTCCGTCCAGAGTTAATGTATAAGCACCTGCAGCAATTAGACCAACGTGTGCCAAAGAAGAATATGCCAATAATTTTTTAAGATTGTTTTGTTTCAATGCTAAAAAAGATCCGTAGATCGTTCCTGCAATTCCTAAAACCAACATGATGGTAACATGAAATTTAGCAGCCAAAGGAGCTATTGGTAATTGCCAACGGATTACGCTGTACAATCCCATTTTAAGCATGATTCCAGAAAGTAACATTGTACCAACGGTAGGTGCTTTTTGATACACTTTTGCTTGCCAAGAATGGAAAGGGATCAGTGGAATTTTGATCGCATAAGCAGCGAAAAAAGCAACAAAAATCCATGCTTGCTCTTGACCTGACAATTGAATTTTGTACAAATCTTCCAATAAGAACGAACCCGCTTTTTGATATAAATAAGCAAATCCAATCAACATAAACAAAGAACCTGCAAGGGTGTAAATAAAGAATTTTACCACCGCTTTTTTGCGTTCGTCTGCGTCGCCGTTACCCCAAATAAGGGCTATGAAATAGATTGGAATTAAAGCTAATTCCCAAAAGATATAATACAATAATCCATCCGCTGCAAGGAATGTTCCGGTCATTGCAAACGACATGAACAGGATCAATGCATAGATGCTTTTGGCACTTTTAAACTGATTTGCAAAAGAAGAAAAAACGATGATTGGCGTAAGTGCTGTAGTTAAAAGCACCATCGCCATACTCAAACCGTCTGCTTTGAATGCAAGCGTCATTTTTGGTAAATTCATCCAAGGCATAGAAAAGCTGATGTTGCCACCATTGGAAAGAACAGAAACCAAGTACAAAGACAAACCAAAAGTTGCCAAACTGAATATCAGCGCTACTTTAGAAGCCAACTTATCGCCAGAGAAATAAGTAACCAAGGCTCCAATTAAAAGTAATAATAGTATAGAAGTTACATCCATTGTGTAAAATTATTAAGCTATAAATAAATAAATCAATATGGCACAAACACCAATAACAAAAGCAAACAAATAAAACCCGACACTACCTGTGTGTAATTTTTTTCCTTGATTACTCAAAAAATAAGCTCCTTTTCCGAAACCGAATACCAAAGAACCAATAGCAGGCTCAAGTACCGATTTGAATAAACCAGCTAAACTATTTAGGGGTTTTACAATACATAAATCATAGAATTCATCGATGTAAAATTTGTTGTAAACAACTAATGCAAAACCAGAAATTTCTTGATCGTCTTTTGGCACATAGGCTTGTTTGATGTATTTGAAATACGCCCAAACAATACCAACTAAAGCGCCAGTTAAAGCAATTCCCATCAACATATAATCTTCGTTACCCAATGCGTGGTGTGCAGGTTTAGTAGCCAATATCGGCTCTAAATAATGGTTCAACCAATTGCTTCCTGGTAAATTGATCAACCCACCGATTGTAGCTAAAACCGCCAAAACGATCAATGGAATGGTGATCAAACTAGGACTTTCGTGCAAATGGTGTTTTTGTTCTTCGGTACCTCTAAAATCTCTGAAGAAGGTTAAATACATCAATCGGAACATATAGAAAGCGGTCATGATTGACGCAACAGATCCAATGATCCAAAGTGCTTTGTTGTGTTCAAAAGCGACCATCAAAATTTCGTCTTTTGACCAGAATCCTGCAAAAGGAAAAATACCCGCAATAGCCAATGTGGAAACCAACATGGTGATGAAGGTAATTGGCATCGCTTTTCTTAGTCCGCCCATTTTTCGCATGTCTTGTTCTCCATGTAAGGCGTGGATAACCGATCCCGAACCAAGGAATAAACAAGCTTTGAAGAAGGCATGTGTAATTACGTGAAATACTGCAACCGTGTAGGCTCCCATTCCTAAAGCCAAGAACATTAACCCTAATTGAGAAACGGTAGAATATGCCAATACTTTTTTAATATCATTTTGTAACAATCCGATGGTGGCAGCCACTAAAGCAGTTATAGCACCCACAATGGCGATGATGTGTTGCACATCTGCAGCAAAATCAAACAAGAAATTCATACGAGTAATCATAAAAATTCCCGCTGTTACCATGGTAGCTGCGTGAATCAATGCAGAAACAGGTGTTGGACCAGCCATTGCGTCTGGCAACCAAGTATAAAGTGGTAATTGAGCCGATTTACCGGTTGCTCCAATGAAAAGACATAATGCGGCAACGCTGAGTAATGGAAGATCAATCGCTTTTAAGAAAACTTCTGATTGCATTCCTTTTGCGATTTGGGTAAAATCCAAAGTTCCAAATAAATGTCCGATGATAAAAATACCGATTAAGAAACCTAAGTCCCCTATTCTATTCATGATGAACGCTTTTTTTGCTGCATCATTATACGATTGATTTTTATACCAAAATCCGATTAGTAAATACGAACAAAGACCAACGCCTTCCCAACCAATAAACATGATGAGTAAATTGCTTCCTATTACTAAGGTAATCATGAAGAAAATGAAAAGGTTCAAATATGCAAAAAACTTATGCATGTTTTCATCGTCGTGCATGTAACTGATCGAATACAAATGAATCAGAGACCCAATACCGGTTACAAACAGCAACCAAAGAAGAGACAATTGATCCAATAAGAATCCAATTTCTAATTTAAAATTACTTACTTGGATCCAATCGAATAATGAAACCTCAATTGGTTTTTTAGATCCTAAAATTTCACTGAAAAAATATAAACTCAGACCAAAAGAAGTAGCCACCGCCAAGGTACCAATGGCACCCGAAAGAGATTTTCCAACTTTTTTTCCGAAGAAAACATTACATAAAAACCCTAAAAATGGGGTTAATAACAATACTAAAACTAAATTCTTCTCCATTCGAGATTATCCTTTTAAGTTTTTTAAATTAGCTATATCAATCGATCCTAAGTTTCTGTATACCGAAACTAAAATGGCCAGACCCACTGCTACTTCTGCTGCAGCAACTGCCATTGAGAAAAACACAAACACTTGCCCTTCTGCGTCTTGATGATAAGTTGAAAAAGCAACAAACAATAAGTTCACCGCATTTAACATGATTTCTATCGACATAAAAACGATGATAGCATTTCTTCTATACAATACCCCAAATACCCCAATACTAAAAAGTATTGCTGATAAAAAAAGATAGTTTTCGATACCTATTTGATTTAAAATATTGTCCATCTTATTTCGTTGATTTTTCTTTTTTAGATAATAATACCGCTCCAATCATAGCAACCAATAACAATACAGAAGCATATTCAAAAGGAACCATGAATTCATTTAAGAGTACTTGTCCAAGTTTTTTAATGGATTGAAAATCTTCTCCATTACTATCATAATCGCCCACAATGGTCTTCGAATTGATGAAAATAGCAATGAAAATAAGACACATCAAACAGATCACTACAACTGCTCCTAAACGGGTAATACGGGGCTTGTGCACTTCATTTTCTTTGTTCAAATTCATCAACATGATGGTGAAAAGAAACAAGACCATGATGGCTCCCGAATAAACAATGATATGAACAACTGCAAGGAATTGCGCATTAAACAATAAGTAATGTCCTGCAATACTAAAGAAACAAATTACTAAGTAAATTGCTGAGTGGATTGGATTTCTACTATAAATGGTTAGAAACGCTGTTCCAAGTGTGATTGCAGATAAAATGTAAAATAATAATAGTATTGGTGACATTTAATTAGCGTTTTTAAGTTGAGTATTTTTCATAGCAACATCCAACGGCATTACTAATTTATCTTTTCCAAAAATAAAATCTTCTCTGTTGTACTGAGCCGGAACAAGTTCTTTAGAAAGGGTCAAATAAATTGCGTCTTTCGGACAAGCTTCTTCGCACAATCCGCAAAAAATACAACGAAGCATGTTGATTTCGTAGATTTCAGCGTATTTTTCTTCACGGTACAAATGTTCTTCACCCGCTTTTCTTTCTGCTGCTTTCATGGTGATCGCTTCTGCAGGACAAGACAAGGCACACAAACCACATGCAGTACAGTTTTCTCTACCTTGTTCATCTCTTTTCAACATGTGTTGTCCGCGATAAACCGGGCTAAATGGTCGTACTTGCTCTGGGTATTGGATGGTTACTTTTCTTGTAAATAAGTGTTTGATCGTAATAAACAAACCTTTCACAATGGCAATTAAATAAAGTCGTTCCCAAAAAGTCATTTGCTTATTGGATACTTGTTTCTTTCTGCCCGATAATGATATAGCTTCTATATTCATTTTAGAATCCTAAAAATGTTAGTATTTCATTTCTTAACAAGACAATTCCTGTAATGATAATGTTGATGATTGAAAGCGGAATTAATATTTTCCACCCTAAATTCATTAATTGATCGTATCTAAATCTTGGAATCGTCCAACGTACCCACATGTAGAAGAAAATAAATCCACATATCTTGATAAATAAGGCCAAGAAACCAAGTACATTAGCAGTATTTACTCCCCAATTTTCGATTGCCCAAGACATTCCTGGATAATTATATCCTCCAAAGAACAATACCGATAATATTGCAGATGAGATAAACATGTTCGCATATTCAGCAAACAAATAAAATCCCATTTTCATGGATGAATATTCGGTATGATAACCTCCAATCAACTCCGATTCACATTCGGCTAAATCAAAAGGGGTTCTGTTGGTTTCTGCAAAGGCACAAATTAAAAAGATTAAAAAAGAAAGAGGTTGGTAAAACACATTCCAGTTCATCCCAGCTTGTTGCACTGAAATCTCTTTCAAGCTCAAAGTTCCTGTCATCATCAACAAAGCAATCATTGACAATCCCATGGCAACTTCATAAGAAACCATTTGAGAAGCTGCACGAACAGCACCCATCAATGAGAATTTATTATTGGATGCCCATCCACCAATCATGATTCCGTACACACCAACAGAGACAACTCCGAAAATGTACAATAAGGAAACATCGATGTCTGTTGCTTGCAAAAGAATATCTCGACCAAACAAGTGTAATTTATCTCCCCAAGGAATCACTGCGCTGGTCATTAATGCCGTACTCATAGCGATGGCCGGACCTACAATAAATAAAAATTTGTTTGGAGTATTTGGAAAAAATTCTTCTTTTGAAAACAATTTTAATCCATCTGCAAGAGGTTGTAATAATCCCCAAGCTCCTGCTCTATTAGGACCAATTCTATCTTGCAAAAATGCGGCTACTTTACGTTCAGCCCAAGTAGAATACATGGCCATGATCATCGTAAGGGCAAAAACGGTTACAATAACAACGCTTTTTTCTATAATAAATGCACTATCCATTTTTTATGATTTAGAATTGTTAGTTGTAAACGGTATCTCTACCATACTGATTTTCTTTCTATCTTGATCTCTACCTGAAAGGATTCCTTTTTCGGTTTCAATGACTACTTTTTCAAGTTTTCTCGTGTAATTATTTTGGTTGATAACCGAATCTTTCTCAAATTTTCTTGGTCCTTCAATTGTCCAATCTGCTACTTCTTTCTTGTCAAATCTACACGTGTTACAGATAAAATCTTCTACTTCATGGTATTCATCTTTACGAGCTGTAACGCGTTGTATTTCATTACCAAACATCCATAAAGTCGTTTTTCCGCAACATCCTGGAGTCGTACATTCTCTGTGAGCATTGAAAGGTTTGTTGAACCAAACTCTTGATTTGAAACGGAACGTTTTGTCTGTTAGAGCTCCAACCGGACAAACATCGATCATGTTTCCAGAAAATTCATTGTCAATCGCTGCAGAAATACAGGTTGAAATTTGAGCATGATCTCCTCTGTTTAATACCCCGTGAACGCGGTTGTCAGTCAATTGATCTGCCACTTGAACACAACGTTGACAAAGGATGCAACGATTCATGTGCAATTGAATTTTATCCCCAATGTTTTCTGGTTCAAAAGTTCTTTTTTCTTCGATGAATCGTGATTGAGATTTTCCGTGTTCAAAGCTTAGGTTCTGTAAATCACATTCCCCTGCTTGATCACACACTGGGCAATCCAATGGGTGGTTAATCAACAAAAACTCGGTTACTGATTTTCTAGCTTCGGTTACACGTTCAGAAGATTTACTTGCTATCTCCATACCGTCTTGACATCCTGTAACACAAGAGGCTACAAGTTTTGGCATAGGTCTTGGATCGGCATCACTTCCTTTGGTAACATCAACTAAACAACAACGACATTTTCCGCCGGTGCCTTTTAATTTAGAATAATAACACATGGCTGGCGGAACAGATTCTCCACCAATCATACGAGCAGCTTGCAAGATCGTTGTCCCTGCTTCTACTTCAATTTCTTGACCGTCTATGGTTACTTTCATTATCTAATGTTGTTTTATTAGTTTTGAGTAGTTCATCTAAATTATTCCTTAAAACTGTAAACTATTTTCTTTCTTATTTTACTACTAAATGCTTAACACTTTGAAAAGGCTCTGCTACAAAGTGGTCTCTATTTTTTACCTTTTCTGGGAAACGGATGTGGTATTCAAACTCGTCTTTGAAATGGCGAATTGCAGCAGCAACAGGCCATGAAGCAGCATCTCCTAATGGACAGATGGTGTTTCCTTCAATTTTTGATTGAATGCTCCACAATAATTCGATGTCTTCCTCGCGACCTTGTCCGTTTTCGATACGCCACAACACTTTTTCCAACCATCCGGTTCCTTCACGACAAGGCGTACATTGACCGCATGATTCGTGGTGGTAAAAACGTGAAAAATTCCAAGTATTTCGAACGATACATGCGCGGTCATCATAGACAATAAATCCACCAGAACCTAACATTGATCCTGTTGCAAATCCACCATCAGATAAACTCTCATACGTCATCAAACGATCTTCACCTGCCGCCGTTTTATAAATTAAATGTTCTGGTAAAATTGGCACAGAACTTCCTCCAGGAACCAACGCTTTTAGAGGTCGGTCTGTTTCCATACCTCCAAGGTACTCGTCAGAATTCATGAATTCATATACAGAAACTCCTAATTCGATTTCATAAACCCCTGGATTTTTAATATTTCCTGAAGCAGAAATCAATTTGGTGCCCGTAGATCTACCTATTCCGATGGTTGCGTATTCGGCACCCGAATTGTTTACAATCCATGGCACAGAGGCAATACTTTCCACATTGTTTACAACCGTTGGATTTTGCCAAAGTCCTTTTACTGCTGGAAAGGGTGGTTTCAAACGAGGGTTTCCTCTTTTTCCTTCCAAGCTTTCAATCAATGCAGTTTCTTCACCACAAATGTAGGCACCTCCTCCAATTTGAACATGTAGTTCTAAATCGAATCCAGATCCCAAGATATTTTTTCCTAACCAACCAGCAGCTTTTGCTTCTGCGATGGCTCTTTCTAGTATTTTGTATACCCACATATATTCTCCACGAATATAGATGTAAGATAAATTGGCTCCCAAAGCATAGCTAGAGGTAATCATCCCTTCGATTAAAAGATGGGGAATGTACTCCATCAAATAACGGTCTTTGAATGTTCCTGGCTCAGATTCGTCTGCGTTGCAAACTAAATGTCTTGGATTGCCTGATTTTTTATCAATAAAGCTCCATTTCATTCCAACAGGAAACCCAGCTCCACCACGTCCTCTCAAACCAGAAGTTTTTACTTCTTCTGTAACCTCATCAGGCGTGAGTGTTTTTAATGCTTTTTCAACAGAGGCATACCCTCCATTTTGGCGGTAAACTTCGTAGGTTTTGATCCCTGGAACATTAATTTTGTCTAATAATATTTTTCTTCCCATGATATTATTTATCGTGTAAAGTGATTTTACCTTCTTTACAATCTGATACTAATTGATCAATTTTTTCTTTGGTTAAATGCTCTTGGTAAAAATCTCCCAACTGCATCATTGGTGCGTATCCGCATGCTCCTAAACACTCTACTCCACGTACTTCAAACATTCCGTCTTGTGATTTTTCGCCCACTTTTACACCCAATTTATCGCAGGTGTAATCCATTAAATCTTCAACGCCACGTTGGCAACAAGGAGATGTTTGACAAAACTCAAACATGTATTTTCCAATTGGTCGTTGGTTGAACATGGTATAAAAAGTGACCACTTCATAGACTTCGATGGGTTTGATTTGGAGTATTTCTGCAACTTTGTTTTGCAACTCAATACTCAACCAATTATCATGTGCATCTTGTACCTCGTGCAGCACGGGTAATAATGCCGATTTTTGTTTGTCAGATGGATAATGACTTATCAACTCATTGATGCGATTCATCAATGATTCGGTAATGTTTATCTCTTGCTTGATGTGTGATTTTTCCATAATTATTAAGCGTCTAATTCGCCCGCAATTACATTTAAACTAGATAATATAACGATTGCATCAGAAAGTAATGCACCTTGAATCATTTCTGGGTAAGCTTGGTAATAGATAAAACAAGGTCTTCTAAAATGAAGTCGGTAAGGTGTTCTACTACCGTCTGTAACCAAATAGAACCCTAATTCTCCGTTACCACCTTCTACTGCATGATAAATTTCTGCCACTGGAACCGGCACTTCACCCATTACAATTTTAAAATGGTAAATCAAGCTTTCCATGTTGTGATACACATCTTCTTTTGGAGGAAGGTAATAATCTGGAACGTCTGCATGATAAGGTCCTTCTGGTAATTTATCTAATGCTTGACGGATGATGCTTAAACTTTCCCAAACTTCTGCATTTCGAACGCAAAAACGATCGTATGTATCACCCGATTTTCCAACGGGAACAATGAAATCAAAGTCTTCGTATGAACTATAAGGTTGCGCTACACGAACATCATAATCGACACCTGCAGCACGTAAATTAGGACCTGTAAATCCGTAAGCCATTGCTTTTTCAGCTGTGATACCACCCACATTTACCGTTCTATCAATAAAAATTCTGTTTCTTTCAAATAGGTTTTCAAATTCTTTCCAAGCGACTGGAAATTCTTCTAAAAACACTTCTAATTTGCGGAAGGCTTCTGGAGACCAATCTCTTTCAAAACCTCCAATTCTACCCATGTTGGTCGTTAAACGAGCCCCACAGATTTCTTCGTATATTTCGTAAACTTTTTCTCTGAATTGAAAAACGTATAAAAACCCGGTATAGGCACCGGTATCAACACCTAATATAGAGTTACAAATCAAGTGGTCGGTGATACGTGCTAACTCCATCACGATTACGCGTAAATATTGTGCTCTTTTTGGAACTTCAATATCCAGGAGTTTCTCTATCGTCATCCACCATGCCATGTTATTGATAGGAGATGAACAGTAATTCATTCGATCTGTCAAAGGCGTGATTTGGTAAAAAGGTCTATTTTCAGCAATTTTTTCAAAAGCTCTGTGGATGTATCCAATGGTTGGCTCTGCCTCCACAATACGCTCCCCATCCATTAATAGTATGTTTTGAAAAATACCGTGAGTAGCTGGGTGAGTTGGACCTAAATTAAGAATAGAAAGTTCGCTTCCATCTTCATTCAGCTTTTGCTCAATAATTTTAGCATAACGGTGCTCAGGTGGTAATAATAGTTCTGACATTTTTTAATTGACAATTGACATTTGATGATTACCGAATAATTCTCTTATGTCTGTTAATTTAATTTTTTATTGAAACTAATAATTGATCCCTAAATTCGAATCAATTATTCATTAATTACGGTTCTTCCAAAGAAACGATCATCTTTATCGGTTCTTCCACTGTCTTCCATCGGAAACTCTTTTCGCATTGGGTGAGAAACCATCTCATCCATATTCAAAATACGTTTCAATTGAGGATGACCTTTGAAATTGATTCCATAAAAATCCCAAGTTTCTCTTTCCATCCAATTGGCTGTAAGAAAAAGATCTGTAATGGTATCAACTTCTGGATTTTCTGTTAAAAAAGTACGTACTCTTACACGTACATTTTCAACCCAGTTGTGCAAATGGTACACCACAGAAAATTGATGTTGCTCATCATTTTCAGGGAAGTGTACACCGCATAAATCTGTCAAAAAATGAAAATTAAGCGCCGCATCTTCTTTCAAGAATTGAATCACTTCATGAATCACTTCTGGCGTTGCTTCTAGCGAAAATATATCTTTTTGAAAACCAAAATTCAACACATTATTGCCAAATTTTTGTTCTAACTTTTCTTGTATTGTTACCGATTCTAATGCCATTATTATAGGTTATAAGAAGCTAATAATTCTTTATATTCTGGTGAACTTCTTCGACGAACCGATTCGGTACGAACCAATTCTTGAAGTTGCATAACACCGTCTACTATTTGTTCGGGTCTTGGCGGACATCCTGGAACGTACACATCTACCGGAATCACTTTGTCGATTCCCTGTAGTACAGAATACGTATCAAAAACACCTCCTGAAGAAGCACAAGCACCCACAGCTATCACCCAACGTGGTTCAGACATTTGCTCGTATACTTGACGTAAAATAGGGGCCATTTTTTTAGAAATAGTTCCCATTACCAACAACATATCTGCTTGACGAGGTGAAAAACTTACACGCTCCGAACCAAATCTTGCCAAATCATAATGAGAGGCCATTGTTGCCATAAATTCGATTCCACAACAAGACGTTGCAAAAGGCAATGGCCAAAGTGAATTGGCACGAGCCATACCCACAACATCATTCAATTTAGTTGCAAAAAAACCTTCTCCAGACACACCCTCTGGTGGTGCTACCATTTTTATTTTTGAATCGCTCATTTTTTATTGAAATAAAAAAATTACTGTTTTGATTATTCCCACTCCAACGCTTTCTTTTTGATGATATAAAAGAATCCCACCAATAACAAAAGCATAAATACTACCATTTTTAACATTCCTTCAATTCCCATCTCCTTGAAATTTACTGCCCAAGGGTATAAGAAAATAACCTCTACGTCAAATAATACAAAGATGATGGCTACTAAGAAGTATTTTACAGAAAATGGAATACGAGCATTTCCAACAGACTCGATTCCACACTCAAAATTTTTATCTTTATTGATCGAATTTCTTTTTGGCCCAAGTTTGCCAGAAATTATGATGGTCCCCACTACAAATCCTACAGCTAGTAAAAACTGCATTAATATTGGGAAATAATCTAATTGTGTTGATTGCATTTTACTGTAATTTTATTTGAAAAAACTAAAATAGCTGCAAATATACATCGCAATATTTAATTCACAATAAAGTGAGGTTAAACGTTTGTAAATATTTACCCAAAAAATGCTTATTTAGAATTATTTTAAATTATTCCAATATAAAACAAAAAAAACGCCCCGTTCACGGGGCGTTTTACCATTTGAGGTAACCAAAAAATAATATATATTAGTCTTCGATAACTACTACTTGAGCAGCTACTTTACCTTTTCTTCCTTCTTCTTCTTCGAAAGAAACTTTATCACCTTCATTAAGTGATTCAGCTCTTAAACCTGTTGCGTGAACGAAAATGTCTTTTCCATTTTCATCATCTGTAATGAATCCGTAACCTTTTGATTCATTGAAAAATTTAACTGTTCCTGTGCGCATTTTGTAATGTAAAAATATTAATAATAAACAAATGTAATCTTTATAATAATACAAAATGTTTTTTTCAACAATTATTTTTGAAAAATATTGATTTTCAGTATTTTCCGGACCTTATTCTTTCAAATCCAATTGAATATATAGCTCTTTTAATTGCGATTCGTCTATCGTTGCTGGCGCATCAATCATGACATCGCGACCCGAATTATTTTTTGGGAATGCAATAAAATCACGAATTGTTTCTTGACCTCCTAAAATGGCAACCAAACGATCTAAACCAAACGCCAATCCACCATGAGGCGGGGCTCCAAATTGGAATGCGTTCATTAAAAATCCGAATTGCGCTTCTGCTTGCTCTGGTGTAAACCCTAAAAGTGCAAACATTCTACTTTGCAACTCTTTATCATGGATACGGATAGATCCTCCTCCAATTTCATTTCCATTCAAGACCATGTCATAGGCATTGGCTCTCACTTTTCCTGGATCTGTAGTAATTAATTCCATATCCTCTGGTTTTGGTGAGGTAAACGGATGGTGCATTGCATGGTATCGTTCACTATCTTCATCCCATTCCAACAACGGAAAATCAACTACCCATAAAGGTGCAAATTCATCAGATTTACGCAATCCCAATCGCGTAGCAACTTCCATTCGCAATGCAGAAAGTTGGGTTCTCGTTTTATTGGCATTACCCGATAGAATCAAAATTAAATCTCCTGGTTTTGCTTGGGTGATTTCTGCCCATTTTTTTAAATCGGCTTCGTCATAAAATTTATCTACCGATGATTTTAACGTTCCGTCCAATTCATATTTAACATAGACCATTCCAGAAGCACCAACCTGCGGGCGTTTTACCCAGTCAATCAATGAATCGATTTCTTTTCTTGTATAGCTTGCACATCCTGGAGCGGCAATACCTACAACCAATTCTGCAGCATTGAATACCGGAAAATCTTTGTGTTGCGCGACTTCGTTTAATTCACCAAATTTCATTTCGAAACGAATATCTGGCTTGTCATTTCCATAGGTTTTCATCGCATAATCATAGGTGATTCTTGGGAATTCAGCAACGTCTACACCTTTAATTTCTTTTAGCAAATGACGGGTCAACCCTTCAAAAACATTCAATATATCTTCTTGTTCTACAAACGCCATTTCGCAGTCAATTTGTGTAAACTCTGGCTGTCTGTCGGCACGTAAATCTTCGTCACGGAAACATTTTACGATCTGAAAATATTTGTCCATTCCACCCACCATCAATAATTGTTTGAAAGTTTGTGGCGACTGTGGTAAAGCATAAAATTGTCCCGGATTCATTCGGCTTGGCACCACAAAATCTCGAGCTCCTTCTGGTGTCGATTTGATCAAATAAGGTGTTTCTACTTCGCAAAAATCAAGGTCTGAAAGGTATTTTCTAACTTCCATGGCCACTTTATGACGGAAAAGCAAACTGTTTTTAACTGGATTTCTTCGGATATCTAGGTAACGGTATTTCATTCGGATATCTTCACCACCGTCTGTTTCATCTTCAATTGTGAATGGAGGCAAAATCGACTGGTTTAAAACCGTTAATTTTGAAACCAATATTTCAATATCACCCGTTGCCATGTTGGCATTCTTAGATTCTCTTTCAATCACGGTACCAACTACCTGAATTACAAATTCTCTTCCCAACGATTTAGCTGCATCAAAAACCGATTTCTCTGTTCTGGTTTCATCAAATATCAATTGGGTTATTCCGTATCGATCACGTAAGTCAACCCAAATCATAAATCCCTTGTCACGCGATTTTTGAACCCAACCTGCTAGTGTTACCTCTTTATTGATATGTGTGGCATTTAATTGTCCACATGAATGACTTCTGTACATTTCGTATTATTTTTTATAGTATGTAAAAACTCGACCGAGGGTCTTTGGTTGCAAAAGTAAAAAACTTAATGCAGACTTATGCCTAAAATTTTTTGTTAATATTGATTTTGCTAAATAAATATTGTGCTATATTTGATTTGTAATAATGTAAACAACGAAAAAATGAAAAAAATAATTTTATTAGTTTCCTTAACCATCGCAAGTTTAGGGTGGTCACAAGAAAATATCATCAAATTTAAAGCAGACGTCACCAACAAAAACGGGGATATTATATTCATTAAAAATGGTCGAATCATTGTAAAAGAGATCAAAGGAGATGCTAACGGACATTTTGAAGCTAGTTTTGAAGCTAAAAACGGGATGTATTCTTTGTATGACGGAGCAGAATATGCTGATTTATACCTAGAATCGGGGTATGATTTACAAATGAAAATGGACGCATCGCAATTTGATGAAACGATCGCGTATACCGGAATTGGTGCCGCAGAAAATAATTTTTTGGCCAAAAAGAACTTATCGGAAGCTGCATATGATTGGGATGAAATATTAGGAATGAACGAAGCGGATTTCAATAAAGCAGTAGGCACAAAATTTGCCGCAAGTTTGAAAGAAATTGAAAACAGCAAACTGGATCCGGATTTTATTGCACTTCAAAAAAAATCGATTGAAGGAGAAGAGAAAGGAATCAAACAATATTTTGCTGAAAAATTAGCCAAAGCAAAATTCAACAACACAGCTTCACCTTCTTTTGAGTATGAAAATCATGCGGGTGGAAAAGCAAAATTAGAAGATTTCAAAGGTAAGTATGTATATATTGATGTATGGGCAACTTGGTGTGGACCTTGTCGTGCAGAGATTCCTTCTTTGAAAATGGTAGAAGAAAAATACCACGGTAAAAACATTGCTTTTTTAAGTATTTCAGTTGACACCGATAAAGATCATGAAAAATGGAAAACATTCGTAACCGAAAAACAATTAGGAGGTGTTCAATTATTTGCAGATAAAAATTGGACTTCCGATTTCATCAAATATTTTGAAATTAATTCTATTCCACGTTTTTTACTAATTGACCCAACTGGAAAAGTAGTCAATGCCGACGCAGATAGACCCTCTAACCCTAGATTACAAAAAACATTGGATGCGTTATTGAAATAACCTTTCGTTCCAAAAAAATAGATCCGGTTTTGACTTTGGTTGAAACTGGATTTTTTGTTGCTTTTTTTTGATCAAATGTTAAATTTTCTCTAATGTTACCAAATTGTTAAGTAAATGTTTTTTTATTGTAAATATATTTTTATATTTGCCTAACTTTATTAACTATTAAAATCCAAATGTTATGAGAAATTTTTTAATGATTGCAGTACTGATGGTAACTGGTTTGTCTTTTGGACAAAGCAAAACGCCTCAATTGGAGGAAGTTAACGGAATGGTAAAGGCAACTTATTTTTATGAAAACGGAGCTGTAGAGCAGGTAGGTTTCTTTAAAAATGGTTTGCTTGAAGGAAAATGGGTTTCATACAATGCAGACGGAAGTAAACAAGCGATTGCTGAATATGAAAACGGAAAAAAAGTAGGTAAATGGTTTTTTTGGAATAACACCTCATTGAACGAAGTTGATTATACCGAGAACAGAATTGCAATGACAAAAAGCTGGAAAAGCGAAGCTATTGCCAATAAAAACTAAACTTATTTTTTTCTAACTAGTCTGTTATAAAAAAGTACAATAAAAAAGGGTTCGCAATGCGAACCCTTTTTTATTATTACCTACCCTAGATTATTCTTCTAGAGCCTTTTTTGCATTGCTGCGATCTCTCAATGCGTACTTGGTTCTTTTTACCAAATAGAACATGACTGGCACCATAATTAATGTCAACACAGTAGCGTAGGTCAATCCGAAGATGATGGTCCAAGCCAATGGCCCCCAAAACATCACATTGTCACCACCCATAAAAAAGTGTGGGTTAAAATCGGTTACCAAGGTAAAGAAGTCGAAATTTAATCCGATAGCTAAAGGAATCAGTCCCAAGATCGCTGTTAATGCGGTCAACAATACAGGACGAAGTCTAGATTTTCCTGACTCGATGATCACTTCTTTTATTTCTTCTAACGATAAATCGTCGTGGCTTTCTAGGTTATTTTCAGCAACTTTCTTATCTAACAACAAGACAAAGAAGTCCATCAATACAATTCCGTTTTTAACAACCACCCCGGCCAACGAAATGATTCCCATCATGGTCATCAATATCACAAAATCCATATTGGCAATTACATAACCGTAAAATACTCCACTAAAACTTAGCAACACGGTAAACATAATCACGATTGTTTTTGAAACAGAATTAAACTGTAATACGATAATGATTGTAATTCCGGCCAAAGCTAAAAACAACGCATACATCAAGAAGTTTTGGTTTTTACCTTGCTCCTCTTGTACACCTGAAAATGAATAGGTAACAGAATTTGGAAATTTGTATGATTTTAATTCTTCTTGAATTTGTTTCGTGATTTCATCACCGTTAAAACCAGTCAGTACATTCGAATAAACCGTCATGATACGTCGGTGGTTCTTTCTCTTGATTTGGTTATAGGTCGTGGTTTTATCTGTTTTGGATATAGCAGATATAGGCACTTGCATAATTTGACCATTGTTTTGATTTCTGAACGTCAACGATTGATTGAAAAGTATGTTTTCATTTTTACGTTGGTCTTCTTGCATACGCACCACAATATTGTAGTCGTCGTCTCCTTCTTTATACGTAGAAATTTCTTGTCCGTACACAGATCGACGTAAGGTAAATCCTAACTGACCTGTGGAAATACCCATACTTCCGGCATTGGCACGATCCACTTTTACTTCAAGCTCTGGGCTTTCCTTGTTGATATCGATACTCAACTTCTCGATTCCAGGGATGTTTTTAGAATCTAAAAAAGCGATCATTTTATCGGCTTCTACGATCATTTCATCATAATCAGATCCGGTTAACTGAATACTAATTGGATATCCTGCTGGAGGTCCGTTTGCATCCTTTTCTACGGTAACAGTGGCTCCTGCAATTCCTTTTACTTTGGAACGCACTTCCTCAAGAATGTCGGCCGTGTTGATTCCTTGTCTGAATTTGAATTCAGAAAAATTAACTGTTACTTTCCCTTTAAACGGTGTTTCTGAAGCAGACCCTGCATCCACATTTGGATTTCCAGCTCCTACTCCTACTTGAGACACGATTGATTCTGCTAAGAAATTTTTATTTGTAGTTGGATCTACATATTTCTCCAATATTTTAACGACTTGTTTTTCTACAAACAAAGTAGCCTTGTTTGTTTTGTCAATAGAGGTTCCTTGCGGATACTCAATATAAGCAATAACTTGATTTGGCACATTGTCTGGAAAGAACAATACTTTTCTTGGAAAAACCCCCAAAAGAACGAAAGAGAAAATCAACAAAACGATGATTCCACCAAGTGCTTTCCAAGCATTTTTACCTGTCAAAATTTTGGCTAAAAACAATTTGTATTTTTCTTCCATTCGCGGGAAGAAACTGTACTGAAAATCTTGTGTCCATTGGAAAATTTTCCAATAGTACAACCACATCAATCCAACCGAAATCAACAATAAATGACCTAATCCTCTTAACAATTTACTGTCGTAGATATTTCCGGGCACCGCCAAAACAATTCCTAAAACCAAAAATAAAATGGTATAAAAACGCAAGCTTTTTTTCTTGATGTTTTTATCTTCTAATGCCATAGACCCTCCGGTCATAGCAGCATTGATAACCATGGCTACAAACAAAGAGCCGGTTAACGTTACCGTTAATGTAATTGGGAAATATTTCATGAATTTACCCATGGTGCCAGGCCAAAGGGCAAAAGGTAAAAACGCCATCAAAGTAGTAGCTGTAGAAGAAATTACTGGCCATGCAATTTCGCCAATTCCAACTTTAGAGGCTTGAATTCGGGTCATTCCTTTTTGCATGTTGGCGTACACATTATCAACCACAACAATACCGTCATCTACCAACATCCCCAGTCCCATAACAAGTCCGAAAAGCACCATGGTATTCAACGTCAGGCCTGCCATAGACAAGATTGCAAAGGCAATCATCATTGACAATGGAATAGCAGCTCCTACAAACAGCGAATTACGAAGTCCCATGGTAAACATTAGCACAATCATTACCAAAATGATTCCGAAAATGATATGGTTTGATAATTCATCTACTTGGTGTTCAACTCGAGAAGATTGATCGTTGGTCAATTCTACTTTTAGGTTTTTTGGCAAATAGGTTTCTTGAGCCGTTTTAATTTTTTCTTTTACTTGGTCAATTGCCGAAATCATGTTTTGGTTGGAACGTTTTTTCACATTCAACATCACAACTTCTGTCCCTTTTTCACGAGCATAGGTTGTTTTTTCTTTTTCTTTAAAGCTAATGGTCGCAATATCTTTCAAGTAAACGGTTCCTCCAAAAGATTTCACAATGATGTTTTCAAGCTCTTTTGGCTCTTTGAATTCTCCAACGATACGAATGTTATTTCGAGATCCTTGTGAAGTCAAATTTCCTCCAGAAAGCGTCATGTTTTCGTACTTCACGGCATTCTGAATTTCATCAAAAGTCACTTGCGCTGCAGTCATTTTGAAAATATCTACTGCGATTTCAACCTCTTTGTCATCCACTCCAAGAATGTCTACTTTTTTAACTTCCGAAATTTCTTCTAAATCATCTTGCAATAATTCACCGTATTTTTTCAGTTGTTGCGTGGTGTAATTTCCTTGCAAATTGATGTTCAAGATAGGCACTTCTTCCGAAATATTCAATTCGAAAACATTCGGCTCTACTTTGCTACCATTGTCCATATTGGGCCAATCGGTATCTGCTTTGGCATTATCCACCTTGTCTTTTATTTTTTGTTTGGCTTGCTCAATCGTAACATCATCCGAAAACTCGGCGATGATCATTCCATAGTCTTGAAATGAGCTGGAAGTCACTTTATCAACTCCGCTGATGTTTTTGATTTCTTTTTCTAAAGGTTTTACTACCAATTTCTCTACATCTTCTGCTGAGTTTCCAGGAAAAACAGAAGAGATGTATATTTTATTTTCAATGATTTCTGGAAAATCTTCACGAGGCATGGAAGTATAAGCCACAAGCCCTGCAATGACAATAATGAAGGTCAAGATGTAAACCGTTACACGGTTATCAACGGCCCAACTCGATATACTGAATTCTTTATTTTGATGTGACATAATTTTTGTTTCAGGTTGCAATTATACTTTAGAAATTTAATTTCATTCCTTCAGAAATGGTATTTACCCCTTCTGTTACAATGATGTCATCTGCCGACAATCCGCTTACAATTTCTGTTACATTATCCGAAGATTTTCCAAGCGTAACAATGACTTGTTTTGCGGTGGCTGTATTTCCATTTACCTCTGTTGCAACGTATACATATTTGTTTCCTTTTCCGTCTTCTTGAATCACGTTGGTCGGAACTACAATGGCATTTTTAGCTGTGTAATCGATCACTTTTAATTTAGCAACCTGATTTGGACGTAATAAATTTTCTGGATTCGGAATGCTCACCTCAATTCCGAAACTTCTATTGTTTGGATTGATAAAATTAGCTACTTGACGTACTTTCCCTTTGTAGTTTTTATTCAATGATGTTAAGAAAACATCTACTTCTGTACCTACTTTTAATTTTCCGATATAGCTTTCAGGAACGCTTGTTGAAACATACATATTATTCAAATTCACAATACGCATCAATCCTTGTGGACCCGCAGCAACCACTTGTCCTCTTTCTACGAATACCTCATCGATTGTTCCAGAAAATGGAGCGCGAATCACTGTTTTGGCCAACATCGCTTTTGCTTGAGCAACCGATCTTTGTAAGCTTAACATTTGAGTTTGTGCTTGTAAATATTGAATTTCGGAACCAATTTTTTGATTCCATAAGTTTTTTTGTCTTTCAAAAGTAGTTTTAGCCAATTGGTATTGGGTTTCTAAACTTGCCACTTGTTGGCTTGATCCTCCATCATCTACTCTACCTAAAACTTGCCCTTTACTTACACGTTGTCCAGCTTTAACATTCAGTGCAATTAAAGTACCTGGTATTTCGGGTTGAATCAACATGTTTTCTTTGGTATTTACACTTCCTTGAATGTCTAAATAATGATTAAAAAGGGTGTCTTTTAAAGTCATTACAGAAACCAAAGCTTCTTCTTTCTTAACGTTTAAAGTAGCCAAAGCCGCTTCAATTTTTGCCAAATCAGCCTGAATTTGAGATTTTTTTGCTTGTAATTCTTTGCTGTTTTTAGCTGCAATTAATTGGTCAATCGTTAGATTGTTGTCTTTATTTCCACAAGACATAACAAAGAATGTAATTGCGACAAGTAATGTGATTTTGTTTACCATTTTTGAGTTATTTTGAATTTGAAATATCATTTTTTACGTATGTTAATTTTTACTTACTAATTTTTCTAAAGTGGCTCTTTTGTTGATTACATCAAGCATGGCTTGCAGGTAATTTTGCTGAGTGGCATACAATTGTCGTTGCGCTTCGGTTAACTCAAAACTTGAAGCTAGCCCTTCTTTAAACTTGATTTCATTTTTATTTTCGATTCTTTCAGCCAATTTTAAATTGCTCTTTGCATTGGTTAATTGTTCCAAACTGAACTCGTAATCACTTTTTGCTTTTTCAAATTGCAAATGAAGTTTTTGCTGAGTTTGAGTCAATTCGGTTCTTGATTGTTCCAAAGCAATTTGGGCTTGCTGGGTTCTAGAACTTCTTCTTAAACTACTAAAAATCGGAATCGACATGCTTACTCCCAGATTGGAATAATTGAACCATTTTTGATCGGATGATAAAAAATTAAACTGGTTTCCAAATCCGTTGTATCCAACATTTAAAGCGGCACCAATCGATGGCAATGCTTTGCTCTTTTCCAGTTTTAACAACAACTCTTTTGATTGCTCTACATTTTTACCAATTTGATAATCAATTGAATTGTTCACATCGAATGGGGTGGATAATATTTGAAGGTCCACATTGTTCTGGCTCACTACTTCTAGTTTTTCAGTCAATTGCAAGGTATCTTCCAAATCAATACCGAGTAATAACTTCAACATATCTAATGCAATCGTACGTTGGCGTTTGACATTTTTAAGTGAATTGTTCAAAGAAGTCAATGTGATTTGTAATTGTTCTACATTTTCTTCTTCTATCAAACCGTTTTTGAAAATTTCATTGGTTTGAAACAATGTTTTTTCCAAATTCTGTTTGTTTTTTTCTAAAATAACAATGCTTTCATCTGCCAACAAAACATTCCCGTAGGAATTAATCACCAGCTCGGTAATTTCTTGATTGGTTTTTACTTTTGCGTTTTCAGAAATTTTCAAATACGTTTTAGCCGATTGCAATCCAACCAAATAAGATCCATCAAAGATTAACTGACTCAAGGTTACACTTGCATTCATATTATGTTTCACCCCAAAAGCTACCTCTTGAAAAGTACCTGGGGTCCCTCCAAAAATTTCAGCTGGAATCAACGATTTTTGAATTTCAATGTTGTTTTGATAACCAATACCCCCATTTATTTGAGGCAAACCCATGGTGGTAGTTTCCCATTTTTTCTTTTTGGCCGCTTCAATATCTCTGTTGACATTGATTACTGAATAATTGTGTTGTAAAGCATGGTTTACAGCTTCTTGTAAAGAAAAAGCATAACTACCTTTTTTGTCTTGAGCAAAAATAGTGGTAACCAACAACAGCAGGAATAATGTACATTTATTTTTCATTCATTAAATATTTGGATTGGATAATTGATTTTCTAATTCTGTAATTCCTAAAGGAGTTGCCATGGCTCTAATATGGTATTCGAGTGCCAACAATTCGAGTTTTTTAGCTTCCTTTTCAGAACTTGTGTTTTCATTGATGCTAAACAATAAGGTGTAATAAAAAAACACATAGGCTTCCACATTGATTTCCGAACGATACAAACCTTCTGCTTTTCCTTTTTCTAAATTTTTCTCAAACATCGACTTACATTCATTGATGGAACGAGTAGCTGTTTTAAAATAAATTTCGGGGTAATGTTTTTTCAATTGATAGGCCGGAGAGGTCTCGGTAGACTGAAGCATTTCTTTGAACATTTTTCTGATCTCAAAATTCTCCTGAATTGCATTGTAATTCAAATCTACTATCTTTTGAATCCCATGATGAAATTGGTCGTGAAAAGTAGCTGTTGTTTCGTTAATTAAGGATTCTTTATGGCAAAAATATTTATAGATCGTTTTTTTTGATATACACATTTCACTAGCAATATCGTCCATGGTGACGCTCTTAAAACCTAGTTTTAAGAACATTTCGGTTGCTTTGTTGACAATCTTATCTTTCATGATTCGTGCTAATTCGGGTGCAAATATAGAACGGAAACTTTAAACACCAAAAAAGTTTCCGTGGTATTGCAAAAATTTAATATGAATTTAACATTGTGAAAATAAAGACATTGCCTTGCATGAGGGATTGAGGCAGCATCCTCTTGTGTAGCGACAGCGAAACAAGAGATAGAGCCGAAAGCCCGACCCCAATTGCCAGCAAATTTTCACTTCATTTCTGGCAATTGGGGACATGCCAAAAAAAAAGCACCCTATTTCTATAAAATAAACTATTTTTGTGATTCAAATAAATCGGATCAAAATGCAATCTATTTCCTATTATCAAGAAGTTATTTCTAATTATTTTGCCGGACTCTCACTTTCGAAAGAGCCGAAGAATTTATACGAACCGATTGATTACATCTTGTCTATTGGTGGGAAAAGAATGCGTCCGGTTCTGACCTTGATGGCCACCGAAATTTTTGATGTAGATTGCAGAGAAGCGATTGAAGCGGCTACTGCTATTGAGGTGTTTCATAATTTTTCATTGGTTCATGACGACATTATGGATGACGCACCCTTGCGTCGCGGGAATGAAACGGTACATGAAAAATGGAACATCAATACCGGAATTTTATCGGGCGATGCGATGCTGATTTTGGCTTACCAACATTTTGAGAAATACGAACCTGCTATTTTTAGAGATTTAGCCAAACTATTCAGTAAAACAGCATTGGAAGTCTGTGAAGGCCAACAATATGATGTTGATTTTGAAACCCGAGACGATGTTACCATTATAGAATATTTGAAAATGATAGAATACAAAACGGCTGTTTTGGTAGGTGCTGCCATGAAAATGGGAGCCATTGTAGCAAAAACATCGGAAGAAAACGCCAATTTGATTTATGATTTTGGATTGAATTTAGGGATTGCCTTTCAGTTGCAAGATGACTATTTGGATGCCTTTGGAGACCCAAAAACATTCGGAAAACAAGTTGGTGGAGACATCATCGAAAATAAAAAAACCTACCTATATCTTAAAGCAAAGGAATTTTCTAGTGCGGAGGAAAAAGAACAATTATCACATTTGTTTTCAATTCAACCCACCGAAAATACAGATAAAATAAATTCTGTTAAGCAATTATTCAATGCTTCTGGCGCATCTGCTGCCACCCAGCAAGCGATTGAAGAGTATACTTTCAAAGCTTTTGATACCTTAGAAAAAATGAATATCGGCCAAGATAAAAAAGTAATTCTGAAAATGTTTGGCGAAAAATTAATGAATCGTAATGTCTAGTTTTATTGCCCCTTCTACGATAGATCATTTACTAAGTGAAGCAGAAAAAGAACAGTTGTATCTGAAATTGGTTGAGCAAGTAAACAAAGATTTCAATTTTGCGAACGAACCCATCGACCTGCCAATTTCAATTACGCCCGAAGAATTAAAAAATGCTTTACACGATAAAATATACCGACTCATTCAATACAAATTTGCCGAATATTTGAACCTTTTGTACATTATTGACGTTCCTGAAGAGCAAGTAAAACAACTCGATGGAACGGATGTTTTTGAAATGTCACATCAAGTTGCGTTTTTAGTATTAAAAAGAGAGTGGATGAAAGTTTGGTTTCGCAACCACTACTAACCTATTCCAGTTCTTTTTTGGAAATGACTTGGTTCCAAAGTTCCTTCCCTTCCATATCAAAAAGAGTCAATTTTAATTGACGATTTTCTTTGTTTCCTGAAAAGGAAAGCACCCCAAAATTATGCTGGGGAAACAAACTTCCTTCTACCCTGTTTGTATTGACATCGTCTTTGTATGAATTTCCGATTCCAGAGGTTAGGGGCGAAACCGTCCAGTCATAAAGTGGATACGTGCCGGGTCTTTGCATTTTAGATAATTCAGAGAAATGCCTGTCACCCGATAAAAAAACCACTCCTTTTATTTTATTTGATTCTATTTCAGAAAGTAGTTTTTGTTTTTCTTGAGGATACGTTTCATAATTTTCAAAACGGGCAGAGGTATTGAGAACTTGTCCACCGATTACGACGATTTTGAAAGCCGCATTGGAGCTTGCCAAAGCGTCGATTAACCATTCCATTTGAACGGTTCCCAGGATGGTTCTATCACCTGTCAAACGATCGTTGGGCGATTTAAAAAAGCGATCGTCCAACAAGAAAAATTGTGCGTCTCCCCAATTAAAGGTAGAATAAACACCTTCTTTCTGACTGGGATCTGAACCATACGATTTGTTGGCCCAAAAATCTTTAAATGCTTGCTGGGTTTCATATTTGTAATAAAAACTACGATCCCCATCATTGGGTCCAAAATCATGGTCGTCCCAAATAGCAAAATGTTGGGTACTTGCCAACAGAGGTTGTAGTTCTTTGATTGACCTAGAGTGGGTATACCGATGGTAGATTCCGGTCTTACTGTCCCAGTCTGCTTCACGCAAATACGTGTTGTCGCCTCCCCAGATCATGATATCTGGTTTTTTAGCATGAATGCTTTCAAAAATTTCATACCCACTTCCATATCCTTTTCCTGGTCGGTCGAGAGCAGGTTCATTGATGTAAGTACAACTACCAAAAGCGACCGAAAAATCGGGAGCATCTTCTCGGAACATCCATAATTTTTTAGATGAAAACGTAGTTTCGTAAGGCAATGTTACTTTTTTTCCATTCAAAAAAACATCGTAATGGTATCGTTTGCCAGGCTGTAATTTATTTAAAACGATGTGATGGGTATATCCGTTGCTGCCATCAGACTTAGAAAGAGCCGAAGTAAAAACTTCCTTGGGATTATCCAAGGCAAAATAGTCAATTCGAACCAAGGCTTCTTTTGTTGTTTGCAGCCAGATCATGGCTTCTTTCATTTCGCAATAACCCACCATAGGACCCGATTGAAGTCCTTCTTTTTGTGAGAAAAGTGAAAGCGATTGAATAAAAAGGAAGAGTACAATTATTTTTTTCATGATGTTTAAAATAGGAGGCAAACTTACGTTCTAATTATTATTTTTTAGGAAATTAATGATTAAGAAATTATTTCTTAAAAAGAAAATCGGATAAAAGGCATCAAGGCATCGTTATACACACTCTTGTCTTGATCAAAAAGCACATTATAGCGCAATCCGGTGGTTACATTCCCCGTTCGGTATCCGGCACCAAGGTACAAGCCTGTATTCCAGAATTGCTCGTGAATGGGATTGGGTATTGTATGATAAGTAGCATTCACTCGTACTTGCTCAATTTCTACAGACAATTGCAACTCCTCTATGGGATTACACAAAACGATGGCGTTCACTCCATACAAGAAAGAGGCATAACGGTCTTTTAGCCTGTTAAAACTCGATTGTATTCCGATTCCCAAACCAACGTGTTCGTTGAAATGATAAATGGCGTTGGGGGCTAGAGTAATATCCGTATAACCGCTTCCAAATCCCAACCCAAAACCTCCTCCGTATCGAACTCTCTCCCAAAACTGATTCGTAGAGGTCTTCGTGTTTTGTTGCGCTGATGAAGCACAGATTGCAAACAAAGAAACACAAAAAAGGAGACGATTTTTACTATTTAGCGGCCATTTTAATTTCATTTCGGTATATATATTTAATTAGCGAGATAAAAGTAGTAAAAACGATAAAAGATTGTTAGAAATATTTTACTTTTGCAGTAATTTTTTTAACGATACGATTACTTACATAAAATATCATGGATAGGTTTTCCTTTTTAAATGCAGCTCATACTGAATTTTTTGCTCAAACTTATGAGCAATATCTTTCAAACCCTGATAGTGTAGAACCAAGTTGGAGAGCCTTTTTTCAAGGTTTTGACTTCGGAATGACTACCTACAATGAAGAACAAGCCATGCAACAAATGGCTGATTATTCATCGCATGCTGTTTCAAGCGGACAGGTTTCTGAAAAAGTACTGAAAGAATTTAATGTATTGAAATTAATTGATGGTTACAGATCTCGTGGCCATTTGTTTACAAAAACAAACCCGGTTCGTGACAGAAGAACTTACTCACCTAACTTAGCGATCGAGAATTTTGGTTTGTCGGCAGCGGACATGGATACTGTTTTTGATGCGGCTAAAATTTTAGGACAAAAACCATCCACTTTAAAAGACATCATACTTCACTTAGAGAATGTTTATTGCCAATCTATTGGGGTTGAGTACATGTACATTCGAAAACCAGAAGTAGTTCAATGGATCCAAGATCGTTTAAACATCAACGATAATCTGCCTAACTTTAATGCAGAGCAAAAGAAAAACATTCTTGATAAACTTAACGAAGCCGTTTCTTTTGAAAACTTCTTACATACCAAATATGTAGGTCAAAAACGTTTTTCATTAGAAGGAGGAGAAAGTATCATTCCTGCCCTTGACGCATTAATTGAAGCTGCTGCTGAAAAAGGAGTAGAACAATTTGTAATGGGGATGGCGCA
>JAGNYR010000006.1:5254-8016 GCA_017984835.1 Flavobacterium sp. | reverse complement strand
GCGATGTTGTTTGCTTTAGATTACAGAATGACATTTGGAGGTGATGTATTTATTGACCTTTTAGGATATAGAAAATACGGACATAATGAAGGTGATGAACCTCGTTTTACCCAACCCGTTTTATACAAAATCATTGCGCGTCATAAAAATCCAAGAGATATTTATGCCGAAAAATTGATTGTTGACGGCATCATTGATCAGGCTTATGTAAACAAAATAGAAAGCGATTACAAAGCCAAATTAGACGAAAACCTTCAAGCTTCTCGTAAAAAAGACTTGACCATCATCAAGCCATTCATGCAAGATGAGTGGAAAGGTTTTGTTCAGGTGTCTGATGATGTAATGCTTCAAAAAGTAGACACAAGCTACGACAAGAAAAAATTAGACGGTATTTTAGAAACCATTTCTACTTTACCATCAGATAAGAAATTCATCAATAAAATTTCTAAAATTGTAACCGACAGAAAAACCATGTACGACAACAATCAAATTGATTGGGGTACCGCTGAAGCATTGGCATATGGTTCGTTGTTACAAGAAGGATATGACATTCGTTTATCAGGACAAGATGTAGAAAGAGGAACTTTCTCACACCGTCATGCCGTGGTAAAAGTTGAAGACAGTGAAGAAGAAGTGATTTTATTAAATGCTGTTGCCTCTAAAAAAGGAAAATTCAACGTGTTTAATTCATTTCTTTCTGAATATGGTGTTTTAGGATTTGATTATGGATATGCATTGGCAAATCCGAATGCATTAACGATTTGGGAAGCGCAATTTGGTGATTTCTCGAATGGTTGTCAAATCATGATTGATCAATACATTTCTTGTGGAGAAGACAAATGGAACAACCAAAATGGAATTGTGCTATTGTTACCACACGGATACGAAGGACAAGGAGCAGAACACTCTTCTGCCAGAATGGAACGTTATTTACAACTTTGTGCGAGACACAATATGTACGTTGCCGATTGTACCACACCAGCCAACTTCTATCACTTGTTGAGAAGACAAATGAAAACGAAATTCCGTAAACCATTGGTCGTATTCTCTCCAAAAAGTTTACTACGTCACCCACAATGTATTTCTACACAAGAGGATTTAGCAAACGGAAGTTTTCAAGAAACGATTGACGATGCATCTGTAGATAAATCAAAAGTAAAAACAGTTGTATTCTGTACCGGTAAATTTTACTACGATATCTTAGCAGAAAGAGAAAAATTAGAAAGAAATGATGTAGCTTTGGTTCGTATCGAACAATTATTTCCATTACCAACCGAACAATTAAAAGCAATTATTGCTTCGTATCCAAATGCCGATGATTATGTATGGGCACAAGAGGAACCGAAAAACATGGGAGCTTACAGTTATATGTTGGTTAATTTTGATTTGGTTCCGTGGCGTTTGGCTTCGTTAAAAAATTATGCTGCTCCAGCTTCTGGAAGTCATACAAGAGATAGAAGACGTCATGCAGATGCCATTCGAATGGTATTTGATAAAAATTTATTTAGATAATAATACAACAACAATAAAATTATAAAAAGATGATTTTAGAAATGAAAGTCCCTTCACCTGGGGAATCAATCAAAGAAGTAGAAATCGCAACTTGGTTAGTAAAAGATGGCGATTATGTAGAAAAAGACCAAGCTATTGCTGAAGTTGATTCAGACAAAGCAACTTTGGAATTACCAGCGGAAGCAAGTGGTGTTATTACACTCAAAGCCGAAGAAGGTGACGCTGTTGCTGTAGGCGCTGTCGTGTGTTTGATTGATACGGGAGCCGCTAAACCATCTGTTTCTGCTCCTGCTGCTGTAGCAGAAACACCAAAAGTAGAAGAAAAAAAGGCAGAAGCTCCTGTTGCTGCACCCGTTGCCGCAGCAACGTATGCAACACAAGCACCTTCTCCAGCTGCTCGCAAGATATTAGACGAAAAAAACATCCAACCTTCTGACATTGTTGGAACAGGAAAAGATGGACGTATCACGAAAGAAGACGCTGTCAATGCAGTTCCTTCAATGGGAACTCCAACAGGTGGAAGCAGAGGTACTGAAAGAATTAAATTATCGATGTTGCGTCGTAAAGTAGCTGAACGTTTAGTAGCTGCTAAAAATGAAACGGCTATGTTGACTACATTTAACGAAGTGAACATGACGCCAATAAACAACTTACGTAACGAATACAAAGATGCATTCAAAGCAAAACACAATGGTGTTGGTTTAGGATACATGTCGTTCTTTACAAAAGCAGTTACGAGAGCTTTGGAATTGTTTCCAGATGTGAATTCGATGATGGATGGTGACCATAAAGTAGCTTTTGATTTTTGTGATATCTCAATCGCAGTATCGGGACCAAAAGGATTGATGGTACCTGTAGTTCGTAATGCAGAAAATTTAACGTTCCGTGGTGTGGAAGCTGAAATCAAACGTTTGGCAATCAAAGCACGTGATGGTCAAATTTCTGTAGATGATATGACAGGTGGAACTTTTACCATTACCAACGGTGGTGTTTTTGGAAGTATGTTATCTACACCAATCATCAACCCTCCGCAATCTGGAATCTTGGGAATGCACAATATTATTGAGCGCCCAATTGCTGTAAATGGTAAAGTAGAAATTCACCCAATGATGTACGTGGCCCTATCATATGACCACAGAATTATTGATGGACGTGAATCAGTTGGTTTCTTAGTTGCTGTAAAAGAAGCATTGGAAAACCCTGTTGAATTGCTTTGTGATAACAATCCGAAAAAAGCATTTGAATTGTAA
>JAGNYR010000006.1:0-5154 GCA_017984835.1 Flavobacterium sp. | reverse complement strand
AAATACTAAATCCCATACCCTTCTTAGAGTTTGGGATTTTTTTTTGTTTCTTTGTAAATCAAAATTCAGGTATGACAAAATCAAAAAAACAAGCGGCCATCGGTTTCATTTTTATCACCATGTTGATCGACATTACGGGCTGGGGCATCATCATTCCCGTAATTCCAAAATTGATCAAAGAATTAATCCATGGCGACATCAGTGAAGCAGCAAAAATTGGTGGATGGCTTACATTTGCCTATGCCATCACTCAATTTATATTTGCACCGCTCATTGGAAACCTAAGTGATAAATATGGTAGAAGACCCATCATATTGATTTCGCTTTTTGCATTCTCAATGGACTACCTGTTATTAGCCTTTGCTCCTACCATTGAATGGTTGTTTGTGGGACGAATTATTGCCGGACTCACAGGAGCTAGCATCACAACAGCATCTGCTTATATAGCCGATGTGAGTACGCCTGAAAATCGCGCAAAAAACTTCGGAATGATAGGTGCAGCTTTCGGATTAGGATTTATCATCGGACCCGTTATTGGCGGATTGTTAGGACAATTTGGCGCTAGAGTTCCATTCTATGCCGCTGCCATATTGTGTTTACTGAATTTCTTATATGGCTTTTTTATTTTACCTGAATCGTTAGACAAAGATAACAGAAGAGCTTTTGACATCAAAAGAGCCAACCCAATTGGAGCCTTACTTCATTTAAAAAAATACCCCCAATTAATTGGACTTGTCGTGGCTACTTTTTTACTGTATGTGGCTTCTCATGCTGTTCATAGTAATTGGAGTTTCTTTACCATGTACCAATTCAATTGGGACGAAAAAATGGTAGGAATTTCATTAGGTGTTATTGGACTTTTGGTAGGAATTGTACAAGGAGGTTTGATTCGATGGATCAATCCAAAATTAGGAAATGAAAAAAGTATTTATGTAGGCATGGCCTTGTATACCTTTGGGATGTTCTTATTTGCAGCTGCAACCCAAAGCTGGATGATGTTTGTCTTTTTAATTCCCTATTGTTTAGGTGGAATCGCAGGACCCGCGATGCAAGCCGTAATTTCTGAACAAGTTCCGGCGAATGAACAAGGTGAAATTCAAGGTACGATGTCAAGTTTAATGAGTGCCTCGGCAATTATTGGTCCACCCATGATGTCGACCGTGTTTTTCTATTTCACACACAATGAAGCGCCGTTCAAATTTCCCGGAGCACCCTTTATTTTGGGTGGTGCATTGATGTTATTAAGCACCATTGTAGCCTATTTATCCTTTAAAAAGCGTTCTTAATTATTACATTTAATCCATGATTTTTTCCGATACCCATACCCATTTATATTCAGGTGAATTTAAGGATGACCGAGCAGAAGTCATACAAAGAGCCATCCATGTCGGAGTTTCTCGCTTATTTATTCCTTCTATTGACAGCACGTATACGAATGAAATGTACGATTTGGAGCAACAATATCCCGATCACATTTTTTTAATGATGGGCTTGCATCCTTGTTATGTAAAAGAAAATTATTTGGAAGAATTGGCTCACGTAGAAGCACAATTGGGGAAGCACAAATTTTATGCTATTGGTGAAATTGGCATTGATTTATATTGGGACAAAACCACACTAGACATTCAAAAAACTGCTTTTCAACGTCAGATTCAGTTGGCAAAAAAACACAAACTAGCCATAAACATTCATTGTCGCGATGCATTTGACGAAGTTTTTGAAGTATTGGAACTAGAAAAATCACCTGAACTATTTGGAATTTTTCACTGCTTCACTGGCGATTTGGAACAGGCAAAAAAAGCAATTTCATACGGATTGAAATTAGGAATTGGCGGTGTAGTAACTTTTAAAAATGGTAAAATTGATCAATTTATAGATCAAATCGATTTACAACATATTGTACTAGAAACCGATTCGCCTTACCTTGCCCCTGCACCTCATCGTGGCAAGCGAAATGAAAGTGCTTACACAATTTTGGTTGCCGAAAAACTTGCAACCTTATATCAAGTACCAGTTGAAGAAATTGCACGTATCACTACGGAAAATGCAAGAGCTGTTTTTGGTATTTAACTCAAATTCAATTGCTGTTTCATATTTTTTTTGTTATTTTGTTGCTTAAAATTGAAAACCAATGCAAAAATTTGATGCCATTCGTCCGTTTTATGATGCTGAAGTAAACGATGCAATCAAAGCTTCGTGTGATCATCCCATGATGAAAGCATTAATGAATTTTACGTACCCCGAATTGGAGGACAATCAATGGAAAGATCAATTAAAGAAAACACACTCCATTCGTGATTTTCAGTGTAATTTTATCTATCATTCCATTCAACGAGTTTTAAATACTACTTCGGATGGGCTGTCAACTTCTGGATTTGAAACTTTAGAAAAAAATACTTCGTATCTTTTTATTTCGAATCATCGAGACATTATATTAGACACTTCTTTACTGAATGCGGCTCTTTTTGACCATGGATTGGTCATGACAGCATCTGCTATTGGAGATAATTTGGTAAAAAAATCCTTTTTGCTGACCCTTTCCAAACTGAACCGAAATTTTGTGGTACAACGTGGTTTAGCTCCTAGAGAGTTACTACAGAGTTCAAAATTAATGTCGGAATACATCGGACAATTACTTTTGAGAGAAAACCGCTCTGTTTGGATTGCACAAAGAGAAGGACGCACAAAAGACGGGAATGATGCGACACACACCGGCGTATTGAAAATGCTGGGAATGGGTAGTGACGAAAAAGATTTGACCGATTATTTTAAAAAATTGAAAATAGTTCCGGTTTCTATCTCGTATGAATATGATCCAACAGATGCATTGAAAATGCCGCAACTAATGGCAGAAATGAATAATGAAATCTACATCAAAGAAAAGAATGAAGATTTCACCACATTGTTAAGTGGCATCATGGGTCCCAAAAAACGCATTCACATTCATATTGGGAAAGTACTCGATACTGAATTAGATGCAATTAAATCTGAATTTGACAACGGAAACAAACAAATTCAAGCTTTGGCTCAAGCGATTGACCATTCGATATTACAATCGTACAAATTGTGGCCAACCAATTACATTGCATTTGATATTTTGAACCAATCAAATAAATATGCGCAACATTATACAGAAGACGAAAAAACCCTCTTTATCAAGCGTCTTGAAAAACGTATTGATGCATCCAATGATCAGATGAAAGAGAGTTTTCTTGCTATGTATGCGAATCCCGTTGTCAATAAAACAAAATAGCACATGACCAGTCAACCCAACATATTGCTTATTTACACAGGGGGAACCATCGGTATGATGAAGGATTTTGAAACGGGCGCTTTGAAAGCGTTTAACTTTAAAAAATTACTTCAAAAAATCCCCGAATTAAAGCAATTGGATTGTCAAATTGAAACCATTTCCTTTGAAAAACCCATCGATTCCTCTAATATGAATCCGGGACAATGGGTGCAAATTGCCAGCATGATCGAGGAAAATTATGCGAATTTTGATGGATTTGTTGTGCTCCATGGATCTGATACGATGTCGTACTCGGCATCTGCGTTAAGTTTTATGTTTGAGAACTTATCCAAACCTATTATTTTTACGGGATCTCAACTTCCTATTGGTGACTTACGTACGGATGCAAAAGAAAACCTGATTACAGCTATTCAAATTGCTTCGTTACGCCAAAAAAATAAACCTGTTGTTCAAGAAGTTTGCCTGTACTTCGAATACAAATTGTACCGAGGTAACCGAACTACAAAAATAAACGCCGAACATTTTAAAGCATTCTCATCACCTAATTTTCCTGCATTGGCCGAATCTGGTGTGCACTTAAATGTCAATCAACAAGCGTTGCTTCCTGTTGCTCGAATCAAAAAATTAATGGTTCATAAACAATTGGACGAACAGGTCATGATTTTAAAAATGTTTCCTGGAATAAACGAATCGGTGTTGACCTCTATTTTTTCGATCCCAAATCTAAAAGGAATTGTACTAGAAACATATGGATCGGGGAACGCTCCTACCGAAGAATGGTTCATCAATCTCTTGAAAAAAGCCATAAAAAACGGGTTGCATATCATCAATGTAACACAATGCACAGGTGGTACTGTGAGTATGGGGCATTATGAAACCAGTATTGGTCTTAAAAAAATTGGCGTTATTTCTGGAAAAGACATCACCACCGAAGCAGCCATTACAAAACTAATGTACCTATTAGGTCAAAACGTGGCTCCTAACTTGTTTAAAACCATCTTCGAAACTTCTTTGCGAGGTGAAATGGAATAATCTTTGGTAATTCCCTTTTTTTTGTAGTACTTTGCAGTTCAATAGAGAGGTGTCCGAGTGGTTGAAGGAGCAAGCCTGGAAAGTTTGTATATGGGTAACTGTATCGTGGGTTCGAATCCCATCCTCTCTGCAAAAAATAAGTAATATTCGATTAAATTGCTTCAACATGCGAATGTACTACGCCCTTTTATCGTTCTTAATAGTGAGCACCTTATTTGCTCAAGAAAAAGTGGCAACCGATACCATTTCGGTCGATTCGCTGTATCGAGAAGATCAATTTTACACGAGTATTACCTACAATAATTTGCAACACACCCCTACTCTTTTTTCGCAAAATAAATTTTCTCCTGGAATTTCTGTCGGATTCTTACGAGATATGCCTCTCAACAAAAACAGAACATGGGCCCTTGCAGCTGGACTAGGTTATGCTTACAGTGGTTACAACACAAATTTACTTCAGTCCGTAAATAGTAACGGGACGATTGCTTATCAAATAGCACCCAATACAACCGAATATTCCCAAAACAAACTTACACTGCATCAATTAGAAGTTCCTTTTGAACTTAGATGGAGAAATTCTACGTACAAAAGCCATCGATTTTGGCGGATATATTCTGGTTTCAAAATTAGTTACTTGTTAAACAGCAAATACGCTTTTACCTCAAACACAAGTGAAATCATCATAAAAAACAGCGCCGACCTCAACAAAATAAGTTATGGCGCAACTTTAACAGCAGGATGGAACACTTGGAATGTTTATGTGTACTATGGATTAAACAAATTGTTCAAAGACACACAGGTAGGAACAGATGCAATGGATCTAAAAACCCTGAATTTAGGCCTTCAATTTTACATTCTTTAAGGCATTT
>JAGNYR010000071.1 GCA_017984835.1 Flavobacterium sp. | reverse complement strand
AAATATTAATGTTGTTTGGTTTAGTTATAAGGAGTACCTTTGCAAAATATTTTAAATGGAATTATGAATAACATTGTTGCTATAGTTGGAAGACCTAATGTAGGGAAATCGACATTATTTAATCGATTGATTCAGAGACGTGAGGCTATTGTTGACTCTGTTTCGGGGGTGACTCGAGATAGAAATTACGGAAAGAGTGAATGGAATGGAAAAGAATTTTCTGTGATAGATACAGGAGGTTATGTGCGTGGAAGTGACGATGTATTTGAAGGTGAAATTCGCAAACAAGTTGAATTAGCGATTGACGAAGCCGATGTAATTATTTTTGTGGTGGATGTTGAAGAAGGCATTACGCCCATGGACGAAACGGTAGCGAAGTTACTAAGAAAAGTAACCAAGCCTGTTTTACTAGCCGTGAACAAAGTAGACAACGCCATGCGTGAGAAAGATGCTGTTGAATTCTATAACTTAGGGTTGGGTGAATACTACACCTTTGCAAGTATTTCTGGAAGTGGAACGGGTGACTTATTGGACGCGTTGATTGACTCTTTTCCAGTAAAACCCGAGCCTACTAAAGAAGAAATTGAGTTGCCTCGATTTGCTGTAGTTGGAAGACCAAACGCAGGAAAATCTAGTTTTATCAATGCATTGATTGGAGTAGATCGATATATTGTTACTGATATTGCAGGAACAACTCGTGATGCTATTGATACCAAATTTGACCGTTTTGGATTTGAATTCAACTTGGTAGACACGGCAGGAATCCGACGTAAAGCGAAGGTCAAAGAAGATCTTGAATTTTATTCGGTGATGCGATCGGTGCGAGCCATTGAACATTCGGATGTATGTATTCTAATTATTGATGCTACGAGAGGATTTGAAGGACAGGATCAAAACATTTTTTGGTTGGCCGAGAAAAACCGAAAAGGTGTGGTAATCTTAGTAAACAAATGGGACTTAGTAGAAAAAGATACCATGTCTACAAGAGATTATGAAAACAAAATTAGAGAACAATTACAACCTTTTGTAGATGTGCCTATTTTGTTCATTTCTGCCTTAACCAAGCAACGTTTGTTAAAAGCACTGGAAGCAACTGTGAAGGTACACGAAAATAGAAGTCAGCGTATTTCGACTTCAAAGTTCAATGATTTTATGTTGAAAGTCATTGAGAACTATCCGCCACCAGCGCTGAAAGGAAAATACGTAAAGATCAAATATTGCATGCAATTACCTACACCGACGCCACAGTTTGTGTTTTTTGCTAATTTACCCCAATATGTAAAAGAGCCGTACAAACGCTTTTTAGAAAATAAGATTAGAGAAAACTGGGATTTTTCTGGAGTTCCAATTGACATTTACATTAGAGAGAAATAATAATTCTATTTTATAATTTGTTAGATTAAAAAAAGATATTATTTTTATAGAAATTTAAAACATCTAAATTATTTACACATGAAAAAATTTATTTTAACCTTCGCATTCGTATGTATTGCACAATTGGGTTTTTCACAAGTTGACGAAGCATTCAAGAAAGATGTTTTGAAAGTGATTGAAAATAGTGGCGCTGCGAATCAGATGAAAGCTGCTAAAGGACAAATTTTAAAAATGATCCCAGAAGCAAAACAAGCTGCATTTATTGTAGAATTTGACGCTACTTTACCTGCATTATATGACAAACTTGCTGTTGTTTACATGGAAGTGTACACAAAAGAAGACATCAAAGCCATGTTGACTTTTTATGATAGTCCAGTGGGTAAAAAAATGGCTGAAAATTCAGGCGTTTTGATGGAGAAATCACAAGCTGCTGCTCAAGAATGGGGACAAGGTCTTCAAGGAATGATGATGAAATACATGGAATAATCGTTGGATTATTACTTCATTACAAAAACGCTTCACCTATTGTGAGGCGTTTTTTTTTATAAAAACAATCGGGCGAGGTAATCAAAATGAGGACCTTCTACTACTAGTTCGCATTTTAGCCCGTTGGCAAAAGCAGCGTTTTGAAGGGTATTGTAATCCAAATACAACCACGGAAAAGGTTCTTCTGTTTCCTTTTTATAGGTAATTACAAACTCTAATTCGCCATAATAGGGATCGGATGTAATCCATTTTCCACCATCTTCGTCTTCGTCAAACATGTAAATAATATCCGAACTATCAATCAAAATCTGACCGTTCGTTGTGAGTAGGCTTTTCAATTTTTTCAAATACAAGTCGGTTTGACTCAATGTGCCGAATATTCCGGTGCCGTTCATCAGCATCAAAATGGTGTCGAATGTGCCTTCTATATCCAATACATTTTTTTGAATAGCCTGAGTTACCCCTCTTAATTGACATGCTTTGATGGCATTTTCCGAAATATCAATTGAAAGTACTTCCTGGTTTTTTTGTTGCAAATACAAACTATGGCTTCCGGCTCCGCAACCCACATCCAGAATTTTGCCGGTACAAAGCTGCAAGGCTTGCTGTTCTATCTTTGGCATTTGATCAAAACCTCTAAACAGATACGCTACATCCATTTCGTCGGGTTCTGAAATGTTGGTCTCTGTCATCAGGATTTGTGGATCGTTCTGGGTTTGAAAATCAAGAATAGCTTTGCCAAATAGATCTTTCATTCGTATATTTCTTTAAATAATGTGTAAAGTTATTTAAATTTGTGACAGAAATAAACAATCATGACAAAACCTTCTTTACAGGAACTCGGAAAACTCGCCAAAGACAAGCACGTTGAAAACAAGAAATATTTTGACAAGTTAAAAAAGAAGCAACCCAAGAACATGGATTATGTCATGCAGGCTTTGCATGATCAAGAATTTAAAAAAACAGATTGTTTGACTTGCGCCAATTGCTGTAAAACCACCGGTCCTTTGTTTACACTAGCCGATATTGAACGTATAGCGAAGCATTTCAAACAAAAACCTCAGCAATTTATTGAGAAATACTTACGTGTAGATGAAGACAACGACTATGTGTTGCAAAGTGTGCCATGTACTTTTTTGGACAGCGAAAACTATTGCATGATTTATGAAGTACGCCCCAAAGCGTGTAGAGAATTCCCCCATACCGATCGGAAAAAGTTCCATCAGATAAGTGATCTCACCCTAAAAAATGTAGCCCTTTGCCCAGCAGCTTTTAACATTGTAGAAGAAATGAAGAAGAAAATGCCGGTATAATTATTATTAGACGAATAGCATTAAGGGAGGGAGCGAGATATAAAAATTATTGAACAAAATAGATGTTATCCAACCCCATTTAAATCTCTCTTCTCAACAAGTTTTACAACTTTTTTTGCTTTGTCTTTTCTTTTGTCTACATACCTTACTTTTACACCCGTAATATTTAATTCTGTAACATTAAATTTATCTTCATTGAGGTTTGCGATTTCTAAATTTACCTCGATTTCTTCTTTTCTATTAAAATTTTTTATTACAAAGTGACATTCATTCCTTTTTCCGTAAACATTTCCTTTTGGAATATCTACCCCTGCTTTTGAATAACTATTCCATTTTGCAACAATTGCCGTTGGTTCAAAAGAGAATACAATCTTGATTTCTGTAATATCTCGATTTGTTGTATTTACAATTTTAAATTTTTTTGAATGTAAATTATTATGCGTTTTATCTCCAACGTTAATTGGTAATTTACTTATCACTTCATCTTCTATATAATTACAATCTAATTTTTGAATTTTATTATTGTGATTATCAACAATCGTTTTAAAAATCGCACCGACAAAACCTCCACCTATGAAGGATATAACTAATCTTAGTTCCTCCATATTAAAAGAATTTTAGTTCAACACCATTTGATTTTAATTCATAAGTACCAAATCTTACTTTCATTTTCTCTTCTGCACACCAATTTTCAATGATTTTATATTTGCTTTTCGAAACCAATAAATATAAGGTTGGACTTGTTTCAGAAAGAGGTTTCCATTTCTTATAAAGCGTATCCTTATTCACATAATTATCCATAACAATTTCAACAATGAAATCAATTTCCTGCGTATCTTTTTTAGTCAGAATTACGTCTGGATATAGATCAAAAACAGGAAACTTTCTTTCGCCTAAACGATCATTTTTAAATTTATCATGACGTTCGGTTATCAATCCATCATATAACTCTTTTAATATTTTTATATAAATTTCTTTTTCTTCCATATATGTAAATATTCGATGTATTTTAATGTTATTGAGTACCGTATAAATAAGTCATATAACTAATCCTATTTATAACAAATTAGTACCAACCAACAAACTCAGTATTCATTCATCAAACATAAAACATAACCCTAAATAACCGTGTAGTAGTATTTCTACCTAGTCTATAGAATTTTTTCGATACAAGACATGAGCCTGCTTGCGCCTACCAAGAAAGCAGCGGGAATGAGGAAAGTAATCAAATTTTGTGAAGTAGGACCTAATAAATCAAGTACGGTTGTCGCATTTTTAAGAAAGCAGCGATGCCTGGTTTCCAGGTTTTTTTGATTTCGGTTTCAGAGACACCTGCTTCAATTTGTTGCTGGAGGGTTTTGGTTCCCGCCAATTTAGTAAAAAACGCATTGAAGAATTTGGATTTATCCTGGGTCGTTGCATAGGCTTTCAAAAGCCATTTTAATTCTAACGATTGTACTTTTGCTATTTGCGAGAGGTCTTCTCCATTACAAACTTGCGCTTTGTACAACGGATCTTTGGCACCAAAATTAGGCATTGGCGTAAAGCTGAAATTACCTTTCGGCAAAAAAGGCGACCCATATATTTGGAATTGTTTTTCGGTTCCCCTGCCCACGCTTACGTTGGTTCCTTCAAACAAACACAAACTAGCATACAAATTAATGGATTGATCATTTGGCAAATTAGGAGAAGGTTTTACAGGCAAACTATATGGCTGGGTTCTTTCGTATTGCGCACATGGAATCACCTGAAGTGGACATTGCACACCGTCTTTCAACCATTTCTCGCCATTGATCATTTGAGCGTATTCACCAATTGTCATGCCGTGCAACAAAGGTATGGGATGCATCCCAACAAAACTGGCGTATTCCTTTTCTAATGTTGGTCCGTCGACTACAGCACCGTTTGGATTTGGGCGATCCAACACCAACACGGGTAGGTTCTTTTCGGCGCAAGCTTCCATGATGTAATGCAAGGACGAAATATAGGTGTAAAAACGGGCTCCCACATCTTGCAAATCAAAAACCAAGATGTCAATATCAGCCAACTGATCGGCAGCCGGTTTTTTGTTGTTTCCGTACAAGGATATCACCGGCAAGCCTGTTTGCGCATCTTTCCCGTCTACAATGTGTTCGCCCGCATCGGCGGTTCCGCGAAAACCATGTTCGGGTGCAAATATTTTTTTGACGTTTACTGATTTTTGCAATAAGAAATCGATGAGATGCAATTCATTGGAAAGGATTCCGGTTTGATTGGTTACCACCCCTACTCTTTTTCCGGATAACAGCGGCAAGTACAAGTCAGGTCTTTGAGCACCTGTAAGCGGCGGGTTCCCAATAATAGTAGCTGGTTTTGCAGGTGTATCTGCGACTTTAACAGAACTTCCGCAAGAAAGCATTAGCAAAAGAAATAATAATACTGTATTTTTGAAAACAGATTTATAGACCATATACTTTGAAATTAGAATATTTTATCGCCAAAAGGCTCATTGTTGCAAAAGAGTATAAAAGTAGTATTTCTGCTCCAATAATAAAAATTGCCATAACTGCAATTGCATTGGGCATGATTATGATGATTGTATCGGTTGCAACGGGAACGGGTTTGCAGGAAAAAATCAGAGAGAAAATTTCGGCTTTCAACGGACATATTATTATTTCAAACTACAATGATAATCAGTCGGATGTGAGCACGGAACCTTTGTCTACGCGGCAACATTTCTATCCAAAATTCACTTCGGTCGATGGAATCAATCATGTGCAAGCTGTGGCTACAAAAGACGGAATCATTCGGACCGAAAATGCATTTGAAGGGATTGTTTTTAAGGGCGTAGGTACCGATTACCGATGGGAAACGTTGCAAGAATATTTAGTAGCAGGCCGACTCCCTTCTGTTTCGGGCGCGTTGAATAACGAAGTATTGATCTCTCGCTTTTTAGCAGACCGATTGGAATTGAAATTGAACGATGAATTCAATACTTTTTTCATCAAAAAAGAAGCTCAGAAACTACCTAACTTGAGACGGTTTAAAATTGTAGGAATATACAATTCGGGTTTTCCCGAATTTGATGCTGCCTTTTTATTGGGAGACATCCGCCACTTGCAACGCATCAATAAATGGAAAGCAAATGAAGTAGGTTTGTTCGAAGTTTTTATTGATGATTTCTCAAAAATTGAACCCAAAGGTCAAGAAGTGTATGAGGAAATTTCATCTACCTTGAACTCACAAACCATCATCGATAAGTATTATTATATTTTTGAATGGCTCAAATTGTTTGATTTCAACATCGTTGTCATCTTGGTGATCATGATTGTGGTTTCGACCATCAATATGGTGGTGGCTTTGTTGGTGATTATCTTGGAGCGCACCCAAATGATTGGCATTTTGAAATCGATGGGAGCTAGCAATTGGTCGATCCGAAAAATATTCTTGTACAATGCTTCTTATTTAATCTTGC
>JAGNYR010000027.1:4526-22436 GCA_017984835.1 Flavobacterium sp. | reverse complement strand
AAGTTTTTTGGCCCTTAAAAGTTTTATTTTAATATTACTTAGGGGTTCGTTGAGCTGTTCTGAGATCTCTTGGTAGCTCATTTCTTGAAAATAACGCAATTGTATTATTTCTTGGTAATGTGGTTTTAACTGCTTGATGTATTGCAATAATTGAGATAGATTTTGCTCCGTAATCAGTTCGTCTTCTGCAGAGGGAGTGCTGTCTGCAACATTATAGGCTTGCTGGTTTTCTTTGTCTGTGATCTCGATTAAATGCGATGATTTTTTTTTGCGCAACAAATCGATGTGTACATTTTTTGCAATGGCGATGAGCCAAGTGTTGAATTGGAATTCCGAATTGTACGTATGAAGTTTGTCAAAAGCCTTGGAGAATGTTTCGATCGTTATATCTTCGGTATCTGTTTCGTTTTCAGTGCGTTTTAGTATGAATCCGAAGACTTCATTCCAATAATGGTCTAGGAGATAAGTAAAGGCAGTTTGATCTCCTTTTTTAGCTTTTTCTATATATTCGTTTATTTCCAATCGGCTGGTTTAGATAATTTGTTTTTCAAGAAAATGTTGAGTTGAATAAAAAGGGTCGCTATTTCGATGATCGGATACCAATACATGACGTCTTTTTCATTCAGTTTTCCTGCTGAAAACCCCAAAGTAATCCAGGTAATGATGTAACGAACAACTACAATAGCTATAACTATGATCCACTGAAATTGAAAGGCCAAAAGCACTATCGGTAAGAGGATGAATAATAATTGGGAATAAAAAAACAATGTATTGTTGAAGTTGTCGAAAAACTTAAACTTTGAAAAATGATTGTAATTGATACGTAAGCTATCTATCCATTGGCTGTATTTAGGCATTTCGTCTGATGTAACAAACGAATTTTTTGACACACAAAGGGTGGTGTTGTTGCCATTAGCAGCTTGATTGATGAATAGGGCATCTTCACCCGTTCGCGTTTTCATGTGGTCAATGAAACCATTGGTTTTGAAAAATTCTTCTCTTTTGTAGGCCAAGTTTTTTCCGTTTCCAGTGTACGGTCTTCCCGCTCTCGTCCAACCAAATGCTTGTGTTGTTGAAAGTACGTTTTCGAATCGGATCAATTTATTTAAAAATGAATTTTTTACTTTTTGGATGCTGTTGTATCCCAAAACAATCGTTTTTTCTCTTGTGAAATGAGCACTCATTTCGGCAATCCATTCGGTCGATGTTGGGTAACAGTTTGGATCTGTAAAAAGGAGGTATTCATTTTTTGCCGCTTTAATTCCGAGTGTTAGCGCAAACTTTTTATTCCCCCAAAAAGCTTCGTTGTTTTCAACTTTGACCAGTTTGATGTTGGGATATTGTTTTTCGTAGGCTTCAAAAATATCTAATGTACCATCGATGGATGCATTGTCAATGAGTACAATTTCATAATCTGGATAGTTTTGTTGCAAAAGTAGGTGGATGTATTTTTGAATACTTTCTTCCTGGTTTTTGGCACAAATGATTACGGATATTGGAATCTTTTTTGGAGTACTCGGTGTTAGTTTTGCAAAAGAAAATTTACTAAAAATGAATAGATAGTAGAGGACTTGAATTGTAAATACTACCAAAAAAGCGATGAAAATTATTTGTAACATATTTATTTTTTAATGCATCAAAAATACAAAATGTATGTGATTTTTTAGTATTAAATAATATTTACTTCTGCTTCAATTTCGATATCGAAAAGTTCTTTGATTGTTTTTTGAATATTCTTTGACACGGCTACTATTTCTTGCCCTGTCGCATGACCATAATTCACTAAAACGAGCGCCTGGTTTACATGTATTCCGGCATCTCCAAATCGTTTTCCTTTGAATCCGGCATGTTCTATCAGCCATCCCGCGGGTACTTTTACCTCGTGGTCTGAAATGATGTAATGCGGCATCTCTGGATGTTGAGCCTGTATTTTTTCGAAATGTGTTTTTGAAAGGATCGGATTTTTAAAAAAACTACCACTGTTTCCCAGTTCTTTCGGGTCGGGTAATTTTCTTTTTCGGATGGCAATAATGGCATTGCTTACTTCTTTCAATCCCGGATTGCTGCAATTTTGCAATTCCAATTCTTTTAAAATATCGCCATAAGAAGTGTTTATCTTATGCTGGTTTTTGGTTAGTTTAAACTGAACCGAAGTGATGATGTATTGGTCTTTCGCTTCTTGTTTGAAGATGCTTTCTCGGTATCCAAATTTGCATTCTTCTTTGTGAAAGGTCTTGTTCTCTTGGTTGTCAATTCGGATGGCATTGCACGAATCAAACGTGTCCTTTATTTCGGTTCCATAAGCTCCAATGTTTTGAACAGGCGTTGTGCCCACATTTCCCGGAATTAAAGACATGTTTTCCAATCCGCCAAAATTTTGCTCAATCGTCCAAAGTACAAACTCATGCCAATTTTCTCCTGCTTTTCCTTCTACCCAAACGTAATGGTCGTCTTCTTGGATGATTTTCTTCCCTTTGATGTTGATGTGAAGTACCAATGCATCAATATCTTGAGTTAGTAGCATGTTGCTTCCACCACCTAAAATAAATTTGGGATCGTTAGGATACGTTTTTAAAACTTCAACCAATTCCTCTTCGGATTGTATGTCCATAAATCGGGTTGCTTTGGCTTCAATTCCGAAAGTGTTGTATTTTTTTAAAGAAAAATTAGTTTCAATTTTCATAACATGTTTTATTCAATGGTTTCTAAAGCTCTTCTAAGAAATTCATTTAAGGGCTTTAATACAATCATTTTTTGAGCAATTTTTTGAGCAAAATCTTTTTCAAAAAACATTTTTTCTTCTATTTTCTTGACGGCTGTGAAGCTTTTGAATTTCAACAACTCAATGGCAGGATGCTCGCTATCAAAATCTTTGGGTGCCTTCTTGAGTTTGTTTGTGTCATCCACCGCAAGTTCTTTGTAGGTGTTTACAAATGATTTATCAGAAATTATTGCTTCTAGATCTTCGTGAAAAAATTCGATTTCTTTTCTGATTTTTTTGAGGTCTATCGGATCGGGGCAATACATACCACCAGCTACAAAACAATTTCCTTTTTCAAAATGCAAGTAATAACCAGGTGCATTTCGAACGCTACTTGTAGGTAACCAAATGCCAATATTGGTCTTATAGGGTAATTTGTTTTTTGAAAAGCGGATGTCTCGGTTGATTCTAAAAGTACAATTTTTAATTTCTAAGTTTGCTAAAGCGGGATCCAGAAGTTTCATTTCAGAAAGTACCGATCCAATGTATTGGTGGTATTCTTTTTTGTAGGCTTCATAGCGTTTTTTGTTCGCATGCATCCATTCAGTAGCATTGTTTTGGGCTAAATCATCAATGAATTGGACCGCTTCTTTTGCTAGCATCTTAGAGGTGTTTTTTTATTTCTTCTTCTGATAAAAAACCAACATTTCTCCAGGTTTCAACTCCGTTTTCATAGATAATAACGACTGGAAGACTGTCTAATTTTAAATAGTCTACGATGGTTTTATTTTGGTCGGCATCAAAACGTTTCAGAGTTGTAGTTCCTTTTAATTCGCTTTGTAGGCGTGTCATGTATGGCGCCATTTTTTTGCATGGAGCACACCATTCTGCATAAAAATTGACGATTACTTTTTTATTTGATTTAATGAATTCGTTGTATTCTTGGTCGCAAATACCGATGATTTTATCTGTTTTTACTGCAGAAATCGTTTTTCCGCTTGCGTTCCATTTCATGATTCCGCCTTCTAAATTATAGACTTCAGAAAAACCTAATTCAGCTAGTTTTGAAGCTGCTTGACTGCTTCTTCCGCCAACTTTACAATATACAAATACAGGTTTGGTTTTGTCTAATTTTTCAACTTGTGCAACAAAATCATTCCCATTCCAATTGATGTTTTGGGCATTTCCAATATGATCTTCTGCGAATTCTTGAGGAGTTCGAACGTCTATTAATTGTGGGTTTGACGTTGATTCTAATGTTTTGGCATACGTTTCAACAGCAAGATTTTTAACGGAAGGACTTGTTTGTCCTTGGCAACTTACCAATAAAAATAAGGTGGCAATGAATAAGGCTAATTTTGATTTCATAATGTTTTTTCTGCAAAAATAATTTTAGTAAAATTAAGCTTTTATAACAAATGTTACAAACTAAATATTTTATAGCTTTGATGTGTAGTTTTGACAATATTCTCAGTTCTTTCTGAGTGGGTGTCTGAAATAAATAACTGACCAAATTCATCGTTGTTTACCATTTCAACAATTTTTTCGACCCTAGTTTCGTCCAATTTGTCAAATATATCATCCAATAATAAAATGGGTTTTTCGCCGCTTTTTTTCTTTAGAATGTCAAATTGTGCCAGTTTGAGTGCAATTAAAAATGATTTTTGTTGACCTTGTGATCCAAATTTTTTGATGGGATAACTGTCGATCATAAAAAGCATGTCGTCTTTGTGAACCCCCACAGAAGTATATTGAAGTGCTCGGTCTTTGCTGATGTGGGTACCTAATAATTCGAGCATGTTGTTTTCGTGGAGTTGACTTTCATACACGATGTTTACTTTTTCAGCTTTTCCCGATATAATTTGGTGGTATTTATCAAAAACAGGAACAAAATTTTTAACGAACTCTTTTCGTTTTTCAAAAATAGGTCCGCCTAACTCATGCAGTTGTTCGTTGTATATGGATAGCGTATCATTGTCAAAAGTATGATTGAGTGCAAAATATTTTAACAAGGCATTTCGTTGGCTTACAATTTTTTGGTATTGAATGATTTGTTGTAAGTAGGAGGTGTCCAATTGCGAAATGACAGTGTCGATGAACCGTCTTCTGGTTTCGCTTCCTTCCACAATCAAATCATTGTCTGAGGGCGAAATAATAACTAAAGGAATCAATCCGATGTGATCTGAAAATTTCTCATAGGTTTTTCCATTCCTTTTCAAAATTTTCTTTTGCCCTTTCTTAAAACTACTCACAATTTGCTCAAGTCGTTCTTCTTTTTCAAACGAGCCATCAATCACAAAAAAATCTTCATCGTGTTTTATGTTTTGGATGGCAAGCGGATTGAAATAACTTTTTCCGTTAGCTAAATGATAGATTGCATCCAAAACTGTCGTTTTTCCCACCCCGTTTTTTCCCACAAAACAATTGATTTTGGCATCAAAATCGAAATTTGCCTCTGAAAAATTTTTATAATTGAATAAAGAAAGTTTTTTTAAAAACATTTGTGATAGCTAGTAATTAGTACAAAAAACGACAAATTTTGCCTTGTTTTTTTTAGAGCGTGCAAATTATTGAAAAATATCGACAAAAATCGCTTTTAAATATGAATAAAAATTTTATTTTTGCGCACACTAAATTACATCAAATGGCAACTTACAATAAAAGAGGTTACAGAACACCAAAAGAAAAAGAAGAAAATGTAGATACAAATTTTGTTGAAGATACTACAGCAACAATTGACGAATCTCAAAGTACAACTGCAGGAGTATTTAATACACTTGACGAAACAGCAAATAAAACTGAAGCTTGGGTTGAAAAAAATCAAAAGTTTATTCTTGGATTTTTAGGAACTGTAGTTGTCTTGATACTTGCTTATCTTGGATACCAAAAATTTATTGCTGAGCCAAACGAGCAAGCTGCAACAGACGATTTGTTTGTAGCGCAACAAAATTTTCAATTAGCTATTGACGGGGCAAAATCTCAAGATTCATTGTTCAATTTGGTATTGAAAGGATCTGAAGGGAAACAAGGTGTAATTGGAATTGCTGATCAATACTCAGGTACTGATTCCGGTAATTTAGCTAATTATTATGCGGGTATTTCTTACTTGAATTTGAAAAAATATGATGAAGCAATTCAATATTTAGAAAAATTCTCTTCAAGTGATGATCATTTAGGACCTATTGCTATTGGAGCAATTGGTGATGCTTATGCTGAAAAAAATGATGCCAACAAAGCCTTGGAATTTTATGTAAAAGCGGCTCACGCCAATGTAAACGATTTTACTACGCCTAGATATTTATTAAAAGCAGGTCAAACAGCTTTGTCAATTGGTAACAAAGCAGACGCATTGACTTACTTTACAGAAATCAAAGAAAAATACGAATCATCTCCAGAAGCTCAATTTGTGGATGCTTTGATTGGAATGGCTCAATAATTAGAACACACTTTTTAGTCGAAGGACTAATCAATAGGGTGTATTCGAAAAAATAAATAATGGCAACAGCTAACAAGAATTTATCTAATTACGATAAAAACACAATCCCAAATGCGAAAGATTTTCGGTTTGGGATTGTTGTTTCAGAATGGAACGATCATATCACGGAAGGTCTCTACAAAGGTGCTTTGGCAGCTTTGTTGGATTGTGGTGCCGTAGAAAAAAACATCCTGCGTTGGAATGTACCAGGAAGCTTCGAATTGGTCTATGGCGCACAGCGAATGATTGTGACACAAGAAGTAGATTGTATCATTACTATTGGTTGTGTCATCAAAGGAGAGACCATGCATTTTGAATTTGTGTGCGAAGGGGTAACCCAAGGTATCAAAGACCTAAACGTTCAAACCGACGTACCTGTAATTTTTTGTTTGTTAACAGATAACAACGAACAACAATCTCTTGATAGAAGTGGAGGAGTTCATGGAAATAAAGGAACAGAAGCAGCGATAGCCGCTATTAAAATGGCTGCGCTTAGAAAAAATTCAGAAACGAAATAGGAAAAAAAACTTTTCAATATTCAAAACCTATTCGCATTGAATGGGTTTTTTTTATGTCTCTTTTACCAAATTATCCAGTTTAATTTACTTAAATTTGTTTTCCTAATAATCTCACAATACAATTTTAGATGTCAAGTATCATCCAATTACTTCCCGATCATGTTGCCAATCAGATTGCTGCTGGAGAAGTAGTTCAACGACCTGCCTCTGTAGTAAAGGAACTACTTGAAAATGCGGTCGATGCAAAAGCGACAGACATCAAATTGATCATTAAAGATGCCGGTAAGTCTTTGATTCAAGTAATTGATAATGGGCTTGGGATGAGCGTTACCGATTCGAGACTATGTTTTGAAAGACATGCGACTTCCAAGATTAGACATGCCGAAGATTTGTTTGCATTGCATACCAAAGGGTTTCGAGGTGAAGCTTTGGCTTCTATTGCCGCTATTGCGCATGTAGAAATGAAAACAAAGCAGGACCAAGAAGAATTGGGTACGCATATCATTATCGAAGGAAGTAAATTTGTTTCACAAGAACCAGCGGTTTTGCCTAAAGGAACTTCGTTTGCCGTCAAAAATCTTTTTTTTAATATTCCTGCTCGACGCAATTTCTTAAAATCGGAAACGGTTGAAATGCGTCACATAGTAGACGAATTCCAACGAGTGGCATTGGCACATCCCAATATTTATTTTACAATGTATCATAACGGGAGTGAGCATTTCAATTTGCCTTCTTCCAACTTTAGACAACGCATTGTAGGTATTTTTTCAGGTAAAACCAACGAAAAGTTAGTGCCAGTTCAAGAGGAAACAGAAATCATCACCATTGAAGGCTTTGTGGGTAAACCCGAGTTTTCTAAAAAGAGTAAAGGAGAACAATTTTTCTTTGTAAACAATCGATTCATCAAAAGTCCGTATTTGCATCATGCCATCATGTCTGCGTATGACGGTTTGTTAAAAGACGGTTCGCAGCCTACTTATTTTTTATATTTAAGTGTGCCACCGCATACCATAGATATCAATATCCATCCTACCAAAACCGAGATTAAGTTTGACAACGAAACTGCTTTGTACGCCATTCTTCGTTCGGCAGTGAAACATAGTTTGGGTCAATTCAATGTTGCCCCCATATTAGATTTTGACAGAGATCCCAATTTAGATACGCCCTACGACTACAAAAATACGTCAGCAAACTATCCAACGATTGAAGTAGATAGTAATTTCAATCCCTTTTCGGATGAAAAACCAACTAAATCCGTTGCTTTCAAAACAAGTACTTTGCCTAGCTACAAGAAAGAATCTCAACCAAATTGGGAAAGTCTCTATGTTGGTTTGAAACAAGACACTGAAGAGGTAAACGGGTTTTACACTGAAAATGAAGAGGTGACCGCCTCGTTATTTGATGAAAAGGAAAGTGAGCAAACAGTCACTAAAACCTATCAAATACATAAAAAATACATTGTTAGCCCCATCAAATCGGGGATGATCATCGTAGATCAGCAACGCGCGCACCAGCGTATTTTGTATGAACAATTTTTAACCAACATGACGGTACAACATGCTTCCAGTCAGCAATTATTGTTTCCGTTAGAATTGTTTTTTTCGCAAAATGACATGAAATTAATTCTGGAGTTGTTGCCGTCACTAGAAACTACAGGCTTTGTATTTGATGGTTTTACAACTGATTCGGTTCATATTTCTGGTATTCCGGTCAACACAACAGAAGGTGAGATTTCCAGCGTTTTGGATCAATTGATAGCCGATTTATCAGGAGGTATTCCAGAAAATAATTTCAGCCAAAACGATACCATCGCGAAGTCTATTGCAAAAAGTTTAGCGATAAAAACGGGTACTTACTTAACAGAGCGCGAGCAAGAAAATCTGGTTAACAATCTGTTTGCATGCAAAGACCCAAATGTTTCACCGTTTCAAAAGCCCACTTTTATCACAATGAGAGTGGATGATATTGACAAAAAATTTAAACTATGATGAATGTAACCCCTTTTGTAAAACAATTGTTGATCATCAATATTATCTTTTTTATTGGTTCTCAGATGGTTCCTTTTGCAAATGAATATTTTGCTTTGTTTTACTTTGAAAATGTGTCATTTAGGTTTTGGCAACCCTTGACCAGTATGTTCATGCATGCCAATTTGATGCATATTTTTTTCAATATGTTTGCGTTGTATTCCTTTGGTAGTGCGTTGGAACATTTTTGGGGTGGGAATAAGTTTTTATTTTTTTATATTTCATGTGGCTTAGGTTCAGCCTTATTACATACATTGGTGAATTATTTTCAAATTCATGCGTTACTGGATTCGGTTAGTAGTTTAAACTTAACGCCTTCCGACCTGAAGTTTCTATTAAATGCCGATTTGACTAGTGTTTTTGATGCGTCTAATAAAATGATTCCGAGTCCTGTAAAAACGATATTAGATGCTTCGCATTGTAATCAAGAGCAATTTAATATCCTAGCGCAAGCCAATGCAATGGTCAGATCAACTGCTGTTGGAGCTTCGGGTGCCATCTATGGATTACTTGTTGCGTTTGCGTTTATGTTTCCAAATGCCAAGTTAGGTTTGATGTTCATACCCGTACCCATAAAAGCCATGTATTTTGTGCCTGGTTTGTTGTGTTTGGATTTGTTTTTAGGATTTAAAGGCGCCTCCCTTTTTGGGGCAGGAAGCACAGGTGTTGCCCATTTTGCTCATATTGGTGGCGCAATTACGGGTTTCATCATGATGTGGTTTTGGAAGAAAAACCAGTTTAATAGTAATCGTTGGAATTAGAAATAAAAGGATGAATATTTTTGATGATTTAACATATCAATACAAGAAAGGTGGCTTTTCCAATAAAATTATTTTTTGGAATGTCGGTGCTTTTTTGCTTTCCTTTTTTTTCTATCAATTCAAATTAGGGGTTTTTAATTTCCCAAACGGATTGCCATTGGATTCAGATCCTGTCGCACTTTTATACCAGCCTTGGACTTTGATCACTTATGCATTTTTGCATGCTGGATTTTTGCATTTGTTTTTTAATTTGATGATTTTCAATTTTTCGAGCCAATTGTTTTTAACCTTTTTTTCTCAAAAACAATTAGTAGGTTTGTATGTTTTGAGTGCAATATTTGCCGGACTTTGTTTTGTTGGGGTCTATTATTTGATGGATACCTCTTCAAAAATTGTTGGATCCTCTGCAGCGGTTATGGCTATATTGGTGGCTACGACTACCTATCAACCTTTGATGGAGATTCGCTTACTGTTTTTAGGAAAGATTAAACTTTGGTATTTAACCGCGGTTATTGTTTTGCTCGATGCCATGCAAATGTTAGTCGAAAACACGGGAGGTCATATCGTGCATATAGCAGGGGCCTTGTTTGGATTTGTTTTTGTAAAGCTTTTAATCAACGGAGTAGATGTGACTAAAGTAGTTGCTAATGCTATTGATTTTACAGAAAAATTAATAGATCCAAAAAAGAAAACACCGTTAAAAAAAGTATATACATCTGCGCCAAAACGAAATCCAGTTGTGTCTAAAAGCACCATTAAGATCAAGGACAAAACCCAACAACAAATTGACGATATCTTAGATAAAATCAGTAAGTCGGGATATGATAGTCTTTCGGTTGAAGAAAAAGAATTTTTATTTAAAGCAGGTAAATAGTTGCTATGAAAAAGTTGTCTTGGTTTAACAAAGTAGTTTTTGTGTTCAATATAGTTTTGACTGTATTGACCTTTCTTGCTTACGTTTTACCCTTTTTAGCACCTAAGTTTTTCCCTATTTTATCGGTATTAACGCTTATTTTGCCTTTGTTTTTAATTCTGAATGCCCTGTTTTTCGTGTATTGGTTATTGCAATTAAAGCGACAACTCATTGTATCGGGAATTGTTTTGGTCATCGGAATAACATTCATCAATAAATTTTATAAATTTTCCACCATTGATAACGAGAAAGTAGAAAGTGATTTTGTGGTCATGAGTTACAATGTGCGCCTTTTTAATTTATTTCATTGGATTGAAAGGGAAGGGGTTACGCATGAAATCTTCACCTTCATCAATGATCAAAATCCGGATATATTGTGTATACAAGAATATTCTGAAAATGCAAAAGTGGATTTGCGCGTGTACAAGCATAAGTTTATTTTCATGCAAGGAAATAAGATCAAAACAGGCCAAGCTATTTTTTCAAAATATCCGATCATCGAAAAAGGAAATATCGAACTTCCAGATTCTGATAATTCCATTATTTATGCTGATATCCGAAAAGGAAAAGATACAATCCGGGTGTATGATATGCATTTGCAATCGATAAAAATAACGCCGGATGTCAACGAAATCCAAGAAAATGTAAATGCGATCAACAAACAAAAATCGCAAATGGTTTTCAAGCGCATCAGTAATGCATTCACAAAACAACAATTGCAAGCCGAAATCCTACGCAACCACAAGAAGGAATGTAAATATCCTATCATCATGTGCGGAGACATGAATAACAGTGCTTTTTCTTATGTTTATCGAAGTATAAAAGGAAATTTGAATGATTGTTTCGAAGAAGCAGGAAAAGGCTTTGGCGAGACTTATAACTTCAAATATTACCCTGCTAGAATTGATTATATTTTTGCGGATAAAAAAATGAAAGTGCAACATTTTACAAATTTCCCAGAATTCAAAAATTCAGACCATTATCCGATCCTTGCACGTTTAAATATCGAGCAATAGTTAAGGAAGTTGTTGGTTTTGTAAATACGACTTGGCACTTCTCCCTTCATTAAACAATAAATCAAGGATACTCAAATTATGGATGAACCCATGTTTGTCATCAAATACTTGGGTGTATTCCGAAAAAGTAGCCGCATCTTTCTTACCGTTTGCTAGATGTCTAAAATCGATTAGGTTATTTGGCTCTGAAAAATATTCGGATGTTTGTTGATACACCAAGGGAATCCCTATACATTTACTTATGATTTCCATTGCTTTGAAGTTTAAATCAATCAAAAAATCATATTTTTTTTCGAAGAGCTGAAGAAAATCATCTTCAAAATATTCAAAATAGGGCGAACTCCTGTACGCTGCATCCAACGATTTAAAGTGTTGCTTTTGCCAATTAAAATCGTATTCAATGCGAACGTCTTTGGTTCTTTGATGTGCTTCCTTACAGTGTTTTATTGGTATGTTTAACATTTGTAATCCATTCGGGCTATATATGTACATGCGGTTTCGGTTGGTTTGCTTCTGGAAGTTATCTTCCATTTCGAATGTAATCAAATCCGACTGAACCATGGCCACATAATGACTGATGGATGGAAAATACGTAGGCTGTATCAAGATGTTCTTGCTCATGCTATGACCCCAAAAATAAATTAACTATTTTTTTCTTTTTTCTTGTTCCAAAAATACATTCCAACATGATACACCACCAAAAAAAGGATGAATAATTTAAAATAAGATTGGGGTTGGCCTTCGCCGCTTACAGTAGTAAACAATCGGTCCCAACGAATTTTGTTTAGCCCTTTTCCGTTGGTATCCCAACTCATCCAAATAAAAATTGGTTTTCCAACGATGTGATCATCAGGGGTGAACCCGAAGTAACGCGCATCCAATGAATTGTGACGGTTATCTCCCATCATCCAATAGTAGTCTTTCTGAAACGTGTAGCTGTTGGTTGGCAACCCGTTGATAAAAATAGTGCTGCCTTTTACTTGAAGCGTATTTCCTTCGTATTCAGTAATTATTTTTTTGTATACAGCTAATGATTTAAGATCCAAACTTACTTTAGCACCTCTTTTCGGAATGTAAAGGGGTCCAAAATTATCGTTATTCCATGTAAAGTCTTTTGCAATGGTTCCGTCTTTATGATCAGGGAAAATACCATCTTCTCCACCTTTACTGATGTAACGTGTTATAGAAGCTACTTCGGGATCTTTTTTCATGGTAGCTACTTTATCCAACGTAAGGTTCATGTTCATCATCGTGGCAACCCCTTCCATTTGAAACTTCACAGCATCGTCTTGTTTGATCGATCCTGTAACCAATACCATAGATGAATCTCGACTCACTTCATTTAAATTGGCTCGGTTTTCAAATAAATATTTTTGTACCGCTCCATTGTCCCAAAAATCAGCTTTTATTTTATAAAAACTACTGAATTCAGTGACTTCATTTCGGTCTAATAATTCTTGGTTCAAAGGAACTTTGGTAGTTACGGTATGAAAATATTGTGGCTTTGCTCTTTCTGGCAAAATGAGTTCTTTTCCATTGATATAAACGATTCCGTCTTTAATTTGTAAGTTGTCACCCGGAATTCCAACGCAACGTTTTACATAGTTCGTTTTTTTGTCGATTGGTTTGTCGTAACGTTTGTCTGTTGGAAGATACATGTTGAAAAGTGTATCAGTAGGCCAGTTAAAAACTACGATGTCATTATTTTTGATGCGTTCAAAACCAGGAAAGCGAAAATAGGGTAATTGTGGTTTAGCCAGGTATGATTTTTTATTAATCAATGGCATCGTGTCATGAACCATCGGCGCAGCAATAGGAGTCATAGGCGTTCTTGCCCCATAATTGACTTTGCTTACAAATAGAAAATCACCTACAAGTAACGATTTTTCAAGAGAGGATGTTGGAATTTGAAAAGGTTGAATGGCATAAGTGTGGACCAATGTAGCTACTACAATTGCAAACAATATCGAACTGATGGTGTCTCCCGTTTTGGTGGTTGCTACCGTACTTCTGTCTTGAATGTATTGGATGTCCTTGGAATAATTGAGTAGGAAAATAGACAAACCAAAAGTTACGATGCCCAAAAGGGTGTCTTGGGTTGAATTTTTCCCAAAACTGCGAAGAGTTTCTACCCAAACGACCGGGAATAATATCAAATTGATCACCGGAATAAATAACAAAACAGTCCACCAAGTAGGGCGGTTAATTATTTTCATCAATACGATCGCATTGTATACGGGTATTGCTGCTTCCCAAGATTTTCTACCTGCTTTGATGTATAATTTCCAAGTCCCTAAAAAGTGTACAACTTGAATAATTAGTATGAATAATAACCATTGATTTACAGACATATTTTTATTTTTTTTTAATTACTATAATCCTAAAACATCTTTCATTGTGTAGATGCCTTTTTTATTAATTAACCATTCAGATGCAATAACAGCACCCAAAGCAAATCCGTCGCGGTTGTGAGCTGTGTGTGTTATTTCGATTGTATCCACTTCTGATGTGTATGAAATAGAGTGGGTACCTGGTACCGAGTCGATTCTTTTTACATCGATAAAAAGTTCGTTTTCATTCGGGTTTTCGATACTCCACGAAGAAAGGTTTTTTTCTTTGATAATGTTCTGTGCTAACGTAATGGCCGTTCCGCTTGGTTTGTCCAATTTTTGGGTATGATGAATTTCTTCCATCGATACTTCGTATTGGTTAAAACGACTCATTATTTTGGCTAAGTGTGCATTCAATTCAAAAAATAAATTAACTCCTAAACTAAAATTAGAACCATAAATGAAAGCACCGTTTTTTGAAGTACACAATGAAGTCATGTCATCATAGTGTTCTAACCATCCGGTCGTTCCCGATACGATGGGAATATTGTGATGCAAACATTCTGAAATATTCTGAACCGCAGCAGATGGAACACTAAAGTCAATTGCTACATCTGCATCAAGCAAGCCGTCGAAAGAGTTTTCTTCGGTTTTCTTTAATACAATTTCATGTCCACGTTCTAAAGCAATTCGTTCAATTACTTTACCCATTTTGCCATATCCCAGAAGTGCTATTTTCATGTTTTATTAGATGTAATTAACAGTTTATGTTACAATCAGTTTAGTTAAATTTTTCTAAAAATTAAAAGTCATGGATACGCCCAAATTTTGCTTTCTATTGAGTTCGTCCATCAGTAAATCAGGTTTAATGGATAAATTCTCATTGACATTGAACTGAATTAAGTGGGCGTCAATATTGGCGTCTACAATGTTCAGAACATACAATCCAACGGTTACTAATAACGATAAATCACGGTTTTTTTGGTAAAACTTCTGACCCGAAATCAACCGGTCGTTGTCTAAATTAGACAAATCTCCATTGGAATAACCCGATAAACGACTGATATAAGCGTCTCTGTATCGGTGGTATTTTGTGTTGTTTGAAATGTAAGAATAAACACCTGTTCCAATGGCTCCATACACCAAAGGAATTTTCCAGTATTTTTTGTTGTAAGCTTGTCCTAAGCCGGGTAAAATAGCAGAGTAAAAAGCTGCTTTTGAAGGAGCCAACGGATTGATGGTACTTTTTTGAATGGAATCGGTAATCACCAATTCATTCACTTCTTTATTTTGAGAAAACAGGGCTGTATTTCCTAATAAAAAAAAACAAATTATTATTTTAATAGAGCCTTTCACTAAGCGTTCATTAATTTAATAATTCTTTTAAAATCTTCTTCAGAATGAAACGGAACAGAAATGGTTCCTTTACCGTTTGCACTTACTTTAATGGCTACTTTTGATCCAAAAAAGGAGTTGATCGCTGCAGATTGTTCCGATTGAACGTCAAAGGATTGCTTTGCTTTTGACTTAGTAGCGGCTGGTTTTTTTCCGTCTTGGTATTTTTTTACCAAAGCTTCTGTGTCGCGAACAGATAAGTTTTGGCTGACAATTTTTTGATAGATACCTGATTGAACGTCTTGGTCTTCAATCGAAATCAAAGCTCGACCATGTCCCATCGAAATGAATCCATCACGAATGCCTGTTTGAATGATTGGATCAAGTTTTAACAAACGTAAATAATTGGTGATTGTAGAACGTTTTTTACCTACTCGTTCACTCATTTGCTCTTGCGTTAATTGAATTTCATCAATCAAACGTTGGTAAGAAAGTGCAATTTCAATAGGGTCCAAATCATGACGTTGGATGTTTTCTACCAATGCCATTACCAACGACTCGTTATCATTTGCAATTCGGATGTAGGCAGGTATGGTTTGTAATCCTATTAATTTGGAAGCACGTAATCTTCTTTCTCCCGAAATTAATTGGTATTTATTGAAGTCAAGTTTTCGAACAGTAATCGGCTGAATAACGCCTAATTCTTTGATCGAAGTAGCTAATTCTTTTAGTGATTCTTCGTTGAAATTGCTTCTCGGTTGAAACGGATTGATTTCGATTGTATCAATTTCAAGTTCAATGATGTTTCCAACAACTTTATCAGCATTTTTATCGTTTACAGAAGTAATGTCGTTATCAGGATCTTTTAATAATGCTGATAATCCTCTTCCTAAAGCCTGTTTTTTAATTGCTTTTGCCATTTATAAAAATATTAATTGCTGTTTTTTTTAATAATTTCAGTTGCCAAACTTAAATAGTTGGACGCCCCTCTGCTTGTTGCATCAAAGTTGATGATACTTTCACCAAAACTCGGGGCTTCACTTAGTTTCACGTTTCGTTGAATGATCGTTTCAAAAACCATGTTGTTGAAGTGCTTTTGTACTTCATCCACTACTTGATTTGATAAACGTAATCTTGAGTCATACATCGTCAACAATAATCCTTCAATATCTAAATCGGGGTTGTGTATTTTTTGAACACTTTTTATGGTGTTGAGTAATTTTCCTAAGCCTTCCAGTGCAAAATATTCGCATTGAATTGGAATGACTACTGAATCAGCTGCTGTTAAAGCGTTTAGTGTTAACAATCCTAACGATGGTGCACAGTCAATGATGATGTAATCGTATTGATCTTTTATTTTGGCTAATGCTTCTTTCAGCATGTACTCTCTGTTTTCTTTGTCAACAAGCTCAATTTCGATGGCTACCAAATCAATGTGAGCCGGAATGATGTCTACATTTGGAGCGCTCGATGCTACAATAGCTTCGTTGGGTAAATTGCTGTGTTCTAGAATTTGATAGGTTCCAATTTCAACTGCCTCCACATCAATTCCTAATCCAGAACTTGCATTGGCTTGGGGGTCAGCATCAATAAGTAATACTTTCTTTTCTAAAACACCCAAAGAGGCAGCCAGGTTTATGGACGTAGTTGTCTTTCCAACCCCACCTTTTTGATTTGCTATTGCTATGATTTTCCCCATGAGTCGCTCGTATAAATTTAGTCGTAAAAATACAATTTTTTATCAGTTTTAAAAATCTAATTTGTTAACAAACCTATAAAATTCTATCAACACAAGTATACCACGACTTTTGCATATTAAAATAAAAAAAAGGTCAACTGAAATGGATTCAATTAACCTTATATTTTGGAACAATTTTAATTATTTATTTGCTGCCTTTTTGCTTGATCATGGCCTCTAGTAAGTCCCACATTTCGGGCGGAATTTGTTCGAGCATGTTGAATTCACCTGCACCTTGCAGCCATTCGCCTCCATCTATGGTAACTACTTCACCATTGATGTAGCCTGAAAAATCCGACACTAAATAAGCGGCTAAATTTGCCAACTCTTGGTGGTTTCCCACGCGTCTCAACGGTACTTTTTTGGTCATGTCAAATTGGGAAGCAAGATCACCAGGTAGCAAGCGCTCCCATGCACCTTTTGTAGGAAAAGGACCTGGTGCAATGGCATTCATTCGGATGCCATATTTGGCCCATTCTACAGCCAGACTGCGTGTCATGGCAAGCACACCTGCTTTCGCGGTTGCGCTAGGTACTACATATCCAGAACCCGTCCAAGCATAGGTAGTCACAATGTTTAATACCACCGCCGACTCTTGTTTTTTTGCTATCCAATGCTTTCCTAAAGCCAAAGTGCAATTTTTACTTCCTTTGAGCACAATATCGATGATTGTGTCAAAAGCATTGGCCGACAATCGTTCGGTAGGAGCAATGAAGTTTCCTGCCGCATTATTTAACAATACATCTACTTTTCCAAACGTTTCTAGAGTTTTAGCAAGCATGGCTTCTACTTGGTCGTAATGACGCACATCACAAGCAAGAGCCAAACAAGTTCCTCCGGTTTCCGCAGTCAGTTCTTCGGCCGTTTTTTGTAGTTTTTCGAGGTCACGCGAGGTGATTGTAACGTTGGCTCCCAATTCCAAAAAATACTTTGTCATTGCTTTTCCCAATCCACTTCCGCCACCTGTTACAATGATCGACTTGCCTTTTAACGCATCATCGCGAAGCATTTTTGCTGATAAATCCATTTCGTTTATTTATGATTCGTTGATTAATACTTCCAAAATCGTGATGGCTGCTTCACTGATTTTTGTTCC
>JAGNYR010000027.1:0-4426 GCA_017984835.1 Flavobacterium sp. | reverse complement strand
GCTGCTGTCAATCGTTCTAAACTGTTGGTTACTTTATTTGAATCACGAGTGGCCTTGATTTGTTTGAGTTGGGCGACTTGTTGATTTCGAACCATTTCATTGTCAATATCTAAAATATGAAGAGGATCTTCTTTCTCCAATCGGTATTTGTTGACCCCCACAATAATATCTTGTGTGCTGTCGATGCGCGCTTGCTTTTTGGCGGCTGCTTCTTCAATTCTCAGTTTCGGAATTCCGGCTTCAATTGCTTTGGTCATTCCGCCAAGTGCTTCTACTTCCTCGATGAGCGCCCATGCTTTGTCCGCAATTTCTTTGGTTAAGCTTTCTACATAATAGCTGCCCGCCCACGGATCGACGGTTTTGGTAATTTTCGTTTCTTCTTGTAAATAGATTTGGGTGTTTCTTGCAATTCGCGCCGAAAAATCGGTGGGTAATGCAATCGCTTCGTCTAAGGCATTGGTGTGTAATGATTGCGTACCACCAAAAGCGGCTGCAGCTGCTTCAATGCAGGTTCTGGCAACATTGTTAAACGGATCTTGTTCTGTTAAACTCCATCCAGACGTTTGGCAATGGGTTCTCAATGCCAGAGATTTTTCATCTTTTGGATCGAATTGTTTCAATAATTTTGCCCACAACATTCTTCCGGCCCTCATTTTAGCGATTTCCATGAAATGATTCATACCAATGGCCCAAAAGAAAGAGAGTCGCGGTGCAAATTCATCTATTTTCATGCCTGTTGACAATCCCGTTCGTATGTATTCGAGTCCGTCTGCAAGCGTGTAAGCAAGTTCAATATCTGCGGTAGCACCGGCTTCTTGCATGTGGTATCCCGAAATAGAAATTGAATTGAATTTCGGCATTTTTTTGCTCGTGTATTCAAAGATATCGGCAATAATTTTCATCGACGGAGTAGGCGGGTAGATGTAGGTGTTTCGAACCATGAACTCCTTTAAAATGTCGTTTTGAATGGTGCCAGAAAGCAATTCAGGGGCCACTCCTTGTTCTTCTGCCGCAACAATATAAAACGCCATGATGGGAAGTACTGCTCCGTTCATTGTCATGGATACCGACATTTCGTTTAGTGGAATTTGATCGAAGAGTACTTTCATATCTTCTACCGAGTCAATGGCCACACCTGCCTTACCAACATCGCCTTCTACGCGTGGGTGATCTGAGTCGTAACCTCTGTGTGTTGCCAAATCAAAGGCCACTGACAATCCTTTTTGTCCTGCAGCTAGATTTCTTCTATAAAAGGCATTGCTTTCTTCTGCTGTAGAAAATCCGGCGTACTGACGAATGGTCCAGGGTCTTCTTACAAACATGGTGGCATAAGGCCCTCTTAAATTGGGTGCGAAACCCGCTCCAAATTGCAAGTGTTCTAATCCTTCAATGTCTTTGGGTGCATAGTTTTGTTTTAATTCAATCTCTTCTGCGGTGAAAAAAGTTTGCGTTGGAACACCCTCCGATTTAGTTTTTTGACCGTCATTTAAAGTAATATGTTGTATGTCTTTTCTCATGGCTATTCTTGGTCTAAACGTTCTTGTTCTACTTTTTCTGCCAATCGTTTTTCTAGTATCGGAACCACAATTGTTTTTCGTGGATTTTGTTTCATAAACGGAAATAACTCCAAGTCATTTTTCATTGCATCGTTTTTGTTCGGATACTTATTGGTTCCTAATAAAACTTCTTTGCCTGCGTTGAATAATTCTTGTTCTTTTTGAGCGCTTTCGGTAATTTTTTTCTGGATGGTTCCATTGAATAGTAAGTTGATGAAACCACCATTTGACTCTATTTCTTTGAATAGAATCAATGCTTTTGAGGCCAATTGCTCGGTCAAACTTTCTATATAATAGGTTCCGTCGGCAGGGTTGTTTACTTTATCGAAATAGGATTCGTTTTTTAAGATCAAGAGTTGGTTGCGTGCAATGCGATCACCAAATTCATTGTCTTTATGATACAAGGCGTCATAGGGTAAATTTGACACCACGTTTGCTCCTCCAATGATGGCACTCATGCACTCAGTGGTAGTACGAAGCATATTGACGTTGTAGTCGTATAGAGTCTTGTTTCTTTTGCTAGGGGTTGCCACGATGTTGCAATCGATCGTGTGACCGTACTCTTTTGCTAAGGTATTAAACAGCAACCTCATAGCTCTTAGTTTGGCTATTTCAAAAAAGTAATTGGATCCAACGGCTAAATGAATAGTGATGGCTGATTGTACTTTCAGTTTGTTGAAATATTCATTGCAGTGAGCGAGTGTGTAGGCTAATTGTTGGACCATATTGGCACCCGCATTTTGATACAAGCTTCCGTTGATGCTCAAGAAGGGAAGTGAAGTACTTTGGGCTATTTTATCTAATTTTTCAAAATCGGCGGATTGGTTTTCAAACCAATTTCCATCTTTGGCAAGATGTCCAACAGGATCCATGTTTAGATAGAAATTTCCTTTGTGATTAAGCGAAAATTGATGAATTGATTGCACGCAATCGATTGAGAGGAAAGGCAAATAAAAAAAATAAGAGGTAGTTTCTAAAGGCAAGTTTGCCATCAATTGATCGATGGAAAATTGCTCGTTTTCGATCGTGAAATGAATACTTTCCGCACCTCTGTTGATGGAGTCGATGGCTCTAAGATTGGATTTGTCTACGTCGTGTACAAAGATGGGTTGTCCAATTTCAAATTGACTGGCATAGGTGGCAACTTCTATTGAAGATTCCGTTTCATCAATGTGGTAAAAAGGTTTTACTTTGATGCCTTCTGGACTTTCCCAAACGAGCGTGTCGTTGTAGTCGGCTCCTTTGAGTTCAAATTGAATTTGTTGTTTCCATTGTTTGGCAGAAACGGCATCAAAATCTGAGAAAAGTTTTTTGGATGGACTCACGGTACTGATTTATGTTGGTTATCAAAAATTAGGTTGTTTCGAATTTCTTTTTAGCCCCGATAGAGCCGATATCCTTGCGTAGTTTTCGGAGCAAGATACAGGCGAAAGCGGGAATAGCTTCTAAAAAAAACTATTTGTTTGCTGCAATACTGTCTTTTATTTTATCTTTTTCTACTTCAATGATATAGATGTCTTCACTGTCTTTTTTCATGAAATATTTTTCGCGTGCATATTTTTCAATTTGCCCAATGTGATTGAGTTCCTTGATCTTTTTTTTGTCTTTGGCAATTTCGTTTTGATAATAGACTTTGTTGTCTTCGAGTTCGTTAATTTGCTTGTCGAGCATGCGATGGTCCAAATACGAATAGTTGTCAAAGAATAAGATCCACGTGAGAAAAAAGAGTAAAACCAAGGTGTATTTACTTCCTAAAAATTTCAGGAAGGGATGTTTTTCTATAAGTTGTTGGTACCCATTTTTCATTTGCTAAAGATAGAAAAAATTAGTTGATTCGTTGATTAATTACCGCACGAACTACATCGATAGCTACGGTGTTGTATTTGTCGTTTGGTATGATGATGTCTGCAAAGGCTTTGGTAGGTTCGATGAACTGTTGGTGCATCGGTTTTAAAGTAGTTTGATACCTGTTGAGTACTTCTTCCATGTCGCGTCCGCGCTCGGCGATGTCTCTTTTTAAACGTCTGATCAATCGTTCATCGGAGTCGGCATGTACAAATATTTTGATGTCAAACATTTCTCTCAATTCGGGATTGGTTAAGATTAGGATACCTTCAACAATCATTACTTTTCGAGGATGCGTTGTGACGGTGTCATCGGTACGGTTATGTGTTACAAATGAATAGACAGGTTGATCAATGGTTTGCCCTGTTTTTAATGCTTGCAAATGCTCAACGAGTAATTCAAAATCGATGGCTCTTGGGTGGTCAAAATTGATGTTACTACGTTCTTCATAACTCATGTTGTTATTTTGTTTGTAGTAAGAATCTTGTGAAATGATTCCGACTTCTGTTTCCGGTAATTCGTTTAGTATCTGATTAACAACCGTTGTTTTTCCCGATCCGGTACCTCCTGCAATGCCTATAATTAACATAGTGTTTTGTTTAATTCATTAGCAAAAATAACACTTTTTTTGAGATTTCTCTCAATAATATTTCAGTTGATTTCAGTGCGAAAATGGACGATTACTTCTGTTATGCGACCTGTGAAATTTGCTCCACTTTCGATGTGAGCAAAGTAGTATTGGGAACATTTGGGTTTGATAGATTTTAGAAGTTTTCAAAAACACCGAGTCCAAACAATGCAAAATCATATTTTACGGGGTCTTGTGGGTCCAGGAGGCGTAAATTTGCATCCAATTCAGACAGTGCTTTTCCGTCATTTTGCTTGCGGGTTAGCAATCCCAATTTCCGGGCAACGTTCCCCGAATGAACATCCAATGGGCAGGATAATTTGGAAGAGGGTATCGATTTCCAAATGCCTAAATCGACTCCTTTTTGGTCTTGTCTGCAATTCCATCTCAGCCACAT